>DASRII010000103.1:0-6320 GCA_035650075.1 Micromonosporaceae bacterium | reverse complement strand
TCTGGCGGGCCGAGCGTCGAGTCGAGGCACAGGATCTTGAGCAGTGGCTGCTGAGCTGCGCTGGATCCATTCCCGCGGAACGGCGGGTCAACCCGCCATCGTGGCTGGTACGGGTGCCTGCCCAGTGGCGCGCCCGAGTCGCGGCCCCCCTGCGCCACCCCGGTACCCGAGCTGTACCGCACCTGGATCAACGGTGGGCGTTTGCTGGCATACCCCCTGCACAACGGGCAGGCGGTCTGGCCACTGATACCCATCAATGATCAGATCGGCTGGACACCGGTGTCCGGCTGTGGGTGCCGAGAATGACGGTGCGGTCATGCGGCCTGCGCATACTCGTGGATGAGGCCGCCGGGTCGATCTCCTCGCAGGACCCGGGTCGTGTCGCCGGATACCGGGTTGGGCAGTGGCCCGCAGCGGGGCGGCCTGCTGCAGCGATCGGTGCGGACGATGCCGGGTGAAGTGATCGACGTATTCGGTGAGGGCGGTGGACAGCTTGGCGCTGGTTGACGATCAGCATCCGGTCCAGCAGCTCGCGGCGTAGGGTACCCACCCAGCGCTCGGCGATCGCGTTGGCCTGAGGCGCCTGCGGCGAAATGAGCAGGATCCGCACGCCGTCGCCGGCGAAGACCGCGTCGAAGGCGCGGCTGAACTTCGCATCCCGGTCGCGGACGAGGAACTTCACGGCCGACACGTGGTGCGCCAGGTCGATCAGCAGGTTGCGGGCCTGTTGGGTGACCCACTCGCCGGTGGGGTTGGTGGTGATGCCCAGCAGGTGCACCCGCCGGGTGGACAGCTCCACCACGAACAACACATACAGCCTGGTGAACAGCAGCGTGTCCACGGTGAGGAAGTCGGTGGCCAGGATCGTGTGCGCCTGCGCGGACAGGAACTGCCGCCAGGTCGGGCCGCTGCGCAGTGGGGCCGGGTCGAGGTTGGCCTGCCTGAGGATCCGCCACACGGTGCTCGGGGCCATCCGATACCCCAGCCCGGCCAGCTCACCGTGCACGCGCCGCTACCCCCACGTGGGGTTTTCCGTAGCCAGCCGCAGCACCAGCCGGCGGACTTCTGCTCTGGTACTGGGCCGGCCCGGCGTGTCGTGCGGACGCGTCCAGTACCGCTTGACCAGCGCGCGATGCCAACGCATCAGCGTGGTCGGCGTGACGAACAGATGCGCGCGGCGAGCCTTGCGCAGCAGGCAGGAGACATCCATGCCACAGGACGCCGCAGAACACGATGTGAGCGTTGGAGTGCTAGAGAACGAGGGCTTTGAAACAGGCTGTTTTGGCGCCTTCTGTGGTACGTGTGTCATGTGGGTTGGTCCACATCGGGATTCAGAGGGCGAGGCTGAGGGCGACGCACGGCGTCACAAAGAGGCGGTGTGGCAACAGCTTCAGGCGGCGACTGGGCACCTGGCGGTCGCGCGCTTCGATCAACACGAATTCGAAATTGTGAAGGACATGGTCCAGGAAGAACCAGGAACCGTACCAGACTTCGGACCCTACTTCGCCCGCTGTGACGACTGCGGAGGGTTGGTTAGCTTAGGTCGACAGACGGACGAGGAGGCGTCAAAGGACGCGCAGCAGCATCGTGCAGCATTCGAATCGCTGCTCGCTGCCCCTCCGACCTGACAGACCCCTGTTGGCGGCGAGGCCTGTGCGGTGGCCTCAGACTCCAACCGATACCCACGATCACCACCGGCCGGCCGACGTCGTCGAGTACGATGTCACCGCTGACGTCATCGCGTTCCTCAACGGCACCAGGAACAAACTCGGATGGATTGTGAGGAAACTGACGAAGGCCAGGCCGGACTAGTCAGTTTCGTAACACGAGAAGGCCCGCAGTAGCGAAACTGGTCGTAACCGACGGGCTGTGGGGACCCGTTCGGTCGGCTCCTGAATATGGCTGGCCATGCGGCTCGGCCAGCCTACTGTCGGCATCATATTGAACTGCCGGTGAGGGTGGCTCTTGTCAGGCAGCGTCGCCGGCAGGGTTGGCTTTGTCGACGCCTCGTAGTGGCGCGGGGATCGTTTGTGCGTCGTGTGCGCGGTTGATGTAGTCGGCGGCGTGTTCCTTGCTGGCGTCGTATTCGAGGGCGTCTTTGAATAGCCGTAGCCGGGTCTCGCAATCGTCGACGATCTGGGACCAGGTCTTCGCCCAAATCCGCATGTTGTTCCAGGCTGCGATCTGCCCCGGTGGGCTGTTCGGCTGGTTTGCATCCCGTGTCACGGTGGAGTCGAGCTCCGATGAGATAACCCAGAAGTCCCAGTGCACGTTGATCCCGTGGAACTGCGGATCGCGGGCGACCACGTCGGCGTAGCTCTTGACCTGTGCGACTTCAGCCTGTGTGATGGTCACCGAAGGTCGTTTGAGTTCCACGACGAGGTGTTCTCTGCGGTCAACGCCGCGACGCTGTTGCGAGAGCATGAGATCGACGATTCCGCGGGAGCCGTCCGCACGCCGCAGACCTGCACCAGTGCCGCCTAGCCGTCCCCTACCGCGCGGTTCCGGTCGGAGGACGGCGAGGTGCCTGGCCAACACCTCGTCCAGTCCCCGGTCGCTGGTGAGCAGGGTGTACTCGTCGCCGAACACCCACAGCTCCTTCTCCAGGATCTTATGCAGCTCCTTCCGTTCCCGGACGAGCTTGCTGGTCTCGGGATCGAAGACCATCTCCCGGAAGGCGGCAAGGAAGTCGAGCCGATTCGTGAGGATGGTGTTGGCCTCGATCAACTTTGACATCGGTGTGCGGACCAGCAGCCGTGCGAGGGCGTCCTGCTCGCGCCGGGGTAGCGGCATGAGCTGGTCGAGGATCCGCGGCACCGAACCGGGTTCGGTCGCCACCGCGATCTTGAGCAGGCCTAGGGTCGTGCGACGTCCGATCCTGGACTTGGGGATCTTGCGGGCGACTGTGGTGGCGACGAAGTCGAAGGTCTCGCGCTCGGCGCGGTCGGCCTCGCTCTGCGGTTCGTCGTCGTACGGATAGTCGCCGTCAGCCTTCCATTTCCGGATCTGCTCGGCCCGTCGCTGCATCTCGCGGGCCCGGAAATGTACCTTGATCTGCTCCCGGACGGCCGCGATCACCTCGGCGAATTCGCCGGCCTGGAGCTCCGCGAGCAGCAGTTCGTCCTGCCGCTTGCTGAACTCCTCCCACATCACATATGCGGTATAACGGAAGCCGGGTGTATGGATGTCCGGCGAGATCGTCTCCAGCACCGATCCGGACGGCTCGCAGAGGTGGATCGCGCGGCCGGGATCGTTGGACCACTCGATGATCCGCAGCAGTGGCGGATCCTGAACACCCTTCGCGAAGTCGGTCAGCGGATAGTCGGCGCGGTGGAGTTCGGCCGACGCCGGATCGAGGTCCGCGCCGTCGAACCGGATGGTCACGTCCGGGTTGGAGGTGAGGAACAGGGCGAACGTCGACGTGATCCTCGGTCGCGCGCTGTCGGCGGTGATGCGGTTGACATGCTTGGCCGGGTCCTCTGCCAGGAACACCGTGCCGGTGGCCTGTTCGCCGACGATCGGCGTCTCGGACGGCGTGATTGTGGTCGGGTCCGACGCGCGGCTCGAGATCACCGTGCGGTGCAGGACCCCGGTCGTGTCGCGGGCGACCGTCGTCCAGGAGATCGCGCTGCCCAACGCGAAGCCGCGGATCCGGCCCTGACCGTTGCTGCCGTTCATCCGCCTCTTCAGGTTTGGCGAGACCTTGGCCGCAGCCTTCCACGACCCACCCAGATGTTCGAACGCCGAGGGGATGCCTTCGGGCGGGATGCCGTGTCCGTCGTCCTCGATCCGGACCGTCTCGACGGCATCCATCGTGTTCCGCTCGATGCTCACTTCAACGTTGTGCGCCTCGGCGTCGAGGGAGTTCCAGACCAGCTCGATGATCGCCGCCACCGGCTGGTCACGATGGGCCAGCCGCAGGACGTGGTCCGCCTTCGCCGCGATGTGCAGCACTCTCATGGGATGGCAGTCTCCACCATCCGGCGGACAGTTCTCGGCATTTGCCGGGTAGGTGTCACAGCCGCACGCGCCCGCCACCTCGACGCCTCCATCGGGCGCCCTGCCCACGTGGCCGGGGGTGTTGCGTGGGCCCGGCCGGGCGCCACGGTCCCCGCCGGCTGTGAGTACGCCCTCGCGCGGCGTGGGCCGCCCGCGAGAGGCGACGTTGCCGGCCCAGCCCGACCTCGGTCCGCGCGGGGCGGAGAGCAGAAGTGTCCGGCCCGGCCGGCACAATGCTTCTGTGTGGAGTGGTGGATTCTCGATGCCGGAGGGCTGCACGTCCTCGGCCAGTCCGGCGACGAGGTACGGATGCAGGTCAGCATGCCGACCGACGAGCACGGCTTCTTCGGCCGGCAGTGCCCAAGCTGCTCGCAGCTGTTTCGTGTCGACGCCGACGACTACGAGGCCCTGCCCGACGACCTTGAGCTGTGGTGCGTGTACTGCGGTCACCACGGTGAACACAGCGACTTCATCACCCAGCAGCAGCTCGACCGCGCCACCCGCGCCGTCGAGGACTGGGCCATGCAGTCGATCGGCAACGTGCTAGACCGGTCGCTTCGCGGGTTGTCGACGCCACGGCCACGTTCCGGCTTCGGCATCCAGATCAGCCACCGGTCCACGCCGTTCTACCCGCAGCCGCTACCCGGCATCAACGAGGAACGGCTGATCCGTATCCGCAGCTGCGCCGCGTGCGCATTGCGGTACGCGGTGTTCGGCGAGCTCCGCTACTGCCCTGGGTGCGGGCCGCTGCCCGCCAACGTCATCGCCCTGGACGCGATCGCCGCCGAGACCGCCCGCCTCGACGCGTTGACCCACCTCCCGTCCGACGCCGCGGCGACGCTGCGCGAACAGGGAGTGTTCACCCGGATCTGGGTTGACACGCTGGAGAACCTCGTCGGCATCCTCGAAACCCTCGCCAGCGCCACCTTCCATGCTGCGGTTCCCAACGCCGCCCAGAGAGTCACGGGCAAAGGCAACATCTTCCAACGCCTCGACGGCACCGCCGACCTGTTCATCGACGCCGGGTACGCCGACCTCCGCACCGTGCTGGACGCCGCGACGTGGCAGCGGCTTCGACAGGTGTGGGCCACCCGGCACCTGTTCACCCACAACGACGGCATCGTCGACGACAAGTACCTGGCCGTCGTCCCCATCAGCCACGCCGCCCGCGGCCAGCGACTCGTCGTCACCGAACAGCTCACCCGGCAAGCCATCACCGACACCGAGCAGCTGTGCACGGCCATCGCCGGACTCGCCCGTTCCACACCGACCGCCCCCACCCCGTAGTCGTCTCGTGCCGGGCCATCGGGTGAATACTCGGCAGCCCGGCGGCGGTGCGGGAGCTGCTGCTATGGATCTCCCGGTGCTCCGATGGTGCTCGGACGACGGCTATCTGGCCGGATTTCCTGAACAGTTCCAGCACGAACGAGCCGTGCCCGCTCCCGTCGCGCCGCCGTCGTGCACGCTTCGATGACGCCCAGCGCCCGGACCAGCCGATACAAAGCCCTCCGTTCCGGACGGGGGGCTTGCCGATCGGACTTCTTTGTGAGAGTGTAACCGTGGGAGTGGAGGCTCAAAAGCATCTGACTACGGATCAGAAGGTTAGGGTTTCGAGTCCCTTCGGGCGGCGCAACATCAACAGGTATCTGACGTGCGAGAACACCGCCTCATGGACGATCTTCGAGCGTCCACTGTGGAAGATCATGTGCTCTTACGGTGCTCGTCCGACGCGGACACTTTCGGGCGGTGATTGTCCAGCCAGCCGGCGTCCATCCAGACAGGCGCGGGACCAGTCTGGATCTTGATGGTGGCAGGTGGCCGCGACGACGACGGGACGTGCGGCGTCGACCCTTCTGACGCAGTACCTGTCGATCCGCTACACCGCAACGCTTGCCGCCGCCGGTGTGAACTGTTCCGCCGGCACCGTCGGGGACTCGTATGACAACGCGCTCGCCGAGAGCGTGTTCGGTCAGTACAACGCGGAGCTGGTCCGCCGGCACAGGCCGTGGCGCAACCTCGAACACCTCGAACTATCCACATTGGAGTGGGTGGACTGGTACAACAACCGCAGACTTCACTCCTGGTGCAGTCACATCCCACCCGCAGATTACGAGACCATCTACTACACTCAACACCAGGATCCGGCCGATGGAGTCGGACCGCAACCTTCATAGCCTCCATCCAACCCGGGGCACCTCAGTGTCAAACCGCGGCATAGGCCCGGCTCTCTACCGCGGGTTCTGGAACTGGAACTGGATACGTACCGAGCCGTCCAGCGGTACCACGAGCGTCGAGTTGCTCGCCGACCACTGCTCGGGGAC
>DASRII010000102.1:0-8868 GCA_035650075.1 Micromonosporaceae bacterium | reverse complement strand
CGTTCCCGGTACCACGGCCCGTTCCGGCCCGGCTTCATCAAGGCCGACCCGATCGTCGCCAAGCCGCACAAGCGATTCTTCCAGGCGGTCGACCACATCGTCGGCAACGTCGAGCTCGGCAAGATGGACGAGTGGGTGGAGTTCTACAAGCGGGTGATGGGCTTCACCAACATGGCGGAGTTCATCGGCGACGACATCGCCACCGAGTACTCGGCGCTGATGAGCAAGGTGGTCGCCAACGGGACGCGCAAGGTGAAGTTCCCGCTCAACGAGCCGGCCGTGGGCAAGCGGAAGTCGCAGATCGACGAGTACCTCGAGTTCTACGGCGGCCCGGGCGCCCAGCACATCGCTCTCGCGACCAACGACATCCTGGCCACGGTCGACGCGATGCGGGCGGCCGGGGTGGAGTTCCTCGACACGCCGGACTCGTACTACGACGACCCGGCGCTGCGCGCCCGCATCGGCTCGGTACGGGTGCCGATCGGCGAGCTGAAGCAGCGCCGGATCCTCGTGGACCGGGACGAGGACGGGTACCTGCTGCAGGTCTTCACCCGGCCCATCCAGGACCGGCCGACGTTCTTCTTCGAGCTGATCGAGCGGCACGGCTCGCTCGGCTTCGGCAAGGGAAACTTCAAGGCCCTGTTCGAGGCCATCGAGCGGGAGCAGGAGCTGCGCGGGAACCTGTAAGACTTACCCCGTGACAGAGCAGCAATGGTCCAGCCCGCCGCCGCCGGGTTACGCACCGCCGCCGCGGCACATCCCGCAGCAGGGGTACGGGTACCCCGGCCCGCCGCCGCCACGGCCGCTGCCCCTCGCGCCGAACGGCGCCCCGCTGGCCGAGTTCAGCGACCGGGTCGTCGCGTTCATCATCGACTACGCGATCCTGCTCGGCATCAGCCTGATCTTCACGATCCCCGCGATGATCCTCCAGTTCTCGATCATGACGGACTGGATGAACCAGGCGACCGACCCGGTGGCCACACCGCCCGAGGACCTCGGCGCGTTCTACGCCGAGTTCTTCCGGTCGATGCTGCCGCTGCTGTGGGTGTACCTCGTGCTCTTCGTGCTGCAACTGGCGCTGTACTACGTCTACCGGGTCGAGATGATGTTCCGCACCGGCCAGACCATCGGCAAGCGCGTCATGAAGATACGTGTGGTACCGGTCGACCCCGCGTTGACCCTGACCCGGGGCATGGCGACCAAGCGCTGGCTCGTCGACTCGGTCGGCTCCGTGTTCGTGCCGCTGCTGGCTTGGATCGACGGGCTGTGGCAGCTCTGGGACCAGCCGTTCCGGCAGTGCCTGCACGACAAGTTCGCGCAGACCGTTGTCGTGAAGGCGCCGGTGGCATGAGTATCGCTCCCGGTTGGTACAAGGATCCGGCCGATCCCGCCACCCAGCGGTACTGGGACGGCGAGGGTTGGCTCGGTTCGCCGCTACCGGCGGATGCCACCCCGCCGGCCGGTCCACCATCGCCACCGCCGCCGCCGCCGCCGCCGCCCTCGTTTTCGACTGTCCACACTCCACCGTCCACAGTGGGTCAGCAGGTACCACCCAGACCCTGGTATCCGTTGCCGGCGCGGCTCGTCCACCCGCACGGCCTACCACAGGCGACTCCCAACGCCCGCCTCGTGGCGAGGCTGCTCGACATCGCCGCCATCCTCGCCCTCAACGCCCTCGTCAACGGCTGGTTCGTCTACCGGTACGTGCGCGGTGCAGTGGAGTACCTGGAGGAGGCGTGGCGTCGTGCCGCCGCCGGGGAGTCGACAGCCAACATCACGTCGACCGAGCGGCTCGACCTTCTCCTGTGGACGATCCTGTTGATCGGGCTGGCCCTGTGGTTCGCGTACGAGGTACCGGCGCTGGCCAACAACGGCCAGACCCCGGGCAAGCGGCTGCTCGGCATCAAGGTGATGCGGCTGGAGAGCGACGATCGGCTCGGCTTCGGCCGGGCGGTCCGGCGCTGGTACCCGCTGGCCATGCCGACCCTGCTCTGGGTGTGCGCGGGCTTCGGTCTGCTCATCCAGATCGCCGGCTGCTCACTCGTCCTGCTCGATCGGCCACTGCGACTGGCCCTGCACGACCGGTACGCCCAGACCGTCGTCGTCCACGTTGGACGGTCCACACCACGCAAGGAGCAGTCATGAACCGGCTGACTCGCGCCGACCTCGACGCGCTGCCGAACTACGTGCCCGGCCGCAACCCGGCCGACCTGGCGCGCGAGTTGGGCCTGCCCGAGGCCATCAAGCTCGCCAGCAACGAGGTGCCGTACGGCCCACTGCCGGGCGTCGTCGATGCCATCGCCGGGGCGGCCGCGGGCATTCACCGGTACCCCGATATGGGTGTCGTGGCCTTGCGCGACGCGCTGGCCGAGCGCTACGGCGTCACGCCCGACCGGATCGCCACCGGTTGCGGCTCGGTGGCCCTGACCGAGCACGTCACGCGCACGGCGTGCCTGCCGGGTGACGAGATCCTCTACTCCTGGCGGTCGTTCGAGGCCTACCCGATCATCGCCGCCACCACCGGCGCGAGCAGCATCCGCGTGCCGAACACCGAAGGACACGAACACGACCTGCCCGCGATGGCCGCCGCGATCACGCCACGGACGCGGGTGGTCCTGGTCTGCAACCCCAACAATCCGACGGGTACGAGTCTGCGCCGCGCCGAGCTCGACGAGTTCCTCGACGCCGTACCGGCGGACGTGCTCGTGGTCATCGACGAGGCGTACCGCGAGTTCGTCACCGACCCGCAGGTGCCCGACGGCCTCGAGGCGTACGGCGACCGGCCCAACGTCGTCGTGTTGCGCACGCTGTCCAAGGCGTGGGGGCTGGCCGGGCTGCGGCTCGGTTTCCTGATCGCGCAGCCGGAGGTGGCCGCCGCGGTTCGCAAGGTGGTCACGCCGTTCTCGACCTCGGCCGCGGCGCAGGCCGCCGGGCTGGCCGCGCTCCGGCAGGACGCCGAGATGCGGCGCCGGTGCGAGCTCGTGATCGCCGAGCGCGATCGGCTCACGACCGCCGTCCGGAAGATCGTCAATGACGTACCGGACAGTCAGGCCAACTTCGTCTGGCTGCCGCTGGGCGACAAGTCGGTGGAGTTCGGGCAGGTGTGCGAGGCGCAGGGCGTGATCGTGCGGCCCTTCCCGGGCGAAGGCGTGCGGGTCACGGTCGGTACCCCGGCCGAGAACGACGCGTTCCTGGCGGCGGCGGGGTCGGCGCTGCGTTAACCGCGCACCTCGTGGACGGCGGACAGGAACACGAAGAAGTTCGGGATCTTGCTGACCGGCTGGGTCGACCGCAGGAACTTCCCGGTCTTCTTGATGCGGAGGTACCCCGAGGCGACGTCGATCTCCTGAATCTCGGGCCAGCCCAGGGCGCGCTCGCCGATCGAGAGACCGTCCCGGTTGATGGCGAGGTCACCGAATCGACACGTCCCGCCGCGGCCGATCGTCTCCATGACGCGCGGTAGCTGGGCCACGGTGACCTCGCGCTGGATGAGCGGACCCCACTCCTCCGGCTTGGAGTAGAACTCGGTCAGCTTGGTCGTGCCACCGTCGGCACCGAGCAACGTGTACTTGTACGTCGTTCCGACGTAGACACCGTTCACGTACCGCCTGGTGATCTCCTGCAGAACGGTCATCGCATCCCAGCGGTAGACGCTCACCGGGCCGGACCCGTCGGCGACCACCAGTCCACCCTGGAAGAGATTGATGTTCTTCGCGGCCTGCTTCTTGCTCAGGTTCGGCGTCCGGAACGCGAGATAGAGGAAGACCAGACCGATCCCGAACACCGGCAACGTAACGATGCCCGTGATGATGATGAGGACGAGCCTTGCGCTGTGCATCCGCGCGGCGCGGTACGTCACGCGATGGGCGCCCAACTGTAGGTCGGCGGGCAGTCCGACTGGTGCGGTCACCGTGCCTCCAAGCATCGTGGAGGCCCCGACTCACGGCCCCCGTATGGCTGGCCGTGAATCTAGCGGTTCAGCCGACGTCTCACCAGCCCGCGATCAGCACGGGACGCAGGCTGAAGTAGTACGCGTTGTCGTCGGCCTGCGGGTCGCCGTCGGGCAGCAGCCGCTCGACGACGACGTACCGGCCCCGGGAGTACACGTGACCCGCCGTCCAATTCGGCGAGCTGGCACCGATGTTCGGCCACTTGTCGAGGGAGAACCGTCCGATCTCGTCGCCGTTGTGCGGGTCGAGCGCGATGAACGTGTCGTTCTCCGAGACGAGGCAGAGCGCGTCGGGAGTGGCCGCGACGACGGTCACCGGGCTGGTGTCGGTGTAGCTGCCGCCCGTCCACCGCCAGGCCAACTGTCCAGTGTGGACGGATCGGGCGATCAGCTCGCGCGTGGGGCCCGGCGCGTCGACGACGACGTCGCCGGCGAGCCAGGCGTCGTTCGAAGCCAGCAGGGGCGCCTGGGTCGGCCAACTGCGCTCGGCGCCGCCACTGTCCTCCCGGGTCTCGCCGTACCCGTCGAGGAGCCAGACCACGGTCGACCTTTTGGAGGGTTCGTACGTGCGCACCGCCCGGCACTCCGACCGGCCGATCTCACAGCCGACCGGCTCGGCGGTCCAGGTCGGTCCGTCGGCCGTGTCGGGCCCGGCCCCGGACGGCCGCCAGGTCCACACCATGGCGCCGCTCCACGCGTCGCGCGCGTGGACTTGGCTGCACGGCTGGACATAGAAGCCGGCACCGGTCCAGCCCCGAGAACAGTCCGGGCCGATCGGCTGGCGCCACAGCTCCCGCCCGGTCGCGGCCACGTACCCACGGGCCTCGGTGGGCGACTCGACGACCACTACCGCCGCCCCGCCCCGACCGCGAACGGTGTGCAGGTTCGTCCCGTCGTACACGGTCATCGCGCCCGTCCGGCGTCCGGTGTAGCCGGCGTCGTCGCGCAGCCGGTCCAGTGGCCCGTTCACCCGCCAGGCCACCTCACCGTTACGGGCGTCCAGTGCGACGACCTCGCCGTCGGACCAGCGGGACACCACGACGTGTTCCACGGTCACCACCCCGGTGACCTCCTGCGGCCAGCGGCGGAAAGACCAGAACGCGGTCATCTCGGTGCGGGCGCTGATCGGCCCGTCGGCCCATACCTGGCGCTGTGCCGCGTACACCCGGAGGTGGCCGTCGATCAACAGCGGCGTACGCCATAGCTCGCTGGTCACGCCGAGGTCGGCCTCTGGGCTGGCCGTGGGGTAGGCGGCCGTCTGGGCCGGCGAGGCGATCTCGCCGGGCGCGAACACCCGGTACCCGATCACCGCGGTCACCCCGAGGACAGCCACGACCGCGGCGGCGCCCCCGAGGCGCCCGTACCACCGTCTGCCCCCGCGCAACCTCACGGCGTGGACCTTACCGAGGCCGCTGCGATCTTGCAGCGGACAAGTCACGTCAACGACGATCGCGTCACTACTGGCGTTCGGCCTCCTCGGCCAGGTCATCCAGGTCACGGCGCAGCGCGCCCTCCACGGTCCGGGCTGCCAGAGCCCCGAACACCAGTGCGACCAGCCGGCCTTTCGCGTCGCTGGGGGTGCCCTCGAGCACTACGCCGACCGCGGTACCGCCGCTGTGCCGGCCCTCCTCGATCGGCGTGAACGTGTAGACGAACCGGTAGTCGGCGCCGATACCGGGCGACGCGACCGTGAACCCGCGCTGCGGCACACACTCGATGACCTGGAATTCCTCGGTCAGCTCGGTACCGTCGGGCGCGGTTCGGGTCTCCCGCCACATGGTTCCGCGGCCGAAGGGTCCACGGGTCACGACCTCCACACCGTCCACAGTGGTCAAAAGACGTGCACGGATGGACAGATCAGTAAATACCGCCCAGACCCGATCTAGTGGCGCTTCGACGACCCGTTCGACCTCGACCGTCGACATGGTCACTCCTCGGCCGGTCGGATGGTCCCGGTGACCTCGCCGAGGGCGATCTCCGTACCGCCGGGTCCGGGGGCGGTGGCGCGGATCGTCACGGTGTCGCCGTCCGCGAGGAAGGCCTCACCCCAGTTCAGCTCCAGCAACGAGCCGGTCTCGCCCCGCGTCGGGCCCGAGACCGTGCCGGAGGCGAACAGATCTCCGGTACGCAGACACGCCCCGTTCACGGTCAGGTGGGCGAGCTGCTGCGCGGGCGTCCAGTACATGGTCCGGAACGGCGGGCGGGATACGACCTCGCCGTTGAGGTCCACCTCCAGCCGCAGGTCGAGACCTCGCCGATCCGGGTCGGCGAGGTAGCTGACGACCGGCGGATCCTGCGGCGGCGCGGGTACCCAGGCGTTGGTTAGGGCCTCGAGCGGCGTGACCCAGGCCGAGATCGAGGTGGCGAACGACTTGCCGAGGAACGGCCCGAGCGGCTGGTACTCCCATGCCTGGATGTCCCGTGCCGACCAGTCGTTGAGCAGCACGACGCCGAAGACGTAGTCGGCGAAGGCGTCGACCGGTACGCGTTCGCCGAGCTGGCTCGGTACGCCGACCACGAACCCGACCTCGGCCTCGATGTCCAGCCGCGTACTGGGGCCGTAGACCGGGCCGTCGGCTTCCTTGCGCTGGCCGCACGGGCGGGTGATGTCGGAACCGGAGACGACGACCGTGCCGGCCCGGCCGTGGTAGCCGATCGGCAGGTGCTTCCAGTTCGGCGGCAGCGGGGGCTGGCCGGGCCGGAACAGGCGGCCCACGTTGCTCGCGTGATTCTCCGACGAGTAGAAGTCCACGTAGTCCGCGACCGTGAACGGTAGCTGCAGCACCAGATCGTCGACCGGACGCAGCAGGGGGCGTACCTCCGCCGGATCGGTCAGCAGCTCGCTCAGCTGCCTGCGCACCGCGCGCCAGGCGGCCGGACCCTGCGCCAGGTGGGCGTCGAGCCGCGACTGCCGCAGCGCACCGCCCGCGTCGACGAGCCCGCGCTCCTCGGCCGCGGCGAGGTCGAGCGCCTGGTCCCCGACGCGTACCCACAACCCGTCCGCCGTGGCGCCGTAGGCCAGGCCGTAGTCCGTCATCGCAGCAATCCCAACTGCTCCAGGTCGGCCAGTGGCTCGGCGATGCTGCAGGTACCGAACCCGATCCACAGTGGACGGTCCTGGGTCAGCTTCCGGCGGGCGGTCTCGATGAGCGGTACGGCGTCCGTCGCCCCGAGCAGCTCGGCCACGTCGTGCACCTCACCGCCGTCGGCCGCGACGACGGATGCGGCGAGTACGTTCAAGAACCCGTGATGCACGAAACCCGTTTCCTGATCGGTGTACCGGATCGCGTGGTGCAGACCCGCGGTCAGCTTGAACGGTAGCCGCCGGTCCCGGCAGGCGCAGACGACCGCGGCCAGCTCGACGGGCGTCGGGAACAGCTCGGAGGCCAGTCCGCCGGTCCGGAACTTGGGGGCGATGGGTGCCCCGCCCGCCCGCGCCTCGGCGAGCGCGTCCAGGGCGCTGAGCAGGCCCCAGGTCAGCGGGACTTCGGCGTACCCCAGCACCCCCGGCCGGTCCGCGAGTTGGGTGAGCAGTGTGCGGAGGCCGGGTAGCGGGTCTTCGCCGCGCTTGGCCACCGCGACCTCGACCTGCCGGATCTCGATGGCGTCGGTGGGTTGGGCGGCCTTCAGGCCGTCGAGCCCGGTGTCCCCGATGACGCCGATCGTCAGGCGCTCCCCGTGGTCCAGCAGCGTGGCTAGGTCGCCGAGTGAGGAGGCCGGGACGAGGAGCGGGCCGACGAGTTCGGAGTACCACGCCACCCGGTGCGCCCGGTGCCCTTCGATCGCCTCGGGCAGCGGCGCGTTGCCCGGCGGAAAGACCGCGGCGTCGTCGACGAGACCGGCGAACACGCGGGGCACCTGCGGTGACATCGGCGGGTGGGCCGGCGCGCCAGCGCTGGCCCACCCGCCGGAAGGCTCAGCTGACATTGACACGAAACCGCAATCTAGTAGACGCTACGTACGGCGGACAACACTGTCCGATTATCGGACGGCGGTGTCCGGGAACGGGGCGAAAAGGAGCGTACTATGCCGTACTACCGCCGGATCGGTGAGATCCCACCCAAGCGCCACACTCAGTTCCGCCAGCCCGACGGCGGGTTGTACGCCGAGGAGCTGATGGGTCAGGAGGGCTTCTCGTCCGACTCGTCGTTGCTCTACCACCGGCACCTTCCCACCGCCATCGTGGCGTCCGAGGAGCACGACCCTCCACCGTGGACGCGGATCGCCAACCGGCCGCTGAAGCCACGGCACTTCCGCACCCACAAGCTCGACGGCGCCGGCGACGCGGTGCTCGGCCGACAGCACCTGCTCGCCAACGAGGACTGCCGGGTGTCCTATGTGGTCGCCGATCAACCGTCGCCGTTGTACCGCAACGCGATCGGGGACGAATGCCTGTACGTCGAGGCCGGCCGGGCACGCGTCGAGTCGACGTTCGGAGCGCTCGACGTGACCGAGGGCGACTACGTGATCATCCCGACCTCGGTCATCCACCGGGTCGTACCGGTCGACGGACCGGTCCGGCTGCTCATCATCGAAGCGACCGGCCACATTGGACCTCCGAAGCGGTACCTCTCGGTGCGCGGCCAGTTCCTGGAGCATTCGCCGTACTGCGAAAGGGATCTGCGCGGGCCGACCGAGCCCTTGCTCGTCGACGGGTCCGATGTGGACGTCTATGTCCAGCACCGGCGCGGCTGGACCCGCATGACGTACGCCGACCACCCCTTCGACGTCGTCGGCTGGGACGGTTGCCTCTACCCGTGGGCTTTCTCCATCCACGACTTCGAACCGATCACCGGTCGGGTTCACCAACCGCCGCCGGTGCATCAGACGTTCCAGGGGCCAAACTTCGTGGTCTGCTCGTTCGTACCGCGCAAGGTGGACTACCACCCGCTGGCGATCCCGGTGCCGTACAACCACCA
>DASRII010000101.1:0-17639 GCA_035650075.1 Micromonosporaceae bacterium | reverse complement strand
TGGGCGTCAACGCGGGGCAGGACGGCCGGCAGTAGATGCCGGTAGTCGTCACGGCCGTGAAGAACCAGCCGTCGAACCGCGGATCGCGGCTGTCGACGATCCGGTAGCAGCGGTCGAAGTCGAGTTCCACGTTTTCGATCCTGCCCCGTCCCGCAGCTCCTGGCTCGCGGAAATCGGACATCACCGTGCGCCGCCGCGTTTCCCCGTCGATCAAGGGCGACTTGGCGTGATTCGATCGTCAAACCGCGCCGATTTGCCCTTGATCGGCGGGATCCGGGTCGCCGCGTAGACTGGCACGCCGTGGGTTTGACGATCGGTCTCGTGGGGCTGCCGGCAGTCGGTAAGAGCACGTTGTTCAACGCGATGACGCGAAACAGCGCCTTGGCCAAGAGCTATTCGAACGAGCCGAACGTGGGTGTCGTCGACCTGCCCGACGCGCGGCTGGGCGTCCTCGCCGAGATGTTCGACTCGGTCAAGATCGTGCCGGCGCAGGTCACGTTCGTCGACATCGCCGGCCTCGTACGCGGTTCGTCGACCGGCCGTGGGCGCGGCAACGCGTTCCTCACGAGCCTGCGCGACGCGACCGCCATCTGCCAGGTCGTGCGCGCCTTCGCGGATCCCAACGTCGCGCACGCCGACGGCAAGGTCTCGCCGGCCGACGACATCGAGACCATCAACGTCGAGCTGATCCTCGCCGACCTTCAGACGATCGAGAAGGCGTTGCCACGGCTGGAGAAGGAGGCGAAGGTCCGCAAGGAACGGGTCGCCGCCCACGCCGCCGCTGTAGCCGCCAAGGAGTTGCTGGAGACGGGCACGACGCTGTACGCCGGTGCCTCGGGAGCCGGCATCGACCCGGCCGACCTGCGCGACCTGCACCTGCTCACCGGCAAGCCATTCCTCTATGTGTTCAATGTGGACGAAGCCGAGCTGGCCAACGCGGACGCGATCGACGAGCTGAGGGCCCTCGTAGCGCCGGCCGATGCGGTGTTCATGGACGCGAAGGTCGAGTCGGAGCTCGTCGACCTTCCGCCGGACGAGGCACGCGAGCTACTGGAGTCGATCGGGCAGACCGAGCCCGGGCTGGATCAGCTCGTGCGGGTGGGGTTCCGGACGCTGGGCCTGCAGACATTCCTCACCGCCGGGCCCAAGGAGGCGCGGGCGTGGACGATCCCGGCCGGCGCGCTGGCGCCGGAGGCGGCGGGTGTCATCCACTCCGACATCCAGCGCGGGTTCATCAAGGCCGAGGTGGTCGCGTACGACGATCTCGTCGCGGCCGGTTCGATGGCCGCGGCCAAGACCGCGGGCAAGGTCCGCATCGAAGGCAAGAAGTACGTGATGCAGGAAGGCGACGTCGTCGAGTTCCGCTTCAACGTCTGAAACCCTCGCGGTACGCCGACAGCATCGAGCGGCCGAGGCCGGGCATCGTGCCCATGTCCGCGAGCAGGGCGTCGCGCGATGTGTCGTGGTCGAGGAGGTCGGTGATCGCGGTCTGGTACCGCGGGTGAAGGAGGCTGCTCGCCTCGAGGCCCATCCGCTCGGCGCCGGCGAGCACCGGATCGAACCCATGCTTCTCGAGCAGGTGGACATGACCGTCGTACAACTCGTCGAAGTAGGTGCCTTCGTGATACGCGTCGAGAATCGCTTTCAGGTCGATGGCGTCCCGCCTGCTCTCGTAGCGACGGTCCCGCCAGGCGATCAGCTTCAGAACCGACTGGGCCGGCAGAGACGCGACGGCAACGACCAGGTCGCCGGGGAGTTTTACCTGGGCCGCGGCGGCGTACGCCTCGCGGAAGCCGAGCACGTCCATCGAGTGGTCGTTGGGCCAGGTGATCGTCCGGCGGTCAGTCTCGATGCCGCCGAACGGAATGATGTCGACGTCGACACCCCGCACGGCAAATCTGTGCACACTGTCGGCGGTTCGACTCAGCTGTGCGGTCAGGCGCTCGACATCGGACCAGGAAGCTACAGCAACGGCTACGTCGATGTCGGTGGTGGCGCGCTGTAGCGGCGAGCCAACCACGTGCCCGATGAGGATGTCCCTGGCCGCCGCTCCCACCACCATGATCTCGAGGTTCGCTCTCGCTGCGGCGTCACACACCTGGGCGAGTACGCCAGCGGTCGCTTCCAGTTCAGCCGTTGTCGAGACGTCGTAGAAGGGCATCATGCTCTCTCAGGTGGGCAGCGGCTTCCAGCTGACGGGGATCACCGGAGGCAACGAGGTCCGCGTAGATCAGCGGTGACGGTACGACGATGTCGGTCCGATCCGAGGCCAGCGTCCAGAAGCGTTGACGGACCTCGACATTGCCCGACTCCGGAGCCTTACGGAAGCGGTACTCGGTGGCCAGTCGGGTGGGGACGGTGTTCGCGTAGACGATGGCGCGACCCGGTCGTAGCCGCTTGTACGTGCGGTGAACCGCGGTCTCACCGCCCCACTGCGCGTCGTTCGCGCGCATGGCTTCGTCGGCGGTCTTCCACCACATCGGATCCTGGGCGTCGAAGGTCGCCAGTGTCAGCCGGGGATAGAGGTCCAATGTGTACGCCTCCACCCACCGGCTGAGCAGCTCTCTGCTGCGATGTAGCTTCCGGTCGCCGTCCGCGGCGACGTAACCCGCCTCTTCCAGTTCCTTGACCACCCAGTGGACGGTGCCCAGTGACGCGGCGCTGGCGCGAGTGATGTTCCGGTAGTTGCCCGCGATGGCGTCCGGGTCGGCCAGGAGCACGAACAACACCTCGAGCCCCTTGGCCCGAAACGCCCGTAGCGGTCTGCCGCGATCGCCGGGTCGCGGTCGATTCGGCCTCGGCCGGCCTCGTATGTCGAGGAGGAACCCTTGCGACCTCAGGTAGGCGTTGCCGGCCGTGTCGACGTAGTGGACGTCCTGACGACGCAGGGACTCAGCGACGGGTTCCGGGATGTACTCCGTGACGATCAGCGGTCGGCTGTCGTTCGATGGCGGAGTGGTCGCTGCCAAGCCCGGCGACACGCGGAGCGTGGTGCGGACCGCATACGTCTCGGTACCGGCCGGGGTGGTGATCTCGAGCACGGCATCGTAGCCGGCGTCCGCACGCGCGAGCTTCCTGACCTCGAGGCCAGCCTCTCGCAGGCGCTCGATCGCGGTGTTCAGAATTGGAGTAAGTTCAGTCGCGCTGAACATCTTCAAATTATGAACACGGCGAGGTGCCTTGGTCAACTCACGCGGTGAGGTAATGCAGGATCACGTTGTGTACGTGGTGGCCCTTCTGCTCACCACGGAAGTCGACCTCGTACGTGTGCGTACCGACGTTGATGGCGATGGAGCCGGTCGAGAAGAAGTCGCCGGCCCAGGACTTGTTGCTGACCACGCTCACGCTGGTGATCTTCGCGTACGGGATGCTGGTGATTGCGACCTTCTTGCCGATGAACGACTTGTCCTGGATGATCACTCGCTTCGTGGTGAGGCCGATGAAGCCGGTACCCGCGCCGATCGCGTCGTAGACCGCGATGATCTCCTCGCCGGGCAGGAGTCCGCTCTGGATCTGCCGGAGTTGTTCCTTTCGGTCGTGTGCGACGTCAGCCATACGGCCGACGGTACCTAGGCCGTTCCAGTGATCGACCGGTACGCGTCTTCGATGCGGGCCGCGAGCGTCACCTCGCCGGCGCTGAGCGCGCTGCCGTCCGGTGTGCGTACCCGGATCTGGGTGTGCCCTTCGCGGCGCCGGATGTCCGGCTGGACCTGCAACGTGTCGGCCGCGACTTTGATCCGCTCGGTGAGCGCGGCGTGCTGGGAGTCGTCGAGCCGCAGCGTACGGCGGATCTCGCGGCCACTCCTCGTCCAGCCGGCCAGGAAGGTCAGCGCGTCGCTGAGGTAGTCGCTACTCTGCTGTCTGCCCCATCGAGCGCGCATGCCCACACCTCCCTGGCGTCGTTGCCGGCTTGTGGCCAATTTGTTGCCGGGTCGTCATGGTCCGTGACTCAGTCTGCCGCCGCAAGGTCGGTGTGTCCACGGCCACATTTCTGGCTTCTGGTGTCCTACGGGACGGCCCCGGCACCCGAAATGAGGATTGTTCTGGCACGCTTGACCGCCGTGCATACCGAACACGCCAGCCGACTCCGCGTGATCGTGGGCGCCGCGATCATCGCGAGCGGCCGGGTCCTCGCCTGCGCGCGGTCGGAACCGCCCGACACGGCCGGGCGCTGGGAGTTTCCCGGCGGCAAGGTCGAGGACGGGGAGAGCGAGGTCGAGGCGCTGATCCGCGAGGTCGACGAGGAACTGGGTGTCCGCGTCGAGGTCGGGGACCGCGTCGGTGACGACGTCCTGCTCGGGCACGGACGCGCGGTGCTGAAGGTGTACGCCGCCCGGATCGTCGACTCGCGGACCCCGCATCCGCGGGAGCACTCCGAACTGCGCTGGCTCGCCGCTCACCAGTTGGACAGCGTTCCCTGGTTGCCGGCGGACGCCCCGATCGTCGCGGCGCTCCGGCCACTGCTCGCCGGCTGAGCCCCGTTTCTGTCGCACTCCACGGGTAGGTTGCACCTGTCGGGAGGGATACGACGAGTTGTTTCGGAGGAAACAGCGATGCTATCCTTGCCGCATCATTCCCCGCCGTCCTCCGGGCCTGGCGGGGTTATTTCTGCCCCGACGCAGGTGAACCCGCCACGGGTGATGGTCTTCCTCGACTACCAGAACTTTCACCTCACAGCCCATGGACAGTTTCAGCGACCGGGAGTCAGCCTGGCGCGGACACACCTCGATCCGGTCAAGCTCGCAGAGCTGTTGGTGAGCCGGCGTAACACCGGCGGTCAACTGGTAGGCGTGCGGATCTATAGAGGTGATCCCGACCGGCGCCGTCAACCTCGCGCCCATGCCGCGACCGATCGGCAAGCAAGTGCCTGGGGCCGGAATCAGGTCGTGACCGTCATTCGGCGACCGTTGCGCTACCCGTCAGGCTGGCCACAGGTGCCACCGCAGGAGAAAGGCATCGACGTCGCGCTCGCCGTCGACTTCGTCCGGCTCGCGGTGGAGCGGGCCTACGACGTCGGCGTCCTGGCCAGCTTGGACAGCGACTTCCTGCCGGCCATCGAGACGGTCGTCGACCTGAAGCTCGCCCGCGTAGAGGTCGCGAGCTGGACCACCACTTTCCGGTTGCGGCTCCCCGGGCGCAACCTGCCGTGGTGCCACCATCTCGACCGTGACGACTACCGGGCGGTCCTCGACGGTACGGACTACACGTCGACCGCGTAGCGTCCGGTGGATGGAGTTCACCTACCCGGACGTCGGCGCGACCCGTGAGATGACCTCGATTCCGGCCGGCTACAAGTACGTGGAGCGGCGTGGCCTCCTCGGCGAAGGGGCGGCCTTCGACCGGGGGCGGGCGGCGTTGCGGGAATGGCGGATGTTCACCTCGGCCGGGTTCGCGGTCCGCACATCCGAGCCCGCCGTTCGCGAGGGCGCCGAGGTTCGCGTGGGCATCGGGGCCGGGCCGGCCCGACTGTGGGCGCCGTGCCGCGTGGTATGGGTCGTCGACGAGCCGGACCGGTACGGGTTCGGGTACGGCACGCTGCCCGGACACCCGGCGTCGGGCGAGGAGGCGTTCGTGGTCGTCCGCGAGCCGGACGCGAGCGCGAGGAGCGAGCGAAGCGAGCCCCGCAGTCGCGAGCAAGACCTCGACGGCAAGGTCTGGTTCGAGGTGCGGGCGTTCAGCCGACCGGCGACGTGGTACGCCAAGGTCGGTGGACCGGCAACTCGCGCCACCCAGCGCTGGGCTGCCGGACGCTACCTCCGCGCCATGCGGCAGCTGGTGACGAGTTAGTCCCGCTGGGTCGGTGGCTGGTAGCGCAGCTGCTCGACCGGCAGCGGGAACTGGACGTCGTCTCCGAACGGCGAGGACGCACCGGCCCGGTCGAACGTGGCCTCGGTGAGCGGCAGCCGGCCGTCCGCGCCGACCGGCGCCGCCTCGGGTGCGGCTTCGGGGCTCGCCCATTGCACGCCGGCCGGCACGAACGGCGCGGGCGAGTCGGTCACGTGTACGTGCGGCTGGTCACCGGGCCGGCCGGTCGGCGTCGATGCCGGCTCCAGCTGGTCGCGACGAAGGATCTTCCGGCCGAGCCGGACGAGAGGGTCGTACCGCCGGTCCACGACACGCTCCTTCATCGGGATAATCGCGTTGTCCGTGATCTTAATGTGTTCCGGGCACACTTCGGTACAACACTTGGTGATATTGCAGTAGCCGAGTCCCTGCGACGCCTGGGCGAACTCCTTGCGGTCGCGGCGGGCGTCCAGCGGGTGCATGTCCAGCTCGGACGCCCGGATGAACATCCGCGGGCCGGCGAACGCGCGCTTGTTCTCCTCGTGGTCGCGGACGACGTGGCAGGTGTTCTGGCAGAGGAAGCACTCGATGCACTTGCGGAACTCCTGCGAGCGCTCCACGTCGACCTGCTTCATCCGGTACTGGCCGGGGGCCAGGTCGGCAGGCGGAGCGAAGGCCGGCATCTCGCGTGCCTTGGTGTAGTTGAAGGACACGTCGGTAACGAGGTCGCGGATGATCGGGAATGTCCGAAGTGGAGTGACCGTGACCGTCTCGTCAGGGGCGAACGTCGACATCCGCGCCATGCAGCCCAGCTTCGGCATGCCGTTGATCTCCATGGAGCACGAGCCGCACTTGCCAGCCTTGCAGTTCCACCGGCAGGCCAGGTCGGGCGCCTGGGTGGCCTGGAGGCGGTGGATGACGTCGAGGACGACCTCGCCCTCGTTCACCTCGACCTGGTAGTCCTCGAGCTCGCCGCCGTTCGCGTCACCGCGCCAGACACGGAAGTGCCGCTTGGCGCTCATCAGTTTCCTCCATGCACAGTGGACAGTTCCTCGTCGGTCAGGTACTTGGCGAGTTCGGTCGGGTCGAACAGGGCGAACAGGTCGGGCCGCATCTCGGGCAACGGCTGGCGATCCACGTGAACGTCGCCGTGTTCGTCGAGCGCGCAGACCAGGTTGACGCGCCGCCAGCTCGGGTCCATCTTCGGGAAGTCCTCACGGGTGTGCCCGCCGCGGGACTCCTCGCGCTTCAGCGCGGCACGGGCCGTGCACTCCGACACGACCAGCATGTTGCGTAGGTCCAGCGCGAGGTGCCAGCCGGGGTTGTAGCGCCGACCGCCTGTCGCGCCCACCTTGGCCACCCGCTCCTTCAGCTCGCCGAGCCGCTCCAGCGCCTCTACCAGCTCCGACTTGCGCCGGATGATGCCGACCAGATCCCCCATCACGACTTGCAGCTCCTGCTGGAGCTGGTACGGGTTCTCGCCGCCCTCGCCGCGCGAGAGCGGTGCCAGCGCCGCGTCCATGGCGGCGTCCACATCGGACGGTGAGGGCTTCGGGCGGGCGGTACCGACCTCGGCGGCGTAGCGCGCCGCGTACTCCCCGGCCCGCTTGCCGAAGACGAGCAGGTCCGACAGCGAGTTTCCGCCGAGCCGGTTCGACCCGTGCATGCCGCCGGATACCTCACCCGCGGCGAACAACCCGGGCACTCCGGCGAGCGCGGAGTCGGGGTCGACCTCCACCCCGCCCATCACGTAGTGACAGGTCGGGCCGACCTCCATGGGCTGTTCGGTGATGTCCACATCGGCCAGTTCCCGGAACTGGTGGTACATCGACGGCAGCTTGCGACGGATCACGTCGGCCGGCAGCCGGCCGGACACGTCGAGGTAGACGCCGCCGGCCTCGGTACCGCGGCCCGCCTTGACCTCCGCGTTGATCGCGCGAGCGACCTCGTCACGGGGCAGCAGTTCGGGCGGGCGCCGGTTGCTGTCCGGATCGGTGTACCAGCGGTCCGCCTCTTCCGGCGTGTCCGCGTACTGCTTGCGGAACACGTCCGGCACGTAGTCGAACATGAACCGCTTGCCGTCGGTGTTGGTGAGCACGCCGCCGTCACCGCGTACCGACTCCGTGACAAGGATCCCCTTGACGGACGGCGGCCAGACCATGCCGGTCGGGTGGAACTGGAGAAACTCCATGTTGATCAGTGCCGCTCCGGCGCGCAGCGCCAGCGCGTGACCGTCCCCTGTGTACTCCCACGAGTTCGAGGTCACCTTGTACGACTTGCCGACACCGCCGGTGGCCAGCACGACCGCCGGTGCTTCGAAGACCACGAACTCACCGGTCTCCCGGTAATAGCCGAAGGCCCCGGCGACGCGACCACCGGACAGCAGCAGCTCGGTGATCGTCGTCTCGTCGAAGACCCGGATCCGCGCGTCGTAGTCGCCGTACTCCCGCTTGTCCTCCTGTTGCAGCGAGACGATCTTCTGCTGCAGGGTGCGGATGAGCTCCAGCCCGGTCCGGTCGCCCACGTGGGCCAGCCGCGGGTACTCGTGACCGCCGAAGTTGCGCTGTGAGATGCGCCCATCCTTGGTGCGGTCGAACAGCGCGCCGTACGTCTCGAGTTCCCAGATCCGTTCCGGGGCCTCCTTGGCGTGCAGCTCCGCCATCCGGTAGTTGTTCAGGAACTTGCCACCGCGCATCGTGTCGCGGAAATGCACCATCCAGTTGTCGTTCGGGTTCACGTTTGCCATGGCGGCGGCGGCACCGCCCTCGGCCATGACCGTGTGTGCCTTGCCGAACAACGACTTCGAAATGATCGCGGTACGTTTGCCGGCCAGCCGAGCCTCGATGGCCGCCCGCAGACCGGCGCCGCCGGCCCCGATGACGACCACGTCGTACTGCTGTCGTTCGATGTTTGCCATCTCGAGCAGGACCCTCTAGTTGAAGAATCGCAAGTCAGGGAACCAACCGGCGGAAAGCGCCATGATGTACGCGTCGGTAAGAATGACCGTGACGAGCGACGACATGGCGAACAGCCCGTGCCGCGGATTGAGCTTCGACACGAACGTCCAGAACCGGTACCGGATCGGGTGCTTGGAGAAATGCCGCAAACGCCCACCGACGACGTGCCGGCAGGCGTGGCAGGACAGTGAGTAACCCCACAGCATCACGAGGTTCACCCAGATGATGACCGTGCCGAGGCCGATGCCGAAACCACCGTCCTTGCCGTGGAACGCCAGCACCGCGTCGTAGGTGTTGATCAGCAACAGAAGGCTGGCGAGATAGAAGAAGTACCGGTGGAAGTTCATGATGACGAGCGGGAGTCGCGTTTCGCCGGTGTACTTGCCGTGTGGCTCGTTCACCGCACACGCCATGGGAGATGCCCACAGCGACCGGTACCCGCTCTTGCGGTAGTAGTAACACGTCACCCGGAAGCCCGCGAGGATCGGGAAGACCAGAATCGGCAGCGGAAGGAAGAACGGCAGCGCGGGCAATGGCGTACCGAAGTGCGACGAACCGGCGACGCAGGAGTCGCTGAGACACGGCGAATACACCGGCGTGAGGTAGTGGAACTCGTCGACCCAGTACCACCGGGCCATGAAGACCCGCACTGTGGCGTACACGATGAAGAAGAGCAGTACCGCCGCGATGCCCAACGGGGGCAACCACCACCGGTCGGTACGGAGTGTCCTGGCCGCGATAGCGGCGCGTGGCTTCACGCCCGGCCTCGTTGCCGTCACTGTCATCTGTCGAAACGCTTCCTGACGATCCATCGAGTCGGTGCACACGTTACGCCGGGCCCATTCGGGGCCGCGCTATGGGGAGTCCGGGTGTGACACGGGCAGTGGAGCGTGACAAAACGGGTGGTCGATCACGGTGAGGGGGTGCTCGTGCAGCACCGCGACCACGGCCCGACCGGCCGTAGCGAGATCACGGGCGACGGCCAGCACGAGCTCCTGGTGGCGTACGTCCAGGTGGGCCGTTGGTTCGTCGAGCAGGACCGCGGGCGTGCCCTGGGCGAGTACCCGGGCCAGGCTGACCCGCGCCTGTTCCCCACCGGACAGGCGCGGGAAGGCCCGTGCGGCAAGCCGAACCACAGGGTGGTCTGCTGCGGGAGTACCGCGCGCAGGCGAGCCAGTTCCTTCAGCCGGACCCGGGTCCGGCCGTCGATCGTGACCCGGCCGGCCGTGGGCTTCAGGTCGGCCGCCGGCAACGCGAGCAGCTCCGCCCGGCGTACCGCGAGGTCCACAGTGGAGACCCGGTACGACGAGACCGACGAACCCGATGATGCCGCAGGGCAACCGATGCACCGGTACCGAGTGCCGCCAGGACGATCACCGCCAGCCGGACCCGTTCCGGATGGAAGCCGAGGTGACCCGCTTCCCGCTCGCCCAAGACGAGCGCGTTGAGCGCCTTGGCAAAGGCCGGTACCGCCACGATGCCGGCCAGCAGGAACGGTGATGCCACGAGCACCGACGACCGCGCCGGCGATCGCGCTGACCGCGACACCGGTCAGCACCAGCGTCACGACCTCGGTACGGCCACCGTGCCGGGCAGTGAGATATCCCACTGCCGCGGCCGCGAGCCCACCGGCGAACGCGGCGACCGCAGACGTCGCGCCGCCGAGCGGGGCGAGTCCGGTGACGATCGCTGCGACCGCACCGACCCCGGCACCCGAGGAGACGCCGATGATCCCGGATCCGTGAGCGGGTTGGGGAAGACGCCCTGCAGCCCGGCGCCGGCCACGGCGAGGGCGGCGCCGACGAGTCCACAGAGGAGTACCCGCGGTGCGCGGATGTCGACGAGCATCGCTTCCTGGCCGGCGGTGTACCCGGCGTCCCACCGGATACCGACCTTCGCGGCCAGGATCGCGACCACTTCGGACCGTGCGATGTGGACGGCCCCGGCGCCGAGGTTGGCGCGGCGGTGGGAGTACCCCCGCAGCCGGCCAGCACCACGACGGCGGCCGCGGCTGCCCACAGGCGCCTCACCAAACGGCCTTGTGGTCGGACAGCGCGACGCGGCGCGTGACGAGCGCGCGGCCGTCGGCGGCGGACGTGACCTCACGGGCAGCCGGCAGGTGGACGCCGTCGACGAGCGCGTACTCGTCGCGGTAGTGGTCGGCCCGCAGCAGCCGCCCGTCGGTGACCGCCCAGTGGAAGACCGTGAACCGGACCGGGATCAGCCGATCGTCGTGGGCCTGCTGCCGCTCGTGCACGACGATCGCGAACCGCGCGTCGCCCGCGGTGCGGTGCACCTCCGCGATGTGACCGTCGACCACCTTGTACGCCGAGTCGAACGGATCGTCGGTGAACCGGACGGTCGAGCCGACGGTCACCTTGGCCCACCGGCCGTCCCCGTCGGCGTAGTCGCTCGACCAGCGGTGGGCGACCATCGACGACAGTTCGCCGCGTACCCAGTCGGCGTCGGCCGCGCCGTCCGGAAGGACGACGGAGACGTCCCGCGGCCCGCCTATCGTGACGGTGCCGGCGTCCCCGGCGTGGGTCAGCAGGTTCGCGGTGAAGCCCGCGAGGTGCGGGGGAAAGCGGTACGCCGCATCGTGCGCGGGGCGCAGCATCGCGTCGGCTGCACTGGCCATGAGCCCTCCTAAGTTAGGTGACGCTAACTTAGGACAGCCTTACCTGCGTCCGCAAGACCTGCCCCACTCCGTCGATCAAGGACTTGTGCACATGGTTTGATCTCCAAACCATGTGCACAAGTCCTTGATCGACGGGGAAGGGCTAGCCCGAGGCGCCGCCGGTGAAGTGCCAAGACGCCAGGTGCAGTGCCGGGGCGGTCATCCGCTCGGCGGCCCAGCTACCGGGTAGCGCGGCCGGGTGGCCGCCGATGCCGATCACCGCGCCCGGGCCGAGCGCCTGCGGGTAGAGCTGCGTGAACCGGAAGTTGCGTACCGGCCGCACGATCTCCCCGTTCTCCACCAGCCACACGCCGTTGCGGGTGAGCCCGGTGACGGCCAGGGTCTTCGGGTCGAGCACGCGGGTGTACCACAGGTCGCTGACGAGAACCCCGCGCCGCATGCCGCCGACCAGCGCCGCGACGGACGAGTCCACGGCGGGCCCGTCGACCTCCGTTGGCGCGGAAGGCGCGCCCGGCAGCAGCCGTGCGTTCACCGCGATCGGTCCGAACGAACTCGAACCCGGGATCGCGTGGCCGGTCGACTCCGCCCCGGCCTCGCGGGCACTGCGGCGATCGTGTGTCACCGCGCGCGTCACGCCGGCGTCGACGAGTACGAGCCGGCGCTTGGCGGTGCCCTCCACATCGAACGGGACGCCCATCTCGTCGGTGTCCAGGACGTCGTCGACGATCGTGACCGACGAGTCGAACTGGGTTTCGCCGAGTGCGGCGAACGAGCGGCGCTGGGCGTGAAGTTTGCCGTTGAACCCCCAGAACGCGAGGTTGTGCAGCAGGTCGGCGACGGCGGTGGGTTCGAGCACGACCTCGTACCGGTCCGGCGGCAACTCCACCGGATCGGTGCTCGCCCTGGCCTTGGCCGCTGCCCGCGCCCCGAGGATCGCACCGTCCACATCGGACAGAGCGGTGGCGGCGTGCCGGGCTACCCCGTCGGCGCCCGCGTGCCGCGCGATGCCGTCCATCGCGGCCTCGGTGCACTCGCCCGCCGCGGTCTGCCCGGCCGTGTTCGCGAACGCGGCGGACAGCCACGTGGTACGGCAGTAGCCCGCCGTCTCCAGGCCGCCCGCGGCGTCCACAAAGGACCGAACCCGCTCGGCTCGCTCGGCCGGCCCGGCCGCCGCGGTGTCCGCGTCGACGCGGGACGCACCGGCCAGCGGCATCGGCGCCGCGAGCCCCGGCCAGCCCTTGTCCGGCGGTGACAGCTCGACCGCCTGCACGGTCCGCTCGACGAGCCCGCGCAAGCCGTCCGGGGTCGTGATGGTGGTGGTGCCGGTCGCGGTACGCCCGTCGGAGTGCAACTGCAGGCGTACCGTCGTCGTGTCCTCGGCGACGTTCTGGTGGATGTACGAGTTCGCGAACCGGGTCAGCGACAGCACGGCGCGATCGACCGTCACCGCCGCCTCGGTCTGTGCCCCGGCCGCGCCCTTCACCAGATCCAGGACCTGGCCCGCCACGTCCAGTTCCGTCATGCCCGTACCCCCACTCGAACGTTCGTGAACCGGGCCGGTGCGGCCGGATGTCCAGTGTGACCCACCTGGCCGGGTTGGCCCTTGCCACAGTTCGGCGTCCCCCACGGCACGATCTCCGACGACAGCATGTCCATCGAGCGCCAGAACACCGGCCCGATCCCGGTGTACGTGGGGTTGCGCAGCATCCGGCCGAGCTTGCCGTTCTTGACCTCCCAGCCGATCTCGGTACCGAACTGGAAGTTGAGCCGCTTGTCATCGATCGACCAGGATCTGTTCGTCTCGAGGTACACGCCGTCGTCCGTGGCGGCCACGATCTCGTCGAGCGTGTGCGGCCCGGGTCGCAGACCCACGTTGGTCATGCGGACCATCGGAAGCCGGGCCCAGCCGTCGGCCCGTACGCTGCCCGCGTAGTCCAATCCGGCGACCGCGGCCGAGTCGCGCCCCGCGAGCACCCCGACCCACGTGCCCTCGCGCACCGCGTCACGCGCCGCCGCCCGGGTGCCCTCGTCGTCGTAGCCGAACGAGCCGAGTGCGCCGGGGATCGTGGGATCGATGGCGATGTTCATCAGCTCGGAGCCGTACTGCAGCGCGCCGATCCGCGCCAGGTCGAGCCACGAGGTGCCGGCGTAGGCCGCCTCCCAACCGAGGATCCGGTCCAGCTCGATCGCGTGCCCGACCGACTCGTGGATCTGCAGCGCAAGCTGCTCGCCGCCGAGAATCAGCGTGGTGGTGCCCTCCGGGCACACCGGGGCGGACAGCAGCGCCCGCGCCTCCTCGGCCATCCGCGGCGCGTGCGCGACCAGATCCAGCTCCTCGACCAGCTCCCAACCGCGGGTGCCGTAGTGGCCGCGGTAGGACGGGTACGACCGCCGCTGCGTCTCGCCGTCGCCGATCGCGGTCGCCGAGATGCCGGCGCCGCACTCGCGGATGTGCTGGTCGATGCGGTGCCCCTCGGAGGACACGAACCACTTGTGGGTGTCCCAGATCTGATAGAGGCCCTCCGCCTGGTCGGCACCGCTGGCCCGCATCGCCGCCGTAGCTGCCACCAGCAGATCGCCCTTGTCCGACAAGCTCACCGACAGCGGGTCGCGCAGGCACTCGCTCGCCCACGAGTCGACGCTCGCGGCCGTGGGCACCAGATCGACCGCGGGGCCGGGGACCGACGCCGAGGCCGAGGCGATGGCCGCCGCCCGGGCGCCGGCGTCGCGCGCCGCGGCATCGGACAGCGTGGGTACCGCGAAGAAGCCCCAGGAGGAGCCGACGAGCGCGCGGACGCCGATGCCGGCGTTCTCGTCGGACGTCAGGTTCTCTATCTCTCCGTTACGAGCCGACATCGATTCGTACTGCCGGTGCATCACGCGCGCGTCGGCGTACCGGGCTCCGGCGGCAAGCGCCGCCTCGACGGCCGATACCGCTACGTCGAACTGGGTCATAGCAGAAAGGTACGCGCTAGTCGGGAAGGCTGCGGACGAGGAAGTCCAACTCCAGCCGCAGCAGCTTCTCGGCGATACCCCCGGCGGCCATGTGGGTCGCGGCGGGTAGCGGGATCACCGAGTGCGGCCGCCCGGCCTGCAACAGCGCGGCCGACAGCCGCAGGGTGTGCGCCGCTACCACGTTGTCGTCGGCCAGCCCGTGCACCAGCAACAGCGGTCGGGCTTCGGCCGTCGACCGAGGCGGCTCCGACGCCAGCGCCAGCAGCGAATGGTGGTCGTAGATCTCCGCGCTGTCGTCGGGCAGTCCGAGGTACCGCTCGGAGTAGGCGGTGTCGTACAGCGTCCAGTCCGCCACCGGCGCACCGGCGATGCCGCAGTGGTACACGTCCGGCCGGCGCAGCACGGCCAGCCCGGCGAGCCAGCCGCCGAACGACCAACCCCGGATCGCCACCCGGGACAGGTCGAGGTCGGGATGCTTCTCGGCGAGCGCGGACAGGGCGTCGACCTGGTCGGTGAGGATCACGTCGGCCATCCGGCGGTGTACGACCTTCTCGAACGAGGGCGCGACGCCCGGCGTACCGCGGTTGTCCACGACCACGACCGCGAGTCCCTGCTCGGCGAACCACTGCCGGGCGACCCAGCGCGACCTCATCGAGAGCACTTCCTGGCTCATCGGTCCGCCGTAGATGTCGACGAGTACCGGCAGCTTGCGTCCGGTGACGTGGGCGGTGGGGTACAGCACACCGGCCGGCAACCGCCGGTCCGTCACCCGCTCCAGCGCGGGCCGCGGGGCGTACGGCGGGTCGGCCGCATGGGACGCCAACGTCCCGATCACGGTGCCAGAGCGGTACACCGTCCACTGTGTACCGGCATGGTCCAGTCCGGCCCAGCCGACGACGAGCGTCCCGCCGCCGGCGTGCCCGACGTGCCATCCCGCATCCGTGGTGATCCGCCGGGCGTCCGCGATGCCGCCGGTGTGCGCGGTCCGGACCAGGTATAGGTGCTGTTCTGCCGGCTCACCCTCGCTCGCCTCGACAAGCAGCTCGGGCACGGGCGGGGCGCCGCCGGAGGACAGCAGCCTCCCGCACACCCGCCGGACGTACAGCGACGGCGGTGTCAGCAACGTGCCGTCGGCGAAGAGGCAGCGGGCGTCGTACCCGTCATGGGCCAGCTCGCCGCCGACCAGTACCCGGCCGTCCGGCAGGTAGCACGGCGTCCCCGGGATCGGCTCGACCCAGCGGGGATCGGCCAGCTCGGCATGCACCTGGGTCTCACCCGTACGCGGGTCGACCGCCAACACCAGCCCGTGCTGCTGCAGCCGGCGCAGCACGGTGATCAACGGTCCGCCGTCGCCCCAGCGCACCGAGACGAGGTACGGGTACGCCTCGCGGTCCCAGTGCACGTCGACCCACCCGCCGTCCAGGTCGAGCAGGTGCAGGGTCACCTCGGCGTTGGGCGCGCCGGCAAAGGGGTACGCCACGGTGGTCGGCTCCACGGCGGGGTCCGCCGGATCGTGCAGGTGCCACCGGGGTACCCGGGTCTCGTCTACCCGGGCGGCGAGGATCGCGCTGCCGTCCGGCGCCCACCAGTACCCCTGGAAGCGACCGAACTCCTCGGCGGCGATGAAGTCCGCCAGCCCCCAGGTGACCCGCTGACCGGTATCCGGCTCGCCGGCCAGCAGGTAGTCACCCCGCACCGGGTCGATGACCCGCAGTACGCCAGCGCTGACGTACGCGACGCGCCGCCCGGTCGGGTCGGGCCGCGGATCGACGGCCTGGGCGGTGGCTGGCAGCTCCGCCACGGTCGCGGTACGCAGATCGGCCCGGAACAGGCGGCCAGCAAGGGAGAACACGGCGACCGTGGCGTTCGGGTCGGTCGCGTACGAGCCGATCCCTTCCGCGGACAGCCGGCGGCGTTCGCGCAGGGCTCGCTCTTCGGACGGGAGGTCGCCCACGGCCCCGGCCAGCAACGTCGAGGGGTCAGCGATCTCGCGTTCGGCGCCGGTTGTCACGTCGTACACCCAGAGCCGGTCGGCCGGGTCCGCGGGCCCGGCCGACCGGAGGAACACGATCCGAGCGCCATCCGCGCCGACACTCACCGCCCGCGGCGCGCCGCGGTTGAAGCGGTTGGTGCGCGCGGCCTGCTCCGGATACTCCACCATCAGATCGTGACAGTGACCTGTCAGATCGCGCGAGTCGACCCGCCAACCACCGGGGGTGAGCGCGAACTGCGTAAAGTGGGGCGACGTGAGCGAGCTTGCCGAGCGAACCAGCCAGCCCAGCAGGAGCGTGCTGTTCGTTCATGCCCATCCGGACGACGAAGCGATCGGCACGGGCGCCACGATGGCCCGCTACGCCGCCGAAGGCGCCCGCGTCACCCTGGTCACCTGCACACTCGGCGAAGAGGGTGAGATCCACGTACCCGAGCTGGCCGGCCTGGCTGCGGCCGAAGGGGACCAGCTGGGTGGCTACCGCATCGCCGAGCTGTCCCGGGCGTGCGAGGCGCTCGGCGTCGCCGACCACCGGTTCCTCGGCGGGGCTGGCCGGTACCGCGACTCCGGCATGATGGGCCTGCCGACCAACGAGCACCCGCGCTGCTTCTGGCAGGCCGACGTCGACGAGGCCGCCGCCCAGCTCGTGGAGGTGATGAAGGAGGTACGGCCGCAGATCCTCGTCACCTACGACGACAACGGGTTCTACGGCCACCCCGATCACATCCAGGCGCACCGGGTCGCGATGCGAGCCGCCGAGCTGGCCGCCGACCACGGCTGCGCGCCCACGAAGATCTACTGGACCGCGATCCCGAAGAGCGTCGTCGAGGCGGGGATGCGCGAGTTCGAGGGGTCGAGCAACAACCCGTTCGAGGGTCTCGAGCACGTGGACGACTTCCCGTTCGGTACCCCGGACGACCAGATCGCCGCCCGGATCGACGCCACCGAGTTCGCCGACGCGAAGGTGGCGAGCATGCACGCGCACGCGACCCAGATCCCGGACGACTCGTGGCTCTTCTCGATCGCCGGAAACTTCGGCTCCGAGTTCATGGGCGTCGAGTACTACGTCCTCGTGGGAGGCGAGCGGGGCGCCGGCAGCGGGCCGAACGGCTGGGAGGACGACTTGTTCGCGGGCCTGGCCGAGTGATTGTCAGAGTGCTCGGCGCGGTGGTGGGGATCGCTGGCGCCGTGGTCACCGCCGTGATCGAGGCGCTCTACACGCCGCTGCGCTGGGACACGGTACGGCTGCCGGTGTCCGTGGTGTTCGCGGTGCTCACGAATCTGGTGTTGCTGTGGTTCACGTTCCGGGCTACCG
>DASRII010000100.1:0-11946 GCA_035650075.1 Micromonosporaceae bacterium | reverse complement strand
TACCTCCTCGACGACAGCGGGGCGACCGTGTTCATCGCGCACGAACGGTTCGCGGCGGTCGCGACTGAAGCAGCGGAGGTGGCGGGAATCCTTGCCACGAAACGGTTCGCGGTTGGTGGGATACCCGGCTTCGTCGACTTCGCCGAGCTGGGCGCCGGCGGATCCGGCCGCCCGTCGCGCCGCACGACGGGCGCACCGATGGTCTACACGTCGGGCACGTCGGGGCGGCCGAAGGGCGTACGCCGTCCGCTCACCGGCGCCGATCCGGACGACGTACCCCCGTCCGCGACCTGGTTCTTCGGGCTGCTCGGCATCCAACCGTTCGACGGGCACGTGCACGTGTGCGGGTCGCCGCTCTACCACACGGCGGTACTGAGCTTCGCCACCATCTCGATCCAGCTCGGTCATCCGGTGGTGCTGATGGACAGGTGGGAGCCGGAACACATGCTGCGGCTGATCGAACGGCACCGGGTCACGCACAGCCATCTGGTACCGACCCAGTTCCGCCGGCTGCTGGCCCTGCCGGAGGAGGTGCGTACCGCGTACGACCTGTCGTCCATGCGCGTCATGGTGCACAGCGCGGCGCCCTGCCCACCGGAACTCAAACGCCGGATGCTCGGGTGGTGGGGTCCGGTGGTGGTCGAGTACTACGCGGCCTCCGAGGGCGGTGGCACGGTCATCACCGCCGAGGAGTGGCTACGCCGGCCGGGTTCGGTGGGTCGGCCTTGGCCGGGTTCGGAGGTACGGGTACTCGACGAGCACGGCGACGGTCTGCCGCCGGGGGAGCCGGGCACGGTGTACCTGCGCATGGGCGACGCGACGTTCGAGTACCACCGCGATCCGGAGAAGACCCGGAAAGCCCGCGCCGGTGGGCTGTTCACCGTCGGCGACATCGGGTACCTGGACGACGACGGCTACCTGTACTTGTGCGACCGCGGCAGCGACGTCATCATCACCGGCGGAGTCAATGTCTACCCGGCGGAGATCGAGGCCGAGCTGTCCTGCCATCCCAAAGTCGTCGACGTCGCGGTCTTCGGCATCCCGCACGACGACTGGGGTGAGGAGATCAAGGCGGTGGTGCAGCCGGAGACGGGCATCGAGCCGGGAGACGAGCTCACCGCCGAGCTGCTCGACTTCCTCGGTGACCGGATGGCGCGGTTCAAGCTGCCGCGCACCATCGACTACACCGGCGAGCTGCCACGCGATCCCAATGGGAAGCTCTACAAGAGACGGTTGCGGGACCCGTACTGGGTGGGCAGGGAACGGTCCATCTAGCGGCCCTGGAACACCGGCCGGCGCTTCTCGACGAAGGCCCGCGGGCCTTCCTTCGCGTCCTCGCTCGCGAAGACCGCCATGCCCAGCCGGGCCTCCAGTCTGAACGCCTCGTCCTCCGCGATGCCCTCGGTCTCGCGAATCGTACGGAGGATCGCCTGGATCGCGAGCGGTCCGTTGCCGGCGATCAGCTCGGCCAGCTCGAGTGCCTTGTCCAGCGCCTGCCCGTCGGGCACGACGTGGCCGATCAAACCGATCCGCAATGCCTCGGCCGCGGTGATGTGCCGACCGGTCAGCAGCATGTCGGCGGCGACGGTGTACGGGATCTGCCGCGGTAGCCGGACCGCGGAACCGCCCAGCGGAAAGAGTCCCCAGCGGGCCTCGGAGACGCCGAACCGCGCACTCTCCCCGGCGACTCGGATGTCGGTCGCCTGCAGGATCTCGGTACCCCCGGCGACGGCTGGCCCCTCCACGGCGGCGACCAACGGCTTGCTCAACCGGCGGCCCTTGAGCAGAGCCTCGATGACGGACAGGTCCATGCCGTCGGCGTTGTCGCCGGGGTGGTTGGCGGTCATGGCCTTCAGATCGGCTCCGGCGCAGAACGAGCCGCCCGCACCGGTGAGAACGCACACCCGGATGTCCGGGTCGTGGTCGACCTCGTCCCAGGCCCGCCGCATGATGGCCATCATCTGGGTGGACAGTGCGTTGCGTGCCTCGGGTCGGTTCATCGTCACGATCAGGACGTGCCCGCGTCGTTCGACGAGGGCGTGCTGCGGTTCGGACATGGCTGAAGTCTCTCCACGCTAGAGGCTTGCCCGGAACAGTAACACGTTCTACTTTTTACTGATGGCGCTCAACATCGCCGACCTCTTCGAACACGCGGCCGACTACTTCCCGGAGCGGTTGGCGGTGGCCTGCGGCGACCACCAGGTCTCCTTCGGCGAGCTCGAGCAGCGAGCCAACAGATTAGCCCATCACCTGGCCAAACAGGGGGTGGCCAGGGGCGCGCACGTCGGGGTGTACGCGCGCAACTCGGTGGCCGTCGTCGAGGCGCTCCTCGCCGTCTACAAGCTGCGCGCGGTGGCCGTCAACGTGAACTACCGGTACGTCGAGAACGAGTTACGATATTTGTTCACCGACGCCGACGTGGTGGCGCTGATCCACGACCGCCGGTACGCCGATCTGGTGGCCAGCGTGCTACCCGAGGTGCCGACCCTGACCAGCGTGGTCGTCATCGCGGACGAGAGCGACGTGGATGTCACGCGATACGGCGGCGTGGACTACGAGACCGCGCTGGCCGAGTCGTCGCCCGAACGCGACTTCGAGCCCCGCGAAGCCGACGACATCTACCTGCTCTACACCGGAGGGACCACCGGCTACCCCAAGGGTGTCGTCTGGCGGCACGAGGATGTCTGGCGGGTGCTCGGCGGCGGCATCGACTTCATGACCGGCATTCCGTTGGCGGACGAGTGGGCCCAGCGGGAACGTGGTCGCGAGATGGGTGGACTGGTCCGGCTGTGCGTCGCCCCGCTCATCCACGGCAACGCCCAGTGGGCCGCCCTGGCCGCGCTGTTCGCGGGTGACACGGTCGTGCTCGTACCGCGCTTCGACGCCGACGAGATCTGGCGGACCATCGAACGCCGGAAGGTGAACGTCGTCGTGCTCATCGGTGACGCGATGGCCCGGCCGCTGATCGAGGCGTACCTCGAGGGCGAATACGACGCCTCGTCGCTCGTCGCCATCTCCAGCAGCGCCGCGCTGTTCTCCACCTCGGTCAAGGAGCAGTACGTGGCGGCGTTGCCCAACGTGGTACTCACCGAGTCGATCGGTTCGTCCGAGACCGGGTTCGCCGGCATCAGCTTCGTAGCCGCCGGTACCGAGCGCTCGGACGGTCCGCGGGTGATGCCCGGCCCGCAGACGATCGTCATCGACGACACCGGACTGCCAGCCGCGGCGGGTGTCGTCGGCCGCCTGGCCCGCGGTGGGCACGTACCGCTGGGCTACTACAAGGATCCGGTCAAGACCGCGTCGATGCTGATCGAAGTGGACGGTGTCCGCTACGCCATGCCGGGCGACCTGGCAAGGCTGGAGCCCGACGGCACGATCACCTTGCTCGGCCGGGGCAACACCTGCGTCAACACCGGTGGCGAGAAGGTCTTTCCGGAGGAGGTCGAGAACGCGCTCAAGGCGCATCCGGACGTCTTCGACGCCATCGTCATCGGCGTACCGGATCCGCGCCTCGGCCAGCAGGTGGCCGCGTTGATTCAGCCGCGCGTGGATCGCACGCCCGATCTGACGGAACTCGAGGCTCACGTCCGGACGCTGATCGCCGGCTACAAGGTACCGCGCACGGTCTGGCTGGTGGACCGGATCTACCGCACGCCCAGTGGTAAGCCGGACTACGGCTGGGCCCGGCGCTACGCCGAACAGCGGTAGGAGGCACGATGCGGACCGCCTTGTGCGCGCAGCTCGGCATCGAGTACCCGATCGTCGGCTTCACGCCGTCGGAACACGTAGCGGCCGCCATCAGCCGCGCCGGCGGACTCGGTGTGCTCGGCTGCGTGCGTTTCAACGACCCGGCCGAGCTGGACGCGACCCTCACCTGGCTGGACGAGAACACCGACGGTCGACCGTACGGGGTGGACGTCGTGATGCCCGCGCACGAGCCCACCGAAGGCACCCAGGTCGACCTGGACCGGTTGATTCCAGAAGGACATCGCGAGTTCGTCGAGAACACCCTCGTCCGGCTGGGCGTACCGCCGCTGCCGGACGACAGCCCGGCCGGCCACGGGGTGCTGGGCTGGCTCCACTCGATCGCGCGCTCCCATGTGGACATCGCGCTCGACCACCCGGTACGGCTGATCGCCAACGCGCTCGGCCCGCCACCGCCGGACGTCATCGAACGGGCACACGAGCGTGGTCTGCTGGTAGCCGCGTTGGCGGGCCGGGCGGAGCACGCCCGCGGGCACGTCGCCAGCGGCGTGGACATCGTGGTCGCCCAGGGCTACGAGGCCGGTGGGCACACCGGCGAGATCGCCAGCATGGTGCTCGTGCCCGAGGTCGTGGACGCGGTCGGGCACGAGGTGCCCGTGCTCGCGGCGGGCGGGATCGGCTGCGGTCGTCAGATCGCGGCGGCGCTGGCTCTCGGCGCGGCCGGCGTGTGGCTGGGCTCGTGTTGGCTCACCACGGCGGAGTACACGGCCGGCTCGACAACGGCTCTGCACAAGGCGTTGCTGGCCGCCAGTTCCGCGGACACGGTACGTTCGCGCATCTACTCGGGCAAGCCGGCTCGCCTGTTGCGTAGCCGGTGGACCGACGCGTGGAGCCAACCCGACGCACCCGAACCGTTGCCGATGCCCCTGCAGAACCTGCTCGTCAGCGAGGCGCACGACCGGCTGATGCGTTCGGGCGACCCGGAGGTCGTGGCCATGCCGGTGGGTCAGATCGTGGGCCGGATGAACGAGGTCCGCCCGGTGGCCGAGGTGATGGAGGCACTGCTGGCCGAGGCAGACGAGACGTTGAAACGCCTGTCAGCCCTGCAATAGGGCTGTGCCGATCGCGCGCAGCTGTGCGGTCGCGCCACCCAGGCTGAACTCGTTGTGCTTGGCGGCGAGGAAGTACCGGTGTACCGGATGCTCCAGGTCGATGCCCACACCCCCGTGGACGTGCACCGCGGCGTGTGCCACGCGGTGTCCGGCGTCGGCGGCCCAGAACTTCGCGGTACCGACCTCGGTCGGACACGGTAGCCCGGCGCTGAGCCGCCAGGCCGCGTGCCACATGGTCAACCGGATCGCCTCGACGTCGATGTACGCGTCGGCCAGCCGTTGCGCCACCGCTTGGAAGCTGCCGATGGGTCTACCGAACTGCACCCTCGTGCGGGCGTACTCCGAGGTCAGCTCCAGGGCCCGTTCGGTCACCCCCAGCTGCACCGCGCACAGCCCGAGCGTGGCGCGCGCGACCAACCAGGGCAGCACGTCGGACCCGCCGCTCAACCGTCGGTCGTTGGACAGCTCCACAGTGGACAGCTCCAGCCAGCCTTCGCCAGCCGGCGACTGCGGCTCCACCGATACCCCGTCGTCGTCGGACGTGACGAGGAAGACGCCCTCGGCGGTCGGTACCAGAAACAGGTCGGCGTACGTGGCGGCCGGTACGGTGGTCCGCGCGCCGGTCAGGGTCCAGCAGCCGGGGCCGCGCTGGGCGTGGACCGTGCCCTCGTCGAGTGCGGCGGTGAGCACCAGCTCGCCACGGCCCGCCGGCACGGCCCAGCGGTCGACCTGCGCGCTGTCCCCGAACGCGGCGATGGCCGAGGCCGCGGTGACGATCGACGGCAGGTACGGTACCGGTGCGACCGCTCGGCCCAGCTCGACCAGCACCGCGCACTGCTCCAGCAGGCCGTAGCCGTCGCCCCCGGCGGCTGCCGGCAGCGCGGCGCCCAGCACCCCCGCCTTCGCCAGGTCCGTCCACAATGAATCGTCGAACTCCCGGTCGCCCACGATCGTCCGGGTGAGCGTCGCGAGATCCCGCGCGGCCTCGGTCATCGTGAAGTCCATCGTCACTCCGTACCGCGCTGGAACCGGGTGGCGGCGGGCAGGCCCAGTCCCGTGGTCGCGATGATGTCGCGCTGCACCTCGTTGGTACCGCCGCCGAAGGTGAGGATCAGCGCGGCCCGGTGCATGCGCTCGACGCGGCCGCGCAGCAGCGCACCGCGTGAACCCTGCCGGACGCGCGCGTTCGCGCCGAGTACCTCCATCAGCAGCCGGTACGCCTCGATGGCGAACTCGGTGCCGTAGACCTTCGTGGCGGACGCGGCGGCGGGTGCCGGAGCGTCCGCCAGGTCGCTGGCGATCCGCCAGTTGAACAGCTCGAGGAACGACGCCTTGGCGTGCACCCGCGCCAGATGAATCTGCACCCACTCCTGGTCGATGACCCGTCGACCATCGGCGAGCATGGTCTCACGCGCCCACTCGCACACCTCGCGCAGCGCGGTGAGGACGGGTGCGGCAGAGGTGAGCGCCACCCGTTCGTGGTTGAGCTGGTTGGTGATGAGCGCCCATCCACCGTGCTCGGCACCGACCCGGTTCGACACCGGCACCCGTACATCGCTGTAGTACGTGGCACTCGTGGTCGGACCGGCGACCGTGCGCACCGGGGTCCACGAGAACCCGGGGGCATCGGTCGGCACGATCAGGATCGAGATTCCCTTGTGCCGTGGGGCGTCCGGATCGGTCCGGCAGGCCAGCCAGACGTAGTCGGCGTACGGGATCAGGCTGGTCCACATCTTCTGGCCGTTGACGACGTACTCGTCGCCATTGCGCACCGCCCGGGTCCGCAGGGCGGCGAGATCGGTACCGGCCTCCGGCTCGGAGTAGCCGATGGAGAAGTGGACCTCACCGGCGGCGATCCGGGGCAGGTACTGTGCCCGTTGCTCCGGTGTGCCGTACCGCATGATGGTCGGTCCGACCGTGTTGATGGTCAGGAAAGGTACCGGGACTCCGGCTGTGGCGGCTTCGTCGGTGAAGATGAGTTGGTCCATCATGGACCCCGCACCACCGCCGTGCTCGGCCGGCCAGCCGAGGGCGAGCCAGCCGTCCCGGCCGAGCTGGCGCACCACCGCGCGGTACGCCGTACCGTCGCCGTACTCGCCCCCGCCGGAGGTGAGCGCCTCTCGCAGGCCGGGCGTCAGCAGGCCGGCGAAGTACTCCCGCAGACGCTTGCGGAGCCGCTCCTGTTCGGGTGTGTAGCCGATGTGCACGGTGCCCGTCTCTCGGTAGAACTAGAACACGTTTCAGGGTACCCTGCCACCAACTAGAACGTGTTTCAAGGCGTGGAGGTCCCGGTGAGCATCTCGATAAAGCCGCAACGGGACGCGCTCGGGATCACCGAGGGGCAGCTTCTCGTCGACGGCGCCTGGCGGCCGGCCCGAAGTGAGCAGAGCTGGAGCCACATTCATCCCGCCACCGGCGAGGAGGTAGCCAGGTTCGCGGTCGCCGGTACCGAAGACGTCGACGACGCCGTGCGGGCCGCGCGCCGCGCGTTCGACGAAGGCCCATGGCCGCGGGCCAGAGCGACCGAACGGATCCGGATCCTGCGTCGCGTCGCCGACCTCGTCCGCGAGCACAGCGACGAGCTGCTCGCGTTGCAGGCGCTGGACAACAGCGTCCCGGTGAGCTTCGGCACGACGTACGCGATGTCCACGCAGTGCGTTGCCGACATCTTCGACCACCATGCCGGCTGGGTCGACAAGCTGGCCGGCGAGACGCTGCCGGCGTACCAGGGGGGCGACCACCTCGCGTTCACGTTGCGCGAACCGGTCGGTGTGGTCGCGGCCGTCATCCCGTGGAACGGCCCGTTGCTGCTGGCCGCCCAGAAGCTGGCCCCCGCGCTGGCGGCGGGATGCACCGTGGTCCTCAAACCCTCGGAGTACGCCACGTTCGCGGCGCTGCGGCTGGCGCGTCTCGTCGAGGAGGCGGGTCTACCGGTGGGCGTACTCAATGTGGTTACCGGTCCGGGAGAACCCACCGGCGACGCGCTCATCAACCATCCGTTGGTGGACAAGATAACGTTCACCGGCAGCCGCGCGGTCGGACAGCGGGTCATGGCGGCCGCGGCGAACGGTTTCAAGCGGGTGAGCTTGGAACTCGGCGGCAAGAGCCCATCGATCGTCTTCGCGGACGCCGACGTGTACGCCGCGGCGGCCATCACGATGGGCACGGTCACGATGGGTCTGTCCGGACAGGCGTGCGTCGCGCAGAGCCGGGCGTTGGTCCACCGCGACGTCTACGAGGCGTTCCTGGCGGTGGCCGAGGGAATGACGGCGCTGGTGACCTACGGCGACCCGTTCGACCCGGAGACCACCGCGGCGCCGATGATAAACGGGAAGCAGCTCGACCGGGTTATGGGTTACATCGCCCGCGGGCAGGAGGAGGGCGCGCGGCTGGTGTGCGGCGGCCAGCGTGGCGACGGCGACCTGGCGGCCGGGAACTTCGTCTCGCCGGCCCTGTTCGCCGACGTGGCCAACGACATGACGATCGCGCGTGAGGAAATATTCGGCCCGGTGCTGTCGGTGGTCCCGTTCACGGAAGAGGACGAGGCCGTTCGCATGGCCAACGACACGCAGTACGGGCTCGCGGCAACGGTCTGGACCGCGGACGTGAAACGCGCGATGCGATTGGCCAGGGCGGTACGCGCCGGGACAGTGGGCATCAACGGCTACCAGTTGGAGCCGCACATCGCCTTCGGTGGCTTCCGGCAGTCGGGCCTAGGCCGCGAGGGCGGGCGTAGCTCGGTCGAGGCCTACACCGAACTGAAAACCGTGCTGCTGCCGACGACGGACGAACTCATGTGAGACGCCGGTGGTCCCAGCTGACCACCCGGGTCGGCTCCACCACGAAGCCGACGCGCTTGACCGCCGCCCGCGCCACGTAGTCGTCCAGCATCTCATCGGGAATGCCCGCCATCCGCGCGGCGATCAGCCGACCGATCTCCGCCACCCCGGCCGGATCGTCGATGCGCCGCGCGACGCCGCGCACCTGCACGCCGCGCAGTTCGAAGTAGTCGTCGCCGTCCTCCACCAGACAGGTCAGCCGGGGATCGCGGTCGAGGTTGCGCGCCTTCTGCGCGGCGCGGTAGGTCCAGAACGCGATGTGCCCTTCGCGGAGCGCGTAGAACATCGTGACCACGTGCGGCGTACCGTCGCGGTTGATGGTGGCGAGCTGCATCTTGCGCGAGCTGGCGAGCAGCGCGGTCACGTCCTCGGGCGGCATCGCGATCCGCGCGCGGTCGTTCACGTTTCCCCGAAGGTGGAGTCGGCCAACGGAAGCGTTGCCTCGCAGACGAATCCGGGCCGCGGCGGGTCCTGCTGGAACAGCGGCGCGAAAGCGTCGTGCAGGGCAGTGGCCGACCAGGTCCCGTTGTCGGAGGTAACGCTCGCCCGGACCGTCGGCGGCCCGAGCACGGCGGCGACACCGCCGTGCACCACGAACACCTCACCGGTGATGCGCCCCGCGGCCGGGCTCGCCAGGTAGGTCACGAGAGGGGCGACGTGGGCGGGGGAGAGCGGGTCGGTCTCGGCCACGGGCGGGGGACCCATGAGGTCCGCGGTCATGGCGGTGCGCGCCCGCGGGCAGATCGCATTGGCGAGTACGCCGTACCGCTGGCAGCTTCGTGCGGTCGCGAGGGTGAGGGCGACGATCCCGGCCTTTGCCGCGGCATAGTTTGGTTGACCGGCCGAGCCGAGCAGGAACGCCTCGGAGGATGTGTTGACGATGCGGGCGTACACCGCTGCGCCGGTGGCCTTGCTGCGCTCGCGCCAGTACGCCGTGGCGAACCTCGTCGTGACGAAATGGCCGCGCAGGTGGACGCGGAGCACGAGGTCCCACTCCTCGGCGGACATCGTGAACACCATCCGGTCGCGGAGCACGCCCGCGTTGTTGACGAGGATGTCCAGTTCTTCGTACGTGTCCAGAGCGGCCGCGAGCAGTGCCTCCCCGGTCGACCACTCGCCGACATCGCCGACGCATACGTTCGCCTCACCGCCGGCGTCCCTGATCTCGCCGGCCACCGCGTCCGCGGCATCGGCCCGTACGTCGTTGAGCACGAGCCGTGCTCCCGCCTGCGCCAGCGCGAGCGCCTCCGCGCGCCCCAGCCCGTCACCCGCGCCGGTGACGATGGCGACTCTTCCGTCGAGCCTGGTGTCCATGGTGGTCAGTATCCCGGTCCGCTGAGGATGCCGCCGTCGGCGACGAACTCGCTGCCGGTACAGTACGACGCCTCGTCCGAGGCTATGAACGCCACCAGCCGGGAAATCTCGACGGGCTCGGCGAACCGGGCGATCGGCATGCTCTCGATGAACGCCTTCGGGTCGACGTGGTTGAACGCGGCGGCCGCCGACACCGCCATCGAGGTCATGACCGCGCCGGGGTGTACCGAGTTGACCCGGATGCCCCGCGGTCCCAGCTCCTGTGCCGCGGCCTTGGTCACGCCGCGCAGGGCGAACTTGCTCGCGCTGTACGCCGATAGCCCGGCGGCTCCGGTGAACCCCTCGATCGAGGAGACGTTGACGATGGATCCGCCGCCCGCGGCGGTCATCGGGTCGATGACGTGTTTGATGCCGAGCCAGCAGCCGACGAGGTTGACGTCGATGACCCGGCGGAAGTCCGATATGGACATCTCGGCGATCGTGGCGTGGTGCAGGATACCGGCGTTGTTCACGAGCACGTCGAGCCGGCCGAACTCGGTCACCGCGGTGTCCACGGCGGTCGCCCAGTCCGCTTCACTGGTCACGTCGTGGTGCACGTACCGGCACACCTCCGGCCCGAGCTCCGCCGCGACCTTCATACCTCTCTCGTCGAGCACGTCGCCGATGACGACCCGGGCGCCTTCGGCGACGAAATGGCGGGCGTGCGACTTGCCCATACCCCGGGCGGCCCCGGTGATGAGCGCTACCTTGCCGTCCAGTCGACCCATCGCAAAACTGTAACAGGTTTCAGTTCTTTGAATGTTGCCTCGCCTGTCGAACCTCCCCTAGAGTAGAACGCGTTCTGATCTGGAGGTGGCGTCATGCGCGCTGCGGTGCTCCGTTCGATCGGCGACGAGAAGCTCGAGATCCGGGACGACGTGACGGTCATCGGACCTGGCCGCGGCGAGGTCCGGATCCGGGTCCGGGCGGCCGGCGTCTGCCACTCGGACCTGTCGGCCCGCAACGGGGGGCTTCCACAGCCGGTACCCGCCGTGCTGGGACACGAGGCGGCCGGGGACGTGGTCGAGGTGGGGGACGGGGTCGACGACGTGACGGTCGGCGACCGGGTGATCGCGAACTGGTTGCCCGCGTGCGGCTCCTGCCCGTCCTGCCTGCGCGACGAGCCGTACCTGTGCGTGGCGCACGTGATGTTGGGCTATGTCCAACCGCGTTTCCTGGCCGGCGACGAGGCCGTGTTCGGCATGGCCGGCTGTGGGGCCTTCGCCGAGCAGATGGTGCTGCCTCGGCAGGGCGTCGTGAAGATCGACGACGACGTGCCGTACGAGGTTGCCGCGCTGGTCGGCTGCGGCGTGACGACCGGTGTCGGCGCGGTTGTCAACACCGCCGCGGTCCGGCCGGGCTCGACGGTCGTGGTCATCGGCTGCGGGGGTGTGGGCATCGCGGCCGTTCAGGGTGCCCGCCTGGCCGGTGCGTCGGTCATCGCCGCCGTCGACACGGTCGCGGCGAAGCTCGACGTCGCCCGGGGTTTCGGCGCCACGCACGCGGTCACTCCGGACGGTCTCAGCGATCTGTCCACAGAGGTCACCCGGGGCGAAGGATTCGACTACTCGTTCGATGTCGTCGCCATACCGCAGACGTTGCGAGCCGCCTGGACCGCGACCCGCCGGGGTGGCGCGGTGGTGGTCGTCGGCGCCGGTCGCGCCGACCACCAGGTCGAGTTCAGCCCGTTCGAGCTGCTGTTCGAGGGCAAGCGGATCCTGCCGTCGCTGTACGGCTCCGCGCACGCCCGGCGGGACTACGCCCGGCTGCTCGACCTATGGCGGGCCGGCCGGTTGGACCTCGCGGGAATGATTAGTCATCGGTATCTTCTGTCCGAACTAGACCAGGCGTTCGGCGCGCTGGGCAACGGCGACGTCATCCGCCAGGTCGTCACGTACGACGCCTGACAGTCGTCGTCCCGGGCAAGGAGAGCCATG
>DASRII010000099.1:0-5573 GCA_035650075.1 Micromonosporaceae bacterium | reverse complement strand
CTTCGCCAGATCTTGAATCCGGCCGAGCAGCGGTGCCGCACCGAGCTGCTCGGCGATCTGCCGCGCCGCTTCGAGCTCTCCGGCCGCCCGGCCCCGGGCGCCGGCCTGCCCGCGGCGAGCCAGCATTGCCTCAGCCGCCCGCAGTCGAGCCTGCGCCTCCCAGTATGGACGGTCACGTGTCGCCCACTCGCGTGCGGCGATGAGCCATGGGGACGCGTCGGGCGTGCCGCGGATCCGGGATCGTTCACCGTCGACGACCGCTGCCAGCGCTGCGGCCTCGACCCCGAATACGGCGCGACGAAGCAGCGTCACCAGCCGTTCGAAGCCGTCCGGTGAGCCCGCCGCGACCGCTGCCTCGAGACCGACGCGCAGCAGCCCGCCGGACACCAGCTCGTCTTCGGTGTCGTGTGTGAGTTCGGCCGCGTCCAGTGCAAGGGCGAGGGCCTCGTGCGGACGCTGCTGGTGTAAACGCAGCTGGGCCTCGACCTCTGCGTAGCCGCGTTTGTCCTGGGGCGCGTCTACAGCGAACACGTCCTGGCCTCGCATCAGCTCGACAGCGGTCTGTAGGTTCCCGCGGGCCATGTGGATCAGTGCGAGGTTGGCGTCCTTGAACGCCGGTCCGGAAGGGGGTCGGCCTTTGTCCTCGCGGCTCAGTGCCTCATCCCATCGGCCGGCCGCGTAGAGGTGGTCGACGGCGTTGGACTCGATCATGCCCTCGAGCCAGTGCTCGTTGGCCATCAGGCGCCGCAGCTCAGACTGGATCGTGTCCGCGAGGGCCACGACGTTGTCGGAGTCGCCGCGCAGCGCGTACGCGTAGCTCAGCTGCACGCCCGCCATCGCCAAGTCTTCTGGCTCGGCGATGTCGCGAGCGATCGCCAGCGCAGCCTGAGCATCGTCGACTGCCTCGTCGATCCGGCCCTCGTTGCTGGCGACCGATGCCCGCATCGCCCGGGCCTGTCCGACCATGCGGACGTCGCCGGCCCGGGTCGCGTGCTCCAGCGCCATCCGGGCGGCCCCAGCCACCTCGGCCGAGCGGGCGTAGGGAAGCAGGAGCATCGCGTGCGCGATGCACACCCGGCCGAGCAGCCGATCGTCGTCGACCGGCGCCAGACGCCGTGCTCGCTCGACGTCGGCCATCGCGCCATCGAGGTCATCGGTCAGCGCGCGTAGCCTGCCCCGCATCAGCAGGGCCTCCAGCGTGCCCACCTCGCCGTCGCTGCCGGCCACCGCCTCTTCGAGCAAGGCGAGAGCCTCGGCGTGATGACCGGCACCGCCGAGCAGCGAGGCGGCCCGCTCGGCGAGCACGAGGCGCTGCGGCGCGCGGTCATCGGCCAGGTCCGATGGCCGCCACAGCGAGGAAGCGACGGAGTACCAGTGGCCAGCCTCCGCGAAGGCGGATTCGTTCTCGGCAGCCCGCGCCGCCGTGAGAGCCCAGCTGAACGTCGCATCGCGATTGCTCGCGCGGTGATACTGCTCGGCAATCTCGGCGATCTGTGCGGCGTTGGTGTCGGTGAGAGCGCGTGTTGCCAAGTGCGTCGCCAGCCGTGAATGCAGGTCGCGGCGCTCCGTGGACAGCAGCTGTTCATACGCAACCTCGGCGATCACTGGGTGCCGCACAGTGCAGCCGGCAGCGGGATCGCGGATCACCAGGTCGGAGTCGCAGGCCTCTCGAACGACATCGGCGGCGCCGTCCACCACCGCCAGCAGCTCCTCGTCGTTGAGGGGTCGAGCCAGCGTGCCGGTGGCTGCGACAACGGTCCGGGCCGGCAGCGAGAGTGCCTGCAGACGTGCGAGCAGGACCTGGCGCAGCGACGCGGGCACGATCACCTCACCGCGGGCCAGCTCGGCATTCAGGTAGGGGTTGCCTGCGCTGCGCCGGTAGATGGCAGCGATCCTCTCCGCCGTACATTCGGGTTGGAGGCGGCTCAACTGCTGCGAGGTCTCCTGCTCGGTCAGCCGGCGCAGCGGCAGGTCGATCACGGCCGGGCTGCGAAGCAGCTCCCCGAGCCAGGTCAGGCGTTCGGGATGGGCAGTCTCGTCGCGCCATGTCAGCAGCACCAGCAACCGTCGCTCGGGCAGGTTACGTGTCGTATGGGCCAGGAAGTCGAGCGTGGACCAGTCGGCCCAGTGAACGTCCTCGACCAGCAGGACCGTGCCGGGAGCCGCGTCGCCGTCGAGCACGTCCGCGAGAGTCTCGATCGCCCAGGCGCGGGCGGCCGCAGCCGACGGGAACCGGCCTGATGCCGTGGCTTGGCTCAGCGCAGCAACCATCGTGGCGCCGAGGCCGCTGTAAGCGGACGCACCGGACATCGGGGCACAGGCGCCGCGAAGGACCCGCACCCCGCCACCGGAGTGCTCGTCCAAAACCGACCCGACGAGCACGGTCTTACCGATGCCCGCCTCACCCCGGACCAGCACGGCTGCCGAGCGCTCCGGCAGATCCGCAATCGACCCCCGCAGCACCCCAGCCTCAACCCCACGTCCGACCACCACGCCGGCCATATACCCCATCATGCGCCCGATCGCGGCGTGGCCATAGCGGGCCTGCCCCGCATCTCACACCGCCGCCGTGACCGGACCAGGCCGACATGGCCAGGGCTGGTGTCGCCGGTGAGCGTTCGGGTGGCACAGACGGGCTTCTCATCAAGCCAACCGGTGGGCTGGGCCGGTGCCGCCGGATCAGGTCCGATGAAGGGCACAATCCGTGCCAGATGCAGAAGCTCAGCGGCCAAACGAGAGTCCAAGCGGCCGCCCTTGCCGTCCTGAGCATCGACTCGTGGCACCTCGCAGGTCACCAACTGCTGATGGAAGTTGGAGCGCCGCCAGCCCGGTGGCAGTGGGCGCAGACCGTTAGCGGATCGTCACCTCAGGGGGACCGTCGCGGCGAGACCCGCCGTGTTGCAATCGCGCGCGAGTTCCGACTAGTGCCTCGAGTAGTCTCGGCCGGATCAGCCGGTAACCGTGAGTGATCGTGGGTCCGCGAGCGCCATGGCCGTGGCGCCCGGCGGCCGTTCTGCATCGGTAACCGAACCGGCTGATAGCCGTTGTCGCAAACCTGTCGCGCCAGACGGCTGGCGGGCGGACACTGGGCAGATGGGGGCGGCAGGGGGACAGCCACGTCTTCGGCTCGCCGGTCGGATTCGGGAGCTGCTGGACGCGGAGGTGCGGGAGTGTGGCGCGATCGGTCGGTCGTGCGGCGCTGGTGCATGGTGCGGCGGGGATCGGTCGGAGCGGGCTGGTGCGGGACGCCTGCGACAGGCTAGCGCCCCAAACTCAATGTGCTGCGGAGAACCCGTGTGCACTTCGGCGAGGCATCCGCACGGTTCGCGCCGCTGTCCGGTCTGGTGCACGCGTGGTCGGGGCGGGCAGACGAAACGGCTCGCGCGGAATTGGGGTCTGGGGGGCGAGCTGAGCTCGCTGCGCCGCCATTGCGTGATGCACGCGCCGACGGCCTCGGTCGCGTGCTGCTCATTGATCAACATGGTGATCAACCGCCCCACCGACCGTGGCCGGTTGTTCGATGGCGTCGCCACTGGTTACGCGTGCGTGGATGACGGGCGATTTGGTCCGAGGCAGCCGCTGTGCGGCGCAGCGGCCTCGAACGGAGGATGAGCATGCCCCACGCCAAGCGAGTGGGATCGGCGATCGTCGGCCTGGCACTGGCGACATCGCTCGCCGCGTGTGAGAGCGACGACACGGGCACCGACTCCGGTGACACCTCCCAGGGTGCCGGCGGCGGGAAGGGCGGCACGGTGACGGTCTACTCCATCAACGACGTGGAGCATCTCGACCCCGGGCGGAATTTCGCCGCCGACTCCGTCATGATCGGCAAGCTCATCACCCGGACGCTGACGGACTACCGCTACGACACCAAGTCCAAGAAGATCGTGCCCGAGAACGACCTGGCCGAGAGCTATGAGTCATCGCCCGACCTGAAGACCTGGACCTTCAAGCTCAAGGACGGCATCAAGTACGAGGACGGCACGCCGATCAAGGCGGCGGACGTCAAGTATGGCGTGGAGCGCTCGTTCTCTGCAGACCTGGCCGAGGGCGCGCCGTACGGCAAGGCGTATCTGGACTGCCCGGGCTACAAGGGTCCGTATGTCGCGGACAACAACGGCGGCAAGGGCTGCACCGCGATCGAGGTGCCCGACGACAAGACGATCGTGTTCAAGCTGAACCAGCCGGTCAACAGCTTTGAGGGCACGGCGAGCATGAAGATCTTCTCACCGGTGCCGCCGGCCAAGGACACCAAGACCCAGTACGACAACCGCCCGGTCTCCACAGGCCCGTACAAGATCGAGTCCTACATCCGGAAGAAGAGCCTGACTCTGGTCCGCAACGACCAATGGGACAAGAACACCGACCCGCTGCGAACCGCCCGGCCGGACAAGTTCGTCTTCAAGTTCGGTGACCCTCCGGCCGCGGTCGACCAGCGGCTGATCGCCGACGGCACCGCGGACAAGAGCTCGATCAGCCTAACCGGGCTGCAGCCGGAGAACATCGCCAAGACCGACCGCGCGAATGTCAAGGACCGCGTGGTCGAGGGCACCGACATCTGCCGGCGCTACATCGCGTTCAACCAGCAGAAGCCGTTGCTGAAGAACCAGAAGCTGCGCGAGGCGCTGTACTACGGTCTGGACCGGACCAGCTACCGCGACGGACATGGTGGTGAGCGGCTGGCCGCGGTGATCGACTCGATCATTCCGCAGGACCTGGACGGCTACAAGCCGGAGGAGCACTTCAAGGTTCCGCCGGAGGGTGACCAGGCCAAGGCGAAGCAGCTGCTGGCCGAGTCCGGCTACAAGGGCGAGCAGCTGACCCTGGGTACCGCCGACAAGGGGCTGGCGGTCAAGGCGGCCGAGGCCGCGCAGGCGTCCTGGAAGGCGATCGGGGTCAACGTCGGCATCCGCATGATCCCGGGCGACAACTACTACTCGACCCAGCAGCAGGACTCCGCGGCGACCGACCTGATCACCGCCGGCTGGTGCTACGACTGGGCGACGCTGTCGACCATCGTGCCGCCGGTGCTCGGACCGGACAGGACCGCCCCGAACAAGGCCGCGCCGGGCAACTCCGGCCGCAGCACAGTGGGTTGGGACCAGATGGCCGCGCTCGCGGAGGAGACCGACAGGCAGAAGCTGGAAGACGGCCTGGCCGACCTGTACGCCGAGATCATGAAGACGGCGCCGCTGGTGCCGACCGTTCAGGACCTCAACGTGTACGTCGTCGGATCCAACGTCGACAACGCGGTCGCCGACCCGAACGCCGGTGGTTTCCTCGACCTGACCCAGCTCGGGCTCAAGAAGGTCAGTTGACGCCTGCTGAACACCGGACCACCGACGATGGCCGGCAGCGGAATCGGCGCCGCTCGCCCGCACGCGAACACTTCGCACGAGCGACTCGCCTAGCACATTGCGACTTGGTTGCCTGTAGGCCCCGTGGTGTTCTGGTTCAGGACATCCCGGACTGGTGTCTCAAGACACGCCGGACTGGTGTCTCCAGAGATCCCGGACTGAGCGGTCGCCGGCATCGAGCCTGCGGCCATGGCACTTACCCGTTTGCTGATCACC
>DASRII010000098.1:0-9492 GCA_035650075.1 Micromonosporaceae bacterium | reverse complement strand
TTCGGCATCAAGCCCGGCTGGACCCGGGTCAGCTTCAGCTACTACGTCTCCGATGTGGTAGTCGACTACATCGTCGCGGCCGTACACCTGACCGCCAGCCATGCCGCCACGCTGCTGCCGCAGTACACCTTCGACCCGGCGTCCGGTCTCTGGCGGCACCGGGCCGCGCCCCCGGACGTCGCCAGCCTGCTCCGGCCGGTGACCCGTGGACCGGACCGGCTGCCCGAGAGCGCGCTGGCCGACCACCTGGCCGAGGCGTCGCGGATCCTTTCGTCCCCCGCCGCGCGCGATGGCGTTGCCACCCGCCTGTCCGAACACCTGGAACGGCTGCGTTGGTTCGATCTCGCTACAACTGGTTGACGTCGAGGACCCGGACGACCGCGGTACCGGCCTCGTCGGACGCGGCCAGGTCGACCTCCGCGCTGATCCCCCAATCGTGGTGGCCCTCGGGGTCGTCGAGGATCTGCCGCACCTTCCACAACCCGGCCCGTTGGTCGACGAGGAACAGATCCGGCCCGCGTGCCGCCGCTCCGGTCTCCACAGTGGAGTGTTCGGCGTAGTAGCCGGCCATCGCCTCCGCCCAGCGGTCCGCGTCCCAGCCCGCCTCCGCGTCCAGCGCGCCCAGCTCGTCGTACCGGTACAGGGCGGCCAGCTGTACGCGACGGAACATCGCGTTGCGGACCAGCACCCGGAACGCTCGTGGGTTGCCGGTCACCGCGGGCGCCCGCTCGTCGCCCGCCGCCGGCTCGAGCTCGTCGCGAGGGTCGCGCAGCCGCTCCCACTCGTCCAGCAGGCTGGAGTCGACCTGCCGGACCAGCTCGCCGAGCCACTCGACGAGGTCCACCAGCTCGTCGGTCTTGGCGTCGTCCGGGACGGTCTGCCGCACCGCCTTGTACGCGTCGGCCAGGTACCGCAGCACCAGACCCTCCGAGCGGGTCAGCCCGTAGTACGAGACGTACTCGGTGAACGTCATCGCCCGCTCGTACATGTCCCGCGCCACGGACTTCGGGGACAGCTCGTGGTCGGCCACCCATGGATGGCCCTTGCGGTACGCCTCGAAGCCGACGTCGAGCAGGTCCGCCAGTGGCTTCGGGTACGTCACGTCCTCGAGCAGGTCCATCCGGGCCTCGTACTCGATACCGTCGGCCTTCATCGCGGCCACCGCCTCGCCGCGCGCCTTGAACTGCTGCGCCGACAGCACCTGGCGCGGATCGTCCAATGTGGACTCGATGACGGACAGCACGTCGAGCGGGTAGTCCGGCGAGGCCCGGTCGAGCAGCTCGATCGCGGCCAGCGCGAACGGCGACAGTGGCTGGTTGAGGGCGAAGTCCCACTGCAGATCGACGGTGAGGCGTACCGACCGGCCCTGGTCATCGGGGGTCGCGAGCCGCTCGACTACCCCGCCCGCCAGCAGCGCGCGGTAGATGGCAATCGCCCGCCGGATATGGAACCGGCGGCGCGCGGGATCCTCGTGGTTGTCCGTGAGCAGCCGGCGCATCGCCGTGAACGCGTCGCCCGGCCGGCCGATGACGTTGAGCAGCATCGCGTGGCTGACCACGAAGCTCGACGTGAGCGGCTCGGGGTCGGCGTCCACCAGGCGCTCGAACGTCGGCTTGCCCCACGACACGAAGCCCTCCGGCGGCTTGCGCCGGACCACCTTGCGCCGCTTCTTCGGGTCGTCCCCCGCCTTCGCCAGCGCCCGTTCGTTGTCGACCACGTGCTCGGGCGCCTGCACGACGACGTTGCCGACGGTGTCGTACCCAGCCCGCCCGGCCCGCCCCGCGATCTGGTGGAACTCGCGCGCCTTCAGCAACCTCGACTTGGAACCGTCGAATTTGGACAGTGCGGTGAACAGCACGGTGCGGATCGGTACGTTGATGCCGACGCCGAGGGTGTCCGTACCGCAGATCACCTTGAGCAGCCCGGCCTGCGCGAGCGTCTCGACGAGCCGGCGGTACTTGGGCAGCATGCCCGCGTGGTGCACGCCGATGCCGTGCCGGACGAGCCGGGACAGGGTACGGCCGAAGCCGGCGGCGAACCGGAACCGCCCGATCTTCGTGGCGATCGCGTCCTTCTCGGCGCGCGTACACACGTTGACGCTCGTCAACGCCTGTGCCCGTTCCAGCGCCGCCGCCTGCGTGAAGTGCACCACGTAGATCGGCGCCTGGTACGTCGTCAGCAGTTCCTCGATGGTCTCGTGCAGCGGCGTCACGACGTACGAAAAGTGCAGCGGGACCGGCCGCTGCGCCGAGCGGACGACGGCGGTCGGCCGACCCGTTCGCCGGGACAGGTCATCCTCGAACCGGGTGACGTCGCCCAGCGTGGCCGACATGAGGACGAACTGCGCCTGCGGCAGCTCGAGCAGCGGTACCTGCCACGCCCAGCCGCGATCCGGCTCGGCGTAGAAGTGGAACTCGTCCATGACGACCTGGCCGATGTCGGCGCGTTCGCCGCCCCGCAGCGCGAGGTTGGCCAGGATCTCCGCTGTGCAGCACACGATCGGCGCATCGGCGTTCACGCTCGCGTCACCGGTCAGCATCCCGACCTCGGCCGCGCCGAAAACCTCGCACAGGGCGAAGAACTTCTCCGACACGAGCGCCTTGATGGGCGCGGTGTAGAAGGTACGGCGACCCGCGGCCAGCGCGGCGAAGTGTGCCCCGGTCGCCACGAGGCTCTTGCCCGACCCGGTCGGCGTACTCAGGATCACGTTCGACCCGGACATGACCTCGAGCAACGCGTCCTCCTGGTGCGGGTACAGGGTCAGCCCCTGCTCCCCCACCCAGGCCGCGAAGGCGTCGAAGAGCGCGCCCGCCTCGACGGGATCGGGCACCCGGTCGGTGAGTGTCATGGCCGGTCAATCCTGCCTTGTCGGCCGCATCGACGGTAGGCTGGGCTCTCGATGAGCTTCTTTCTGGGGTGGCGGTTGCGCCGCGCGGCCCGCCGGCACTTCGGTTGGGGAAAGCTACGTCCAGTCCAACTCACCGCCATGAAGGCCCTACTTCGCGGCCGCGACACGATCGCGGTCCTGCCGACGGGCGGCGGGAAGTCGGCCATCTACCAGGTGCCCAGCGCGTTGCTGCCCGGCCCGACCGTGGTCATCTCACCGCTGCTCGCATTGCAGCGGGACCAGATCGCCGGGCTCGAGGGCCGCGGGTTCGGCGCGGCACAGGTCAGCTCCGCGCAGACGCCGGCTCAGCAGCGCGCCGCGCTCGCCGCGGTCCGCGACGGCCACGCCAGGTTCCTGTTCGTCACGCCGGAGCAGCTCGTCGATCCGGACCGGCTGGCATCGGTACGGGAGCTGCGGCCGGCACTCGTCGCGGTCGACGAGGCGCATTGCGTCTCCTCCTGGGGGTACGACTTCCGCCCCGACTACCTGCAACTGGGTCACCTGATTCGGGAGCTCGGTCGGCCGCCGGTGGTGGCGCTGACCGCGACCGCGTCCCCGCCCGTCCGCGCCGACATCGTCACCGCGCTGCGGCTGCGCGAGCCGCACGTCGTGGTCGGCGGACTTGACCGGCCCAACCTGCACCTCGCGGCCTTGGCCTGCACCAGCGACGAGCAGCGCTGGCAGCGGCTGCTGGCCTTCGTCCGCGAGGCCGAGCCACCGGGCATCGTCTACGCCCCGACCCGCGCCGCGACCGAAGAGCTGGCGGCTCGGCTGACCGCCGCGGGTGTCGAGACGGCCGCGTTTCACGCTGGACTGTCCACTGGGGAGCGTCACCGGCGGCAGGCCGACTTCATGGCCGACCGGCACCCGGTGATGGTCGCTACGAGCGCGTTCGGCATGGGCGTCGACAAGCCCAACATCCGTTGGGTGTGCCACGTGGCCCTGCCCGAGTCCCCGGACAGCTACCTGCAGGAGATCGGCCGGGCCGGGCGGGACGGCGCACCGGCTCGCGCGCTCCTGCTCTTCCGTCCGGAAGACCTGGCGCTGCAACGCTTCTTCGCCGCCGGCGCCCCGCCGCGCGCCGATCTGGCCGCGCTCGCCGTGACGCTGCGGCACGGCCCCACGACCCGCAAGGCGCTGGCCGCGGGCACGGGCCTGCCCGCCCGCCGGCTGTCCCAGCTGCTGAGCCTGCTCGAGCAGGTCGGTGCCGTCACGACCGACGCCGACGGGCGGCTGGCCGCTCCGCGCTACGCGCCGGAGCCGGCCGAGGCCGCCGATCTGGCGTTGCGGGCGGTCGAGCGCCAGCGCACGCTGCGGCTGTCCCGGACCGACATGATGCGGGGGTACGCCGAGACGCTCGGGTGCCGAGGTCAGGCCCTGCTGGCGTACTTCGGTGAACAGGTGGACCACTGTGGACATTGTGACAGCTGTGCCTCGGGTGCCAGGGTCCCCACGCCCCGCCGGCCGTTCCCGGTCAGCAGCGCGGTCCGCCATCCCGAGTGGGGCTCCGGCACGGTCATGGCCTACGAGCGGGACCGCGTGCTCGTCCTCTTCGACGAGGTCGGCTACAAGACCCTGTCGGTACCGATCGCCCGCCAGCGCGGGCTGCTCACGGCGGACTGACAGAATGCTCCTATGAACGAAGCTCAACCGGTTGTTCTGGTGACCCCCGCCGGCCGGGTGGAGGGCGACGTTACTCCCGGCATGACCCGGGAGCAGGCCATCGCGATCGACGGGATGTGGGCCGGGTTCGTCCGCACCGATGCGCACATGACAAGCGGATGGCACCACCACGGCGACTACGACTCGTCCATCTACGTGGTCAGCGGCGTGCTGCGGATGGAGTCCGGCCCGGGCGGCGGCAACGTGGTGGAGGCCGGTCCCGGCGACTTCCTGCACGTACCGAAGGGCGCGATCCATCGGGAGGGCAACCCCGGCGACGAGGAGAGCCACATCATCGTGGTCCGCGCCGGTCACGGTCCCGCCGTGTTCAATGTGGACGGTCCCGCCACGTGATAGGGCGGCTGCACCACGTGGTGATCGACTGTCCGGATCCGGGCGCGCTGGCGGAGTTCTACTCGGAGCTGCTGGGCCTGCCGGTGACCTACCGGAGTGACGACTGGGTGGTCATCTCGGTGAACGACACCACCTCGGGCATCGCGTTTCAGCTCGCCCCCGACCACGTACCCCCGCGGTGGCCCGACCCGGCCCACCCCCAGCAGTACCACATCGACGTCATGGTCGACGATGTCGACGCGGCGGATCCCGCGGTCCTCCGGCTCGGCGCCCGCCGACTGTCCACAGCGGACAGTTCGTCCCGCGTGTACGCCGATCCCGCCGGACACCCCTTCTGCCTCGTCCCGCGACCGTCGTGGGCACCGCCGGTTACGGTGGACGGGTGACGATCGTTCCCGACACGAAGGACTGGACGTGGGTGCTGCGGCGCCCGTGCCCGGAATGCGGGCTCGACACCCGGTCGTTCCCGCGGCGGCAAGTCTCCGCGATGCTGCTGGCCAACGCGTCGAGCTGGCGGGACGTCCTCTCCAAGCCCGATGACCAGGTGCGCCAGCGCCCGCGGCCGGACCGCTGGTCGCCGCTCGAGTACGGGTGTCACGTGCGCGACGTGTTCCGGCTGTACGCGTACCGCCTCGAGCTGATGCTCACCCAGGACGACCCGGAGTTCCCCAACTGGGATCAGGACGCCACCGCGGTCGAGGACCGGTACGGTGAGCAGGACCCGGCCACGGTCATCGACGAGCTGACGATGGCCGCCCGCGAGCTTGCCGAGGCGTTCGCGGCGATTCCCGACGCGGACTGGCAACGCACCGGTACCCGCAGTGACGGTGCCCGGTTCACCATCGAGTCGTTCGCGAGGTACTTCATCCACGACCCGGTACACCACCTCTACGACGTGACCCGCCGCAAGGCGAGGTGACGGTCCAGTCCTTGGCGTCCACTGTGGACATTTTGTGTTGGCGGTAACACCGGAGTCCTCGCCGACAACTCCTTGGTACGGGCGACGTTTCCGTCCTCCCGCACCGACGTTAGGAGACCCGATGGGGAACTCGAGACTCGAGGCAATCTCTCTCGCTGCGACCGTCGCATTGGGACTCGCGGTGACAGCCTGCGATTCCCCTAGCTCAGCGCCGTCGAGCCCGAGTGTGGAGGCGTCCGCGAGCACTCAGCCACAGGCCACGAACGACCCGCCAATCCCGCGTCGGGCGGATCCGTACGCCGAGGCGGCGGAGCAGTTCAACCTGCCAGTGGACGCTGTGAAGTCCGCGTTGACGGATACGCGGATAGAGATGATCCGCATCGGCGGCGACGCCGGGCAGAACCTCCACGGTGTCGATCCGGACCCGGCCCCGCTCGACCAGGGCGCCCACCTCGACCCGCGCGTCATCGCGTTCTTCGCCGGACGCCTCGGCGTGCTGGAGAGCCAGGCCCGCGAGGTCATGGCGTTCCTGTTGGACGAGTGGAACGAGTACGACGAGAAGTCCGAGCAGAACAACCGGGAGAACAACAACCCCGGCGTGGATGCGGCCGTGTCGAAGATGGCCACGGTATTGAAGATCTCCAAGGCGCACGCCGCCTGGTACCTTTCGCTGATGATAGGCCGTCCGTCTGGACCCGGACCCGCACCTCAGGGCGACGATCCGGACCGGATGGAACAGGCCATCATCGACGCACTCGGGGTCACTCCAGCCCAGTTCCGCCAAGCCGGGAAATAGGAAGCGCTGCGGTAACGCCGCGGTTTCCGCCGACAACTCTTTGGTAGGGGATGCCGGCCGGCAGGAGGTGTCATGCAGGACCGCGGCGATGACGAGCTGCTGGTGGCGATCGCAACTGGCCCCGGCGCCCTTCCGGAGTTCTACCGGCGGCACGTGGCGAAGGTCATGGGCATGGGGGTACGGCGGTTCGCCGACCCCGAGGACGTAGCGGACTTCGTGGCGACGGTCTTCCTGGAGGTGCTGCGCTCGGCCGCGGGGTTCGACCCTCGCCGGGGCGGTGCCGTCTCCTGGCTGTACGGACTGGCGGCCAACGTGGCCGCCAGCATGTACCGCAAGCGGGCCTTGACGGCAAAGGCGGAGCAGCGGCTGGCCGGCCGGTCGCTGCTGGACGCCGATGACTACGCGCGAGTGGAGGAACGGATCGACGCCGCGGCCCAGCTACGCCGCGTCTACCAAGCGATGCAGCAGCTCGGCGAGGCCGACCGGCGGTTGCTCGAGCTGGTTGCGGTCGACGGCATGAGCCTGACCGACGCGGCCCACGCGTTGCGCATCACGCCGGTGGCCGCGCGAGTGCGCCTGCTGCGCGCCCGGCGGCGGCTGCGTTCCGCACTGACCCCGGTCGACGAGACGTTTCCCGTCCTCTCGCACCGACGGTAGAAGGAGACACGATGGGAAACTTCGAGAACCGCCTGCTCGAAGCGCTGACTGAAATCGACGCGCAGCGGCCCGCCGTGACTCCAACCGCCGTCCAGCCGCGCTGGGTCCGCTCGTCATTTCTGGGCGCCACCGTAGCTGCGGCGGCGCTGGCCGGCGCGGTGGTGGTGGGCAGCATGACCGGTCCGCACACCTCGGCCCACAACGGCATTGCCGGCCCTGGGTCGGTGGCCCCTTCGCCGGTGCAGAACGTCGGCTTCAGTCTGCAGGTCAATGGGGACGGCAGCGTGGACTTCACCGCGACCGATCTGGTGGACACAGCCGCCGCAACCGCCGCGCTCAACGCCGCCGGCATCGCCGGCCGGGTCGTCCTGCACCGCGATGCTTGCGCAGCCGTCAACTGGAACGACGTCGCGGTCAGGCCAACGCCTCCGTTCCCTCGGAGTAGGAAGCCCTCGCCGCCCGACCGGCGGATCACCGGGAGCGAGACCATCACCCTCCGGTCGTCGGACTACCCGCCGGGTGGCGGTCTCCTGGTAGTAGTCGTCGTCCGGCAATACCCCGAAGGCACCATGGCGGCCGCGTCGTGGCTCGGATACCGGGACGTGAACAGGATCCCGAGGTGTGTGCAACTCCACGACCCCGGCACCGGAGCCGACCCCCGTACCGGATGAGATGCGATCGACGCTGAGCGAGGTCTGGCGCATTCCCGACGATTGATCTCCGCCGAGCGGCGTACCCTGTGATCGCCTGGGTGGGGGAATCGATGAGCACACTGATACGCACTGATGACGTGCCCGTGGCCGACCGCCGCGACTACGTCGAGGAGGTCACGGCCGCGACGTGGGTACCGATGGAGTGCCGCGCCGAGCGGGGCGGCGACTACTGGGGAGTGTTCCGCGCCAGTGGTCTCGGGGCGATGCAGGTCGTGGTCATGGACGTCGCGCCGATCACGGTGAGCCGCACGCCGAAACTGATCTCGCGGGCCGATCCGGACTTCATGAAGCTCGTGCTGGTGTGCGGCGACGGCTCCACAGTGGTCACTCAGGGTGGCCGGCAGGCCCGGCTCTCCACGGCCGAGTTCGCCCTCTACGACACGCGCCAGCCGTACCAGGTGGCGTGCGGGATCGACCAGGATCGGCCGATCCGTCTACTGACCTTCATGTTCCCGCCGTCACTGCTGCCGCTGTCGCGTAGCTGGCTGCCCGGGCTTACCGCCTTGCGCATCCCGGCGACCACCGGGCTGGGCGACCTGACCTCACACTTCCTGCTCCAGCTGGCTCGCAACGTCGATCACTACAGCCCCGCGGAGGCGGCCCGGCTGTCGACCGCCGCGCTCGAAGTGCTGGCGACGCGGTTGGCGCACGAGCTGGAACTCCGCGACTGGGCCACGCCGGAGGCTCGCCGGCGCGCGTTGCTCACGACCGTGCAGGCGTTCATCCAGCAGCACCTGGGCGATCCCGGGCTGACCCCGGGCGCGATAGCCGCCGCCCATCACATCTCGTTGCGGTCGCTCCACCAGCTCTTCCACGACGAAGGCCTGACGGTGGCGGGCTGGATCCGGCAGCGGCGCCTCGAACGCTGCCGGCGCGATCTCGCCGATCCGGCGCTGGCGTCCCGCTCGGTCGCGGCCATCGCGGCCAGCTGGGGCTTCACCAGCGCCGCCGACTTCAGCCGGGCATTTCGGGCCATGCACGGTATGCCGCCCGCGGAGTACCGCAGGTCTGCGCGCGTTGCCAACACCTCTGCGCGCTAGCCCAACGACAATCCGCCGGTAGCCGTCGATCCTCGAGGCCATGACTACTAGTACCTATGTGTTCGACCAAACATGGCAGAAGGAACGGGACCGGCTCACCGCGCTGGAGTCCCTCTTCGACGGCGCGTCCCGCCGGCTGCTGAGCGACCTCGGAGTCGGTACCGGATGGCGGTGCCTGGAGGTGGGTTGCGGCGCGGGCAGCATCGCGCAGTGGCTAGCCGCTCGGGTGGGCGAGACGGGTCACGTGCTCGCCACCGACCTGGACACCCGGTTCCTCGACGGGCACGGCATGGCCAACCTCGAGGTGCGTACCCACAACGTCGTCACCGACCCGCTCGACGAGGCCGCCTTCGATCTCATCCACGCGCGGGCGGTGCTGGTCCACCTGCCCGACCGGCAACACGTGCTCGAGCGGCTGGTCGCAGCGCTGCGCCCCGGCGGCTGGCTGTTGATCGAGGACGTCG
>DASRII010000097.1:0-21190 GCA_035650075.1 Micromonosporaceae bacterium | reverse complement strand
CGAGCTTGCCGACGGGGTGGTGCTGCCGGGGCTGATCCTCGTCGTCGGCTTCGTCATCCTGCGCATCATGATGGCCGGCGCCAACGTCATCAGCCGACCGACCGCCGTGGGATTCGTCTTCGGCGCGAGCTGCATCGCCGTGCCGGTCATCCTGGACGCCGAGGCCGGGACCGTGGCCGATCGCGTGAGCGCGCTGGTTCTCCTGGCCGGGTTCCTCGCATGCCTGGTAGCCACAGCGATCCAGCGGCGCGTCGGGTTGGCCGGCGACGGCCGACCGGCGGCATGGCGCCGCTCGTTCACCGTCCTGCCGTACGGTGCCGTGGCCGCCACGCTTTCACTGCTGCTCTGGGTGGTCAAGCCGTACCTGGACTACCAGAGCTGGTTCGTCGCGATCGGCGCGCTGGCGTTGTGCGTGGCCGTCGTGGCGCGCCAGATCGCCTCCATGTGGGAGACCTCCAGGCTCCTGAAGACCAACCGCGAACTTGCCGGCCGGCTACACCACCAGGCGTACCACGACGAGCTCACCGGCCTGGACAACCGGGCGCTGTTCACCGAACACGTGGCCGAAGCGGTCGCGCAGACCCGTCTCGACGGCTCCACCGCCGCGGTGCTCTTCGTCGACCTGGACGACTTCAAGTTCGTCAACGACAGCCTGGGCCACCAGATCGGTGACCAACTGCTGGCGGCCGTCGCCGCGCGGCTACGGACGACGGTACCCGCGCGAGGATTTCTCGGACGGCTGGGTGGAGACGAGTTCGCCCTGCTCACGGTCGCCGGCGGGAACGGGGACGGGCACCCGGCGCGCGCCGTCGCCGAGAAGGTCGTCGCGGCGCTGCGTGAGCCCTTCGTAGTGTCTGGCTGGTCGGTCGACGTCCAGGCCAGCATCGGCATCGCCACCGCGACCGCGGGCGCGCCGGGCGTCCCGGAACTGCTGCGCAACGCCGACGTCGCCATGTACGCGGCCAAGAAGGAACACAGAGGTGGCTGGCGGTTCTTCGAACCGGCGATGCTCACCGCGGTCGTGCGCCGTCACCAGCTGCGCGCCGCGCTCGCCGACGCGGTGGCCCGCAGCGAGTTCGCCGTCTTCTACCAGCCGATCGTCGACCTGCTGGACGGCTCGGTGCACGGCGCCGAGGCGCTGGTGCGCTGGCGGCGCCCAGGCACGACCGCCACGACGCCGGCCGACTTCATCCCACTGGCGGAGGAGACCGGCCTTGTCGTCGAGATCGACCGCTTCGTCCTCGACACGGCCTGCCGCGAGGCGGCCCGATGGCCCGTCGATCCCTCTGGCAGGCGGCCGCTGTCGCTGCATGTCAACCTTTCCGCCCGCCATCTGCACCGGCCCGACCTCGTGGACGACGTGGCGCGGGCACTGCGCGACAGCGGCCTGCGCCCCGACCGGCTCACCCTCGAGATCACCGAGAGCGGCCTCGGCCACGACCACGAAGGGGCCATCGACCGGCTTGGCGAACTGGTCCGCCTCGGCGTTCACCTGGCCATCGACGACTTCGGCACCGGCTACTCCTCGCTTGCCTACCTGCGCCGGATGCCGGTCGACGTGCTGAAGATCGACAAGGCCTTTACCGGCGAACTGACCAGCGCGGTGGTGGCGCCGCTGGCCCAGGCTGTCATCGCCCTCGCTGCGGCCCTGGGCATGGAGACCGTGGCCGAGGGAATCGAGGAGCCCGAACAAGTCGTGCGGCTACTCGCGCTCGGCTGCCGGTACGGGCAGGGCTACTACTACGGGCGGCCGATGCCCGCCGCGCAGATGACCGAGTCCCTGTACGCTCAAAGACGTATGTCGATCCCTCACGTGCCGTAGACCTGGAACTCCAGCAGCGAGTATCCGTACTGCGTCGCTCTTTGCGTACCGTGCATGCGCACATAACGTCCGGACCCGTTGACCGCCAGATCCTGTAGTCCACCCGTGCTCGTAGTGGTGGAATAGATCGTGGTCCACGTCGTTCCGTCGTTGGACGTCTGCAACTGGAAGGCCCGGCCGTAGGCGGTCTGCCAGTTCAGCACGATCCGGCTGACGGCATGGGTCGCGCCCAGGTCGACCTGGATCCATTGTGGATCGCTGAACGCGCTCGACCACCGGGTGCCGGTGCTTCCATCGACCGCTTTGGACGGTGGGTAGTTCGCGTTCTCCACCGACGAGGCGGTAGCCGGACGGCCTTGTGACAGCAGCACTCCCCCACCACCGGCGCTCGGTGTCGCGCTTGCTTCGGCCGACAGCGGTGATGTGCCGCTGGCGTTGCGGGCCCGCACTTTGTAGTAGTACGTCGTGCCGTTGACGAGACCGGTGTCGGTGAAGCTTGTGGTGGTGGGATCGGCGATCGCGGTTGTGCCCTGGCCGCCGGGCGTAGTGCCCCGGTAGACGCTGTACCCGGTGGCACCGGCGCTGGCATTCCAGGACAGCCCGACGGAGGCGTTGCCGGCGTTCGCGACGACGCCACCGGGTGGGGCCGGCACGGTGCCCGTGGCCGCCGGTGTCGCCGAGACCTCATTGGACAGTGGCGACCCACCAACGGCGTTGTAGGCCTGCACGAAATAGAAGTACTGCCGGTTGTTCTGCAGGCCGGTGTCGGTGAACGTCCTCGTGGTGCCATTGGTGGTGCCGACCGGTGTGTTGGCCTCACCGTCGGACTTGGTACCCCGATAGATTCGGTACGACGTCGGGCTGCCGCTGGTGCTGGCGGACCACGAGAGGGTCACGCTGGCGTTGCCCGGTGTGGCTTGCAGGTTTGGAGGGCCGCTGGGGGAACTGGCGGTGGCGGGACTGACGATCAGCTGGTCCACGCGGGACAGTCCATGGTCGGAGACCGCGAGCTGTTGCACCGAGTTGACGCCCGCGTTGAGGTGCACCTGTAACACCGAGTGGGCGTACACGTCGAAGCTGCCGGTGATGGGGAAACTCTGCGATCGGGTGATGACCACGCCGTTGACCCTCAGGCCCATCTGCCGATTGTTGACGCCGGGAAACAGCCCGCCCTGAAATGCGTACCGCCAGTCGATGTTGTACAGGCCGCTCGACGGCACCACGACATTGTTGAATGTCATGGTGCCCTCCTCGGCATAGGCCATGTCCACGACTCGACCGCCGGGCGACTGGGATCCCGATGACCCCAGAATCGACGGAAACCAGCCGTTGAGGGTGTTGAACCAGTCGAACCCGCCGAGAAGCGCGTCCTTGCAGTAGAAGACCAACGTGTTGCCGACGGGCACGCCGGGCACGCCGCCTCCGGTGCCGATGGGCGGTGGCGTCTTGGAGCCGTCTTCGACCGAGCGGGGTGACTCTCCAGACGCGTTGACGGCCGTCACTTGGTAGTAGTAGACGGGCGTCGGGCTGAGGTTGGCGTCCCGGTACTCGAGCTGCGTGGTGGACGCGATCTGTGTCTTCGCGCCTTCCTTGACCGTACCCCGGTAAATGTTGTAGCTCGTGGCATCAGCGACCGCGGACCACTCGACCGTGATCGACGAGTCAGCGCCGGCGACGAGCTCGATCTCCGCCGGCGCCACCGGAACCGCCGCGGAGGCCGCGGTCGCGACGCTGAGAACGGCGGCGGACACGGCGACGAAGACCGTTGCCGCGCTGAGGATTCTTTTCATGGCACTCCCTGCTGGCCGGGACGGGAGAGCGCTCTTTCGACGAGCGAGACGCTATCATCGGCGTTCGCCGATGGACAGAGATTGCCACGCTGTTGCCATCGGGGCTTGCTCAGCGGTGACCGGTCGACTCACGAACGGTCAGGTGGGTCGGCAGGAGCACCAACCTTCTCGGCACTGCCTTGTCGGTCAGCAACGCCAGCAACAGCGAGACCGCCATCCGGCCCGCCTGCTCGATTGGAGCGGTGAGCGTGGTCAGCGGGGGATGGCAGAAGTCGGCGCCGAAGATGTCATCACACCCCACGACGCTCATGTCCGCTGGTACGCGCAGACCCCGCTCCATGAGCCGCCCGAGTATCCCGATCGCCAGCAGGTCGTTGAAGACCACGCACGCCGAGGCACCAGTGTTGATCAGCGCGTCGGCGGCGGCCGAGCCGGCTGGGCGCTCACCGGAGAAAGGCCCGATCTGGCGCAGCCGCACGTCACCATGGGAGGCCGCAGCGGCGCGCATCGCCTGCCACCGCGCCCGGTTCGGCCACGACACGGATGGGCCGGAGACATAGACGAGGTCGCGGTGGCCAAGGGAGACAAGGTGCTCCACGGCCTGGCCGATCCCGTGCGGCGTGTCGATGGCGACGCTGGGCACCCCGGGGACGTTCCGGTTGATGGTCACGAGCGGGATCTCCGTGGCGAGTTGGGCCAGCGCGGCCTCGGAGAGCCGCGACGCGGCGAGGATCGCTCCGTCGAGTGACCGCCGCATCTTGTGGAGCATGGCCACTTCCATCTCCCCCGAGTCCTCGGTATCGAAGAGCAGCTGCGCGTAGCCCGCCGCGTTCAACTGCTGTTGGGTGCCACGGATGATGCCGAAGTAGAACGGGTTGGTGATGGCCGACACCAGAACAGCGACGGTGCCCGTCCGGCCCGAGCTCAGCGCTCGCGCCTGCGTGTTGGGTGTGTAGTTCAGTTGTCGCGCGGCATCCTCGATGTGCATGCGCGTCACGGCATTGACCCGCCCCGGCTTGCTCAGCGCCCGCGAAACCGTCGACGTCGCGTACCCGGTCAGGTTGGCGATGTCCTTCATGGTCGCCGGGCGCTTCCTCGAAGTGGCAGCCATGCCGGCCACGCAACCATAGATGGCAACGAATGGCAAACGATTGCCAGGCCAATTTCCATGTTGTTACGTTGGCGGCAATTGTGAATTCGTCCCTGGAGTGGCCAATGAACGCAAAGCATGGCCTGGCCCTCGTGGCCGTGGCGCTCCTGTTCGGAGCGGCGGCTTGCCAGTCAGGTGACAGTGGCTCCAGCAACGGCTTGGACGGCACCGGCAAAACCATCAACATGCTGGTGCAGGCGAACGCGATCTACCCCGAGCAGCAGAAACAATGGTTCGCCGACGTCTCCGCGCGCTTCGAGCAGCAGACCAAGGCGAAGGTCGCGTTCGAGGTATTCGCGTCACCGAACGATGAACTCACCAAGATCCAGACCTCCGTCCTGTCCGGGCAGGGCCCGGACGTCTACTCCCTTGGCACCACTTTCACCCCGACCGCCTACGCCACCGGCGCCTTCGTCGAGCTGACCGCCGATGACTGGGCGAAGATAGGCGGGCGCGACCGTTTCCTTCCTGCGACGCTCGGGATCTCCGGCCCCGACCAGGACCACGAGGTTGGCGTCCCGTTCACGAGCCGTCCCTTCGTCATGGCGTACAACAAGGAGCTGCTGGCGGCGGCCGGCTTCGACAAGCCCGCGGACAGCTGGGACGGCTTACTGACGCAGGCGAGGAAGATGACCGCCGGCGACAAGTACGGCCTCGCCGTCGCCTATGCGGACAGCTTCGACCCGTGGAAGTTCATCTGGGCCATGAGCATTCAGGCCGGCAACCCACTCGTGAAGGACGGCCAGGCCTCGCTGAACGATCCGAGCACCGTGAACGCGTACAAGACATATCTGAGCTGGCTCGCCATCGACAAGGTCGTGGACCCGGCCGCCTCGGGCTGGAAGAACGCGCAGGCGATCGCCGCCTTCGGCGCGGGCAAGGCCGCCTTCCTGCCGATGGTATCCGCGACGTCGAAGGTGACCCTCGACAAGTCCTCGATGGCCGGCAAGTACGGCTACGCCTTGATGCCGGTGATCCCGCCCGGCGCGACGTCGCTACCGGCCGGCGGCGTCGGCGCGACCAGCATCCTGTCCGGCGACAACCTGGTCGTGGCCAAGTACACGAAGAACAAGGACCTGGCGCTGGCGCTCGTCAACATGCTGACCACACCGGAGTCGCAGGAGATCTACTACAAGACCTTCGGAGAGCTGCCGACCAACGCGACGTACGCCAAGACGCTGCAAGGCGATCCCGCGCTGGCCGCGATCGTCGACTCGTCGGGGAAGGCCGTGGGCACGCCGTTCTCCGGCGCGTGGGGCCAGGTGCAGCTGGCACTCGTCAACGTCGTGGTGCAGTCGGTGCCGAACCTGGCGGCGGGCAAGGTCGACGACGGTCACCTTCGGGGCCTGATCGCCCAGGCGCAGGCCACCGCGCAGTCGGCACTGGACCGGGCGAAGTGAGGGAAGCGCACCCACACCGCGTGGCGCAGCGCCATCGTCCATTTTGGATGCTCATGCCGGGAGCGTTCCTGACGTTCGCCGTCATCGTTTTTCCACTGGCGGTGGCGCTCTACGTCTCGCTGCTGGATCTGGACCAGTACACGTTCCGGCAGTGGGTGCGCGCACCCTTCATCGGGCTCGGCAACTACATCTCGGCAGTGCGGGAGTCCAACCTCCTTCACGCCGTCTGGGTCAGCGTGAGCAACGGTGTCATCGTCACGCTGTTGACGCTGCCCATCGGGGTGGCGGCCGCCCTCGCCACGCAGGACTCGTTCCGCGGGCGAGGGCTGCTCCGCTCCGTTTTCCTTGTCCCGTATGTGCTTCCGGCCTTTGTCGTGGGAACGGTCTGGCGCGTCATCCTTCAACCCGACGGCGTGGCGGTCGACGTGCTCGGCTCGCTGGGCATCCACACGTCGCTGTGGCTCAATGGCCCGCTGAGCTTCTGGGCGCTGGCTGTCGTCCAGCTGTGGGCAAGCTGGCCGCTGGTCTATCTGATGACGCTGTCCGGCCTGCAATCGATCGAGCCGGCGATCCAGGAGGCCGCCGCGATCGACGGGGCGGGCTGGTGGGTCAGGCTACGTTACGTCGTGTTCCCACACCTGAAGGGGGCGGTCAGTCTCGGGCTGCTCATCGGTTTCCTCCACAGCGTGAACAGTTTCACCTTGCCGTTCGTCCTGTTCGGGGTACCGAGCCCGCGGGACGTCGAAGTGTTGCCGGTGCTGACGTATGTAGAGAGTTTCCAGAACTTCCGCTTCGGCATCAGCGCGGCGATGGCGGTCTTCTCGGTCGTCCTCATCGCCATCCCGCTGGCGTTCTATCTGCGCGCGATCCGGCTCGATGTCGGGGAGAAGGGATGAGGAGGCACGAGCAGCTGCTGCCCCGTCCACTCAGGATTGTCACCATCGCCATCCTGCTCGCGGTGGTGTTGCTTCCGCTGTCGTACATACTCTTCGCATCAGCCAACTCGGACCTGGCGGTTGCCGAGGGTGCGTACCTGCCGGTGACCGTGGACTTCACCGCCTACCGCAAAATCTGGTCTACCGTCGAGCTGGGAACCAGCCTGGTGAACAGCATCGTGGTCGCGGGGATCGTCGCCGTAGCTTCCTGCCTTGTCGCGATCGGTAGTGCCTACGTCCTCGTGCGCCACACGTTTCGGGGCCGGCTCACCGTGCTGCGTGGACTGCTCGCCTTGCAGAGCATCCCGGGTACGCTGCTGCTCCTGCCCGTGTTCGTGATCTTCGCAAGCACGGCGTCGGCCCTCGGAGTGCAGGTGATCGGCACGCGCTGGTCGCTGGTCATCACCTATCTCACGTTCACGCTCCCGTTCTCGACCTGGGTTCTGGTGACCTATCTGCGTGGGCTGCCGCGCGAGCTCGACGAGGCGGCGCGGATCGACGGAGCGTCGGCGTGGCAGGTGCTTACCCGGGTCATCATTCCGCTGTCCTGGCCGGGGTTGGTGGTCGCGGGCACGTTCGCGTTCCTGCTGGGGTGGAACGACGTGCTCTTCGCCTCGGTCATGACCAGCCGCGATACCCGTACCGCGGCCGTCGCCCTGCAGGTCTTCGGCGCGACACAGGAGGGCGGCGCCGTACCCGTCTACAGCCAGATGATGGCCGCGGCAATCGTCTGCGCCCTACCCGTCGTCGTCCTGTACCTGGTTTTCCAGCGTTATCTCGTGGGCGGTCTCACCGCCGGAGGGGTCAAGTGAAGGTACTGATCACGGGCGGTGGGATCATCGGCCGCAACCACGCTCGAGCCCTGGCCCGGCTACCGAGCGCCGAGCTGGTTGCGGTAGCCGACCCATCCACCGCCGCGGCCGCGTGGTTCGGCGTGAAGACGTACGAGTCGCAGGCGGAAGCGCTCGCTGACGCAGACGTCGACCTCGTGGCGATCTGCACGCCAAGCGGGACGCACGCCGATCTGGCCGCCGAGGCGCTGCACGCGGGAAAGCACGTTGTCGTGGAGAAGCCGCTCGACGTTTCGCTGCCTCGAGCGCAGGCGCTGGCGATCCTTGCCGCGTCACTACCCGGCCAGGTCTTCTCGGTCATCAGCCAGCATCGTTTCGACCCCGCCGCGCTCGCCGTCGCCGCGGCCGTGACGCGAGGGGACCTCGGCCTCATCACGTCGGCAACCGCGACCGTCCCGTGGTGGCGTCCCGAGTCCTACTACGGCTCGGCTCAGTGGCGCGGGACGTACGAGATGGACGGCGGATCGACCATGAACCAGGGTATCCACACGATCGATCTGCTCCGCATGTTCCTCGGTGACGTCTCCGACGTCACCGCGTTCGCCGGGAGGTTGGCGCACAACACGATGGAAACCGAGGACGTGACGGCGGCGGCGATTCGCTTCGCCTCCGGCGCGCTCGCCACGTTTCACTCGACCACGGCCGCGTTTCCCGGCCAGCCGGTCCGCCTGCAGGTCCACGGCACCGGCGGGTCAGCCGTCATCGAGGACGATGTCCTCACGTTTCTCGGCTCTTCCCCGGTGTCGCCGGCCGAGAAGCCACCGGACGCCTTCGTGCTGGGCCACTATCGCCAGTACGAGGACGTCTTCGCCGCCATACGGGACCAGCGCCCGCCCGCGGTCGGTGTGGAGGACGGCGTGCAGGCGCTCGCCATAGTGGCGGCGCTCTATCGGTCCGCCGCGGCCGGCCGCGCGGTCTCCGTCCGCACCGTCCTGGAGGGCGAGTGATGAAGTACTCCGTATTTACGGCATCCACGCCGGAGTGGACGCCCGAAGAAGCCGCCACGAACCTCGCGCGGCAAGGGTGGGACGGCATCGAGTGGCGCATCACGGACCAGGACGAGGCAGACGAGCCCGGATTCTGGGCGGGCAACCGTGCCACCTGGCCCCTGACCGGGCTCGAGGCGTCGATCGACGCCATCCGCGCCGTGACCGTCTCGGCCGGACTGGAGTTCTCGGGCATCGGCGGATACACCCGCAGCCACGACAGGTCCAATGTGGAGCGCATGCTGGCGGCCACCGCGGCCCTCGGCGCCGGGCAGGTACGTGTAACAATGCCGCTGACGAGCGACGGCGACTACCGGGAACTCTTCGACAACACCAGAAGCGACCTCGTGTGGATAGCGGCACGCGCCCGCGCCCATGGCATCAAAGCACTGGTGGAGCTGCACCACCGCACCATCGCCGCGTCGGCATCCGCGGCAGTCCGCCTCCTCGACGGGCTCGACCCGACGCACGTGGGCGTCATCCACGACATCGGCAATCTCGTCATCGAGGGATACGAGGAACCACCGGCCGCATTCCAGATGCTCGGGCCGTACCTCGCACACGTGCACGTGAAGAACGCTTCCTGGCGAGCCGTGCGCGATACACCACAAGGGACAGTCTGGGCCGAGCAATGGGCGCCGTTGCGCGACGGCCAGGCCGACCTGCCGGCCTACTTCCAAGCGCTCGTAGCGCACGGCTATGACGGGTGGGTGACGGTCGAGGACTTCTCGACGGCCCAGCCGCTGGCCAACCGCACCCGGGACAATCTCGCCTACCTGCGCTCCTTGACATCCGCGTGACATCAGCCCGATCCGGATGGCGCCCGCTGAAGGATGGCCCGTACCCGTGCCTCGCTCCCGTGATGGCCGGTCTGCCGGTGCAAGGCCAGCGCGCGCCGGGCGTACCGTCGCGCCAACTCCCCGCTTCCCGTTTCATGGTGCGCCTCGGCCAGAATCGTCAACGCCCGGCCCTGGACCAGCCGGTAACGACCCACCTCGCCGAGGACGAGCGCCTGTTCGGCGTACCCGATCGCCTCATCCATGCCTCCGGCGGCCAGATGGGCCGCGGCGAGCCCGAGCAGTGCCTTGCCCTGGCCGTGGCGGTAGCCCGCGCGAAGGGCGAGGTCGAGCGCGGCACGATGCCACGTGCCGGCCAGATCCGGATCGCTTCGCTTCAGGTGCACCTGCCCCAGCGCGCACCGCGCCTCCACGGCAAGGCAGTCGTCGCCGATGTCGTCGGTAAGGGCGACGGCCGGTGTCGCGCACGCCAGAGCCTCGGCATCGCGACCTTCATCGCTGTGCAGCACCGCCAGACTCAGCAAGGCGTACGCTTCGCCGTCGCGGTTGCCGGCGGCGCGGAAGAGGTCGAGCGCCCTCCGTTCGTACTCCAGCGCCTCGGCCCACTCACCCAGTTCGTGGCACACCGCCCCCATCGCGAGCAACGCCAGCGCCTCATGCTGCACCAGTCCCATCCGTTGCAGGGTGGCCAGGGCCTGACGCTGGTGCTCGACAGCGAGACGAAGCCATCCGAGATCGCGGTACACCTCGCCGAGATCGCCGAGCGTCTTGGCTTCGCAGACGGGCAGCGCGTGTTGCCGGCAGACTTCCAGAGCCTCCTCGAGGACCGCCACGGCCCGTTCGGGTTCGCCGAGCTGCCGGTAGGGACCGCTGAGGCAGAGCAGAACGTAGGCGCATCCCTCGGCGTGGTCCAGTTCCCGGTAGAGCGCTAGCGCGTGGGTGAAGTGTGCGATGGCCGCCTCGCCGCTGCCCAACCGGGAATGGGCGAGGCCGAGATTGTGCTCGGTCGCCGCCTCGGCGCGCCGGTCGCCGTCGACCCGGGCGGCGTCGAGCCCGGCCTGCGCGGTGGCGAACCAGTCCTTGGCGTGCGAGCGCAGGTTGAAGTACCCGCGCAGCACGTCGGCGAGCCGCCACGCGGCGGGGTGCGGGCCGTGCCGCGCGGCGTACTGGACCGCCGCCGCCAGGTTGGCCCGCTCGGCGTCGAGCCAGGCGAGCGCCTCGTCGTCGGATTGGAAGTCCACAGTGTACGGTGGCCACTCGCCGTTCGGGTCGGGCAATCGCAGATTCGTGGGGTAGAGCCGGCGGGCGGCCTCCGCGACGGCGCACAGGTACCAGTCGAGCAGCCGCGCGATCGCCGCCGCACAGCCCACGTCGCCGTCCTCCTCCGCGGCGCGCTCGGCGGCGTAGAGCCGAACGAGATCGTGCATACGATAGCGGCCGGTCGTGTGCTGCTGGACCAGGCAGACGTTGTTGAGCACGCGCAGCAGCCGAGTGGCCCCGTCGACCGGGATGTCGGCGAGCGCGGCGGCGGCACCGACGGTCACGTCCGAGCCCGGGACCAGGCCGACGCGGCGGAACAGCCGGGCCGCATCCGGGCTGACGGTGCGGTACGAGAGGTCGAAGGCGCTGCGTACGGCGGCCCGGCCGTCGCCGTAGGCGCTGAGAGCGGACAGGCGGTTGCCCCGGACCATCTCCCCGATCAGCTCCTGGATCGACGGTAGCGACCCGGTCACCAGGTGGGCCGCGGCGATCCGGAGTGCGAGCGGGAGGTACCCGCAAAGCCTGGCGAGGTCATCGAGATCTGCCTCGGCCACCCGGTGCGAACCGAGCACGTCGTGCAGCAGTGTGCGCGCCTCGTCGGAGTCCAGGACGCCCAACGGCAGGTGGAACGCGTCATCGCGGGCTACGAGTCCGGCCAGCAGGTGACGGCTCGTCACGATCACCAGGCTGCCCGGGCTGCCGGGCAGCAGGGGGCGGACCTGCTCCTCGGTCACCGCGTCGTCCAGCACTACGAGCAGTTCCTTGCCCGCCACCAGGCTGCGGTAGCGGCGAACGCGCTCGTCCATGCCACGGCCGAGACGTTCCGGCTCGGTACCGAGCGCGCGCACGAGCTGTTCGAGGGCTTCCTCCGGGGACAGCGGCGCCCGGTGCGGCTGGTGCCCGTGTAGATCGAGGAAGACCTGCCCGTCCGGGAACCGGTCGGCGACGCGGCGGGCCCAGTGTACGGCGAGCGCCGACTTACCGACCCCGGCCACGCCGCTGACGACGATCGCCGGCCATGAGTGTCCAGTGTGGACTAGCTCCCGCAGCCGCGCCAGTTCCGGCCGGCGTCCCGCAAAGTGTCTCGCGTCGTGCGGCAGTTCGGCGAGGGGTGCCTGGCCGCTCGCCTCCCCCCGCGGTCCGGCGCTTTGTACGCCGCGCTCGCGGTCGGCCCGGATCCAGCGGTTCCGCCACTCCCCCGATTCGGCGCCGCAGGCGTGCGCGACGGCCAGCACAGTGTCGAGCCGGGGGAACCGGCGCCCGCGGAGCGCGTCGCCGAGGGTGCTCGTCGGGCAGCCGGAGCGCCGCGCCAACTCCCGGAGGCTGAGCCCGGTGCGCCGGCGCAGATCGTCGAGGTCCCCCGCGAGACGGGCGGTGGTGTATCGCTCGGCTGGTGTGTCTTCTTCCCGGCGCACCAGCACCTCCGGATGCCAGAGCAAGACCGTGACCGACGTTGTCCGAGATCGATCGAGAACTCTACTCGCACAGTGACGCATGTCGCTAGACAGAGTGGCGCCCGGTAACCGAACCACCAAGTGAAGAAAGGAGGAAGCCCTGATGACAACGGAAACCTCCGGCCGCCGAAACCGGCGAAGCCTCAGCATGCTGCTCGGTCTCGTGCTGGCCGCCGTCACGAGCGTGGTCGGCCTGACCGCCAGCCCGGCGTTCGCGGATGTCGGCGCGATGCACCAGCCCACCAGCGGTGTGGTTACCTCGAAGATCGACCTTCGGTGCAGCAGTGGCCCCGACAATCACGACGGCATCGACATCGCGAACGCGATGGACACCCCGATCTACGCGGCGTACCGCGGGACGGTCAGCTTCGCCGGGACGATGTCGGGCTACGGCCGCATCGTCATCATCAACCACTCGCACGGCTACCAGACGAGGTATGCCCACCTGGCCGGCTTCCGGGTCTCCGCGGGGCAAGTCGTCTCGCGCGAGGAGCGCATCGGCCGTATGGGCCAGAGCGGCAACGCCACCGGACCACACCTGCACTTCGAGGTACGCCGCAACGGCGCGGTGCACACGGCGCTGAACCAGGGCTACACCTGCGGCAACCGGGTCACCGTATTCCGGCCCATTCAAGCACCGTTCCCCGACCTACCCGCGTGAGGCCGACCGGCGAGGAGGAGACCGGAGATGGCATGTGGAACCAACCTGGTCGCTCGAGGGCTGATGACCTGGTTCTGCTGCGGCAACGCATGGGGGCCGTGCGGCGGTGCGGGCGGCGGTGCGTGCGGCGGCTGCCAGTCGCGGCTGCACCACTGCGCCTGGCCGAACCGTAATGCCGCCTGTTTCGACATCACCCGACCCGACCGGTGCGGGAAGAACCTGCCCCGGCACGGCTGCGGCCACCGATTCTTCGTCACCAACCGGTGTTCGAACGACTGCGTGAGCGTGGTCGTACACGACTGCGGCCCGCAGACCGACCTCTTTTGCGGCCAGCGCAACTGCTGCGGGAGCACGTGCGGCGAAGACAAGATCATCGACCTGACACCCGCCGCCTTCAGCGCCATCGCCAGCCTGTCCGCGGGCGTACGGCCGTGCCGGGTCGACAACTAACCGGGAGGCGCCATGTCCACAATGGACCGTAGGAGCCTGCTGACCTCAGCCGTACTGGGTAGCGCGGCATTCGTGGGTGCCACCGCGTTCGGCTCCGTGGCACCGGAGGCGGCGTACGCCCACGAGAGCCTCGGGCTCGACGAGAGTACGCCCGATCCGAACTTCGCCGAGGGCCGGGTCGCGGCAATCAACGGCGGCCTGCTCACGGTGACGGGATCGGACCTGGTCCTCCACCGGGTCAGGGCGACGGACGCGACGAGTATCTGGAAGCTCCACCCGACCACGGTCAACGCCGTCGAAGTGGGCGACGGGCTTTACGCCCGCGGCGTACCCATGCCCGACGGCACGCTCGCCGCCGACGCGGTGTGGGTCAACATCGTGAACCTGCACGCCGAGGTCGTCTCGATCGGCAAGACCGCCCTGGGTCTCGTGCACCGCGGGCACGACCTCGTCGGTCACGTGGTGCCGGGTGTGACAACGGCGGTCTACAACCAGACGGCCGCCGTCGCGGACCTGTCCGGACTGCGCATCGGCGGCCACGTGCAGGTGGTCGGCGCCTGGCGTCCGGACACTGACGAGATCGACATAGCCACCGTCCACGCACGGGTTTAGGGGCGATGTCGATGGCCGAAATCCAGGCGATGTTCCTCGGCCTCGTGTTCGGCTGGGCCGGCGGCTACAAGCTGACCGCCCGCGCCGCGCGTGGACTGTCGAGGTCCACCATGGCCAGACTCGTGGGGGTACACCGGGTCCGCGTCGTCCACCGCATCGTGGGCGGCGCGGAGCTGGCCGTGGCGGCCCTCCTCGTACTGCCACCGGCGGCCACCGTCGACGGCTGGCTCGCCGTCGCGATGTCGGCGGGGTTCGTCGCGTACCTCGGCTACGCGCGCGTCGCGGCACCCGACACGTCGTGTGGCTGCCTCTCCGCCCAGCCGGATCCGGTCACCTGGCCGGGCATCGCCCGCGCCGTTCTGCTGCTCGCCGCCGCACTCGCCGCGACGGCGGCTGACGGCTTCTGGCTCTCGGTGCTGCGGTCCGAGCCGATCGCGGCGACGACCACCCTCGGCGTCGAGGTGAGCCTCTTCCTCGCCCTCTCACCCGAGCTGCGCCGACCCACCCGCCGGCTGATCGGCCGGGCGCGGCTGCGGCTCTTCCCGCACCCGCTGGCGCAGATCTCCGCCGCGCCGCTCACGGCGGCGATCCCGCGGCTGTACCGCAGCGCCATCTACTGCGCGAACACCGCGCTCCTGCGGTCGGACGTACAGGACCTCTGGCGCTCCGGTGACTGGACGCTGGTCAGCTACGCCGGTCGCGTCGACGATCGGCCGGTCACTGTCGTGTTCGCCGTACCCGACCGAAGCTCCGTCGACGAGGGCGAGGTCCGTATGTCCATTGTGGATGATACTTCGAGAAGGGAACTGTCCCATGTGTACTGATGATGGCGCCATTCCCCGCCGCCTGCTGCTGCGCGGCGGCGTCCTCGGCGGCGGCCTGCTCGTCACATCCGCCGCCCAACTGCTGCTCTCCTCGCCGGCGGACGCGGCCGTGGCCCAGCCCACGATCTACAGCACGAGTGACTGGGGCGCGGACCCGCCTCGGGGCACTATCCAGATCCTCGACCCGCGACCAACGAAGATCATCGTTCATCACACGGCGACCGCGAACAGCGGAGATTTCTCGCGGGCGCACGCCTTCGCACTGGCGCGCAGCATCCAGCAGTCCCACTTCGCGCGCGGGTTCATCGACACCGGGCAACATTTCACAATCAGCCGCGGCGGGTTCATCATGGCCGGCCGGCATCACAGCAAGACCGAGCTCCTTCAGGGGCAGGACCACGTGCTCGGCGCGCACTGCACCGGCCAGAACGAGGAGTCCGTCGGCATCGAGAACGAGGGCACGTACACCAACGTGCAGATCCGCGACGATCACTACGCCAAGCTGGTTCGCCTCTGCGCCTACATCTGCCAGCAGTACGGCATCGCGGCCGGACGCATCTTCGGCCACCGCGACTTCGTCGCGACCGAGTGCCCGGGCGACCGGCTCTACGCTCGCATACCGCGACTGCGGGACGACGTCCGTGCCCTGCTCTAGCGGCGCTGTTCCCGGCCCGGTTACACAGCGCCGGCGATTACCTCCATTGGCGGCTCATCGAGCTGGCCCGTATACCCGGTAGCACCACTCCTCGTTCCAGGTGTGCGGGTATACGCCTTGCAGGAAGTAGTTGCCGAAGCTGTTGATGGGGTACTTCGTCCGGTCGTGATAGAGCAGCCAGTACGGCAGGACCGTGGCCAGCACATAGCTGATGGCGACCAGTAGCAGGTACATCGGCCCGAAGATGCGCGCCTGCAGCACGTGGCCGTGTTCGTGGGCGTGCACGGGCTCGTCGACACCCGCGATGACGGTCCCGACTGTCGTGAGATAGCCCGGGATCACGCCATTCTCCAGCTGGATCGCACCGCTGTGCCGGCTCCGCTCGAGGTCGATCTTGTTGCCGAAGATGAGGTTCGCGGTGAGGTAGATGGCGCCGGCCATGGTGTTGAGGAGGCTCCAGGTGTGGTCGATCAGGAAGATGAGAACACTGGCCGCGGTCTTCTCGTACGGTTCGGCCTTGACGACCGCCCACCCGAAGACCGCGCCCACGCCGCCGGCGATACCGCCGACGACAAGTGCCCCGACCACGCCGCCGAGGCCGAAGCCCAGCGCACCACCAGTAAGGGCGAACCAAATTGCCGAAGCGAAGCCTGCCACCATATCGACATTGTCGGCCGATCGCCGCTGCTGACCCACGCACCGTCAGCCAACCGACACCTGGCCCGTCACGCGCTACGGGAGGACAATCGGGAGCGACTCTGCAATCCAGTGCAGCCAGCCCAATCCCGACAGCTAACCCCTTCGGGCAAATCACAATAAGAAAATGCATTCAGCTTGTCTCTCCTGTTCTCCTGATCCGCAGCGTCCGGTACCGATCCGTAAGTTACGGATCGGCGCCGATTGAGGCCGCCTGTGCCGGTAGGTTGCGAGTGACGCTACCCAGACGCCGACGGAGGCGGCCTTGGTGGAGATCACGGTGACGAATGTCGGCGTGCACGATGTCACGCTGGTCGAACTAGGATTTGCCGTGGCCCGGCTTTCAGCGCGCACTCGGCGGCAGACATACTCGATACGACCGGCCGACATATACGTTTGGCACGACCAAGCCTGGGTGCCACCCTCCTAGGTTGCCCGGCTTCACCGCCAGCGGTTCATGCCCGCCCACCACAGTAAGGACGGATCCGGGAGGACACACGGGAGCGACTCTGCAATCCAGCGCGGCCAGCTCAATCCCGACAGCTGACTCTTCGGATAAGTCACTTCCCGGACCCGCCACCCGCAAGCCTAGACCACCCCCCACGTCAGTGCGGGTACGAGGTCGAGCAGATCGCGGCCGAGTCGGATGCGGTGGCGGGCGCGGCACTGGCCCGCGGTGACGGCGACCAACATGGTCGGCGATCTTGTCGGTCTGCGACGGTGCGGCCGTTGCCTACAGTGGTGCTGTGACAGCCTGGCGCCTGCGTGCGGTCCTGCTTCCGGATGACGACGTGGTGGAAGCCGGTATCACGGCGGCAGGCCGCTGGACATCGGTGCCACCGGCGGACGCCGAACCCTTGCCGGGTCGGTTCGCCTTGGTAGGCCTCGTCGACGCCCACTGCCACCTCAACATCGGTCAGAACGAGAAAGGCGAACCGGTCGGGTTGGGCCTGCCAGCCGCCGCCGCCAACCTCGCCGCTGCCAGGGCTGCCGGGGTGACCGCGGTCCGCGACACGGGCAGCCCGGGCAGCGTCACGCTGCAGCTGGTGGCCGGCGACAGCGGCGATTTGCTGGTCTGCGGACGATTCCTGGCACCGCCGGACCGGTATTACCCGAGCCTGTACGAGCCGACCCCAGCCGAGGACCTGGTCGCCGCCGCGCTGGCCGAGGTGGCGGCCGGCGCCCGCTGGGTCAAGGTCGTCGGCGACTTTCCAGTCATGCAAGGGGCGTACCGGCCGCCGACCGACCCGATGCCGACCTACCCGATCGCCGATGTGCGGCGCCTGGTCGAGGCCGTTCACGCCGCCGGCGCTCGGGTCGCGGCGCACACCACGACAGTCCATGTCAAGGCGCTGATCGACGCGGGCATCGACTCCGTCGAGCACGGCACCCGCCTGGACGAGGACGACCTGGCCAACCTCGCCGCCCGGGGTGGGGCATGGACGCCCACACTGTGCGCCTTCACCGCCGCGCCCCCGGACGAGGATCCAGAACGACAGCAACGTTACCTACACGCCCGGCAGCGGCTGGGTCAGCTGCTGCCGACCGCGGCCAACCTCGGCGTGACCATCATGACCGGCAGCGACATCGTCGGAACCATCGCCCGCGAGGTCGCGCTGCTCGCCGAGTTCGGGCTGACGCCAGCCGCCGCCCTCGCTGCGGCCAGCACAGCGGCGCGCCGCTACCTCGGCCTGCCCGGCCTGTCCGAAGACCAACCAGCCGATCTGGTCACCTACCACGACGACCCACGCAACGACCCGAACGTGCTCACCCGACCAGCCGCCGTCGTGGCTCGGGGCGTACGCATCCGCTGAACGGACCCTTGCCAACCTCATCGACGGCCAGCTGACGCACCTGCCCTCGGACGGTTCGCCTTCTTCGAAGCCTCACCTGACGGCCGCCGCCCCGTCGGGTCATGGCGGGCCGAGGTCGACGGCGATGCCCAAGTCGGGCCACAGCGCCAATTCGAACAGGTGGGTGGGGACGGCGTTCGCCGAAACCAGTGTCCACTCGGCCCGTACGACGCCCGCGGTGTCCACGACCCGCGTCACGTCGAAGCGTGTGTTCCACTCGCTCGGTAGGGTGGCACCGGCCAGCGCGACGGTCAGCGACTCACGATCGGCAGTCGGCGTAAGCTGCACCGTCCTGCCCGGATTCCGGACCCCGGGCAGCGTCCCCTCGAACCGAACCGGCTCGGCTGGCAACTCGCTGATCCCCGACGTCGCCCGCATCCTGATCCGGCCCTTCCACATCGCCACGGTGCCGCCGACCACGTCGCCCGACGGCGTCACAGCGTGGACTGTCAGGGCGGCTCCGAGCTCGGCCCTGAGCCATTGGAACGGCGCCTCTGTCGCCCCCGCGTCGCACCAGACGACGAGGCGTTCCAGATCGCGTCGCGAAGGCACGTGAGGTCTCCCACCGGATTAGCACCGAGCGTGCGTGTAGACGACACACTAGCCCGGCGATTTGGGACAGCCTCGGCCACCCGCCACGAGACTTCGTTGTGGCGTGGCCGCGGGTCAGGCGGCGGGCGGCGCTGTCGGCCATCGGAGACCGGCCTTTTCGGCGGCGCTCCGCAGGGCCGTTGCGAACGCGGTTACGTCACCGGCGAGCCGATCCAGGTCGCTCGGTTCGAGCAGGCGGATCAGGCCGTGATCGGTGAGGGCCAGCACGCACGGCGTGTACCCGTCGCTGGCGGCGTAGACCTGAGGGGTGCGTTCGTTGAGGTGAACGAGATCGACGGGCACACCCAGTTCGGCGGCAAGGCTGATCCATTCGCGCCTTGGTCGGAGGCCGCGATGCGTGATGTCACATAGCGCGCAGTGGGCGGTACCGCGGATCCGGTTGACGGCGTAGGCGAGTTCGCCACGCAGCCCACCGTCAGCGTGGTAGACGCCGGTCAGCCGGACAATCGTTGCGGCGCTCACGCGCCGCCCTCCGACCGCGGCGGAGCACCCCAGGGATCGTCGATGAGGATGCCCCACGTCCCGTCCACCCGACGCCGCATCACATCGGCGCTGATGCCGGCCATCGCGACCAGGTCACCTGCCGGGGACGTGCCGCGCAACTGCCAGGCGTTGAGCACCGTGGCGATCTCACCGGCGACCACGACCCTGCGGATGTCGGCGGTCATCGTGGGCCGCAACGCGACGAACCCGGTCAGGGCGGCACGGATCGCATCCTGGCCGCTGATCGGTTGCGCGTCGGGTTGCGGCACGAACACGGCGTCAGGCTCGTACAGCGCCAAAGCGTCGTCGATCCGGCCATCGTGCAGGGCAGCGGCGACCAGTTGGACCACCTCGTCCGGTGTCATGGCGGCGGTTGTCGACATGCGAAGCCCCTTTCCCAGATAAATCAACGACTACAGGTTCATCACGGTGGCCAACGCCTCGGCGAAGGCGCGGCTGGCAGGTTGCCCCAACCGGACCCGAACTCGGCGATGCAACCGGCTCACCACCTGACCGGCGACCGGGGCGAAGTCCACCGCGGTCGGAGACAACCAGACCTGGATAGCCCGCCCATCGGCGGCATCCGGGCGGCGGGTCACCAGACCATCGCGTTCGGCCAAGCGGACGAGTGTGGTCATGGTCTGCTTACTCAACCGGGCACGGGTCGCCAGCTCGCCCATCCGCAGCCCGTCCTGCTCCCACAGCGGCAACAACACCGAACCGTACGAGGCGCGCACCTGCCCATAGCCGGCCGCCGCAAACGCTTCGACCAGCAACTCGTTCCACCGCTGCGACGCCTTCGCCAGCAAGAAACCCAGGTTGTCCACGCCGGGTGCACCCGCCATGAAAGTACGATATCAGACTAACATCAGCGGAGCGGCTCTAACCCACGTGTCAGGCAGACGTAAGGCGACTGTAAGAGCTACCCGGCTGCATTGCGGGAAACATGACCCTCATGAGGTCATTGACATTGATCACTGTCATCACGGTAGCAGCCACCTGGACCCCGGTTCCGTCGCCCAACGCGCCGGGCAGCAACGAACTGCTCGCCGCGGCCGCCTCGGCGTCCTCGCACGTGTGGGCGGTGGGACGGGTCGTCTCGAGCACCTCGACCTTCCGCACATTGGTACTGCGGCACAACGGCACGGCCTGGACGGCCGTCGCGCACCCGCGCGCGAACGGTAGCGCCATGTTCCGTGCGGTGGACGCACCGTCCAACACCGACACCTGGGCGGCCGGCTTCCAACAGGGCGGCCAGCGCACGTTGCTGCAGCACTGGGACGGCACCGCCTGGACCACGGTCGCCAGTCCCAACCCGAACCCCAACGGCCTCAACGAACTGCGCGGCCTCGCGTAGGTGCAAGGCAGCCTGTGGGCGGTGGGCTCGTACAGCCGACCCAACGCCAATTACGGCAGCGTCAAACTCATCGCCCAACGCAGCAGCTCGGGCGCATGGCGCACATTCGCCTCGCCGGCTATCACACCCGAGGACTTCCTCGAAGCAGTCGACGCCGCCGGGCCGACCAATGCTTGGAGCGTGGGTTGGGGCAGCACCAGCCCGTTCGGTGGCGTCGCCGTGGCGGTCACCCTACGCTGGAACGGCAGTAGCTGGGTATCGGTACCGCTGCCGCAGCCATCACAGGTCATGCTGTTCGGCGTCGAGGCCCTAGCACCCAACAATGTGTGGGCGGTCGGCCACACGTACCCGGGCGGTCCACATTGGATCCCCGCCATCTACCACTGGAACGGGAGCGCCTGGTCCCGCGCGACGATACCCGCGTTTCCCAACGGCGGTCAGCTCCGCGACATCGTGGCCCTGTCACCGTCCAATGTGTACGCCGTCGGCCTCGACGGCGAAGGGCTGAACGCCGCGAGCCTAGTGCTGCACTGGGACGGTAC
>DASRII010000096.1:0-2555 GCA_035650075.1 Micromonosporaceae bacterium | reverse complement strand
CGTTCGAACGGCACCGACGGCCACGCGTCCCCATGCCGCGAACGCCCACGTCTCCGGTCGCGGACCGGGCCGCGGCCAGGGCCTGGCTGGCCGCCGAACACGCCAACCTGCTCGCCGTGGTCGCGCACACCGCAACACACGACTGGCCAACGCACACCACCCGATTCGGCGCCACCCTGTCCCGATGGTTCTACAACAGCGACCACTACGCCGACGCGCTCACCGCGTACGGACACGCGCTCGATGCCGCCCGCGGATCGGCCGACCGGGCCGCCGAGGGCGTCGCACTCGTGAACCTCGGTTGGATCCACCAGATGCTCGGCCAGTACCGCGACGCCATCGCGGTGCTGCAGCAAGCCCTGCGGACCAGCCGGCAGGCCGGCGACCGGCTCACCGAAGGGCGATCCCTCGGCGGGCTCGCCACCACCAACATGGCCCTCGGTCGCTACCCCATAGCGCTGCGGCACCTGTCGGCGGCAGCGAACATCCATCGCCAGGTCGGTGACCGCTTCGCCGAGGGCATCGTACTGAACAACATCGGCGACCTCTACGAACGAATGGGGCGTTACGACCAGGCTATTCTCTGCTACCGGCAAGGGCTGGCGATCAGCCGCGAGGTCGGCGACCACGTCAGCGTCGGCATCGTTCTGGGTAGCCTCACGTCGGCCTACGCCAGGGCGGGACGCCTGCCCGAGGCCCGCGAGTGCCACTGGCAAGCCTTCGCCCTCTATCGCGAACACGACTACCAGGCCGGTAAGGCCTACCTGCTCAGCCTCTCCGGCCTGGTACACGGGGCCGATCACCCGGACACCGACGAGCATCACCGCCGCGCCGTGGCCATCGCCGATGAGATCGGCGCTCCCCGGGTACAGACCCACGTGTTCAACAACATCGGCGAGACGCTACGCACGATCGGCCGGTACGACGAGGCTCTGCGGCATCACCGGTCCGCGCTGGACATCGCCGGCGACATCGGCGAACGCCTCGGGCAGGCGCGCGCACATCACGGCATCGCACACATCATGCACGCCACCGGTCGGCTCGACGAGGCCCGCGCACACTGGAAGCAGGCACTGGCTCACTCCACCGAGCTGGACCTTCCGATGGCCGGCGAAGTTCAGGCGCGCCTCGACGCCCTCGATTCACACAACCCACCCTGACGAGTGGGTCGCGTGAAGCCCGCTCCTGGATGACTTCGCCAGCTGGTCCAGCTCGCTTGTAATCGCACCGATGCTCGCTCGACCACGGTTCCTGAACCGCGCCGTTCTACCGACAGTTCCCGGACGGGGTTCTCAACACCTATTACGGCGGTGTTGCATCCGTGGTTAGCAGGGTGTGACAGGCTTGATCGATGCGTTCCACCCGCAGTCCAGCCGCTCGCTTCGCGCCTTCGTGTTCGGCGTACGCGGGGTGTCAGTTCCCACCCGAGGTGATCGTCTTAGCGGTGCGCTGGTATCTGCGGTTCGGGCTGTCGTATCGCGATGTGGAAGAGCTTCTGGCCGAACGCGGCGTCGACGTCGATCATGTGACGATCTACCGATGGGTTCAGCGGTTCACGCCGCTGCGGGTCGAGGCCGCCCGGCCGTGCCGGCGCCCTGAAGGCAACCGTTGGTGGATCGACGAGACGTACGTTTAAGGTCGCCGGTCAGTGGCGCTACGTCCACCGAGCCATCGACCAGCATGGGCAGGATCATCGACGTGTACGTCGCGGCCAAGCGGGACCGGGCCGCAGCGAAGGCGTTCTTTCGCCAGGCCCTCGCCACGGCCGGAGCGGCACCGTCGGAGATTGTCACCGACCGGGCGCCGGTGTACCCGAAGCTGATCGAGGAGCTGTTCCCGGCGGCGTGGCATCACCGCGAGCAGTACGCCAACAACCGACTCGAGCAGGTGGCAGACGATCGGCAGGCTGAATGGATAAGTCAACTTGCGCCAGACAACAGAGCATATGCCGAAAGGCGAGCTTCCGAGCTTCGAACCCTGCGGCAGGCGCGAGAGGGTGCATTGTCTGCGACCGAAATAGCCGAAGAGATCGATTACTGGACGGATTGGTTGCAGATTCGTCTAGCCAATGCTCTTGCCGATCGGGACGCTCTGGCAATGCTGTGCGCGAAGGGTCGAACGAGACGCATTCGAAACAACGCCGCAGCAAGACTCGGGCTCTTCTCGCGGTAATACACTCGAGCGATTAGCGCGGGAGATCCACCCATCCGACCGACCGCGAGGCGTGACCCCACCAGCTCGTCCACGGTGCGCGGGGAGACTGCCCGCGCGTGGCACGCGCCCGGGTCCCACTGGACAGGACCAGCTACGGTTACGACCTGCCGGCGGCTGACAACCGGAGCCCGTCGCCGCTGTCCGCCGAGAGCACGCACAAAGGCTTCGGCCACCGTGAGGAGACGTGCGCTGACTCTGATGGAATGGACGACCAACAGAGAGTTGACTCTGGCTCGCAAACATCCTGTCATCGGCTACTTATTTAATGGCGGTACGACCGCAGCCCGGCCAGGCTTCGGTCGAGGCGCCCGGGCTGTCGCTCTCACATCGGCTGCCCACGT
>DASRII010000095.1:0-4330 GCA_035650075.1 Micromonosporaceae bacterium | reverse complement strand
AAGGTCTCCTACCTCATCAACCTTCCCTCCCGCGCTCGTGGCGCAAACAAGATCGTCGCCAGAACCCATGATCGTGGCAGGCGACAGACCCGCATGGACGGGTTGAAGGCGCGGGTCGGGTACGCCTCGTTGCGATCCCTGGTAGGGGCGATGAGGACAACCCGGTGGACTCGTCCCGACGCGGCTCCAACGTCCAGTTGCGATCCCTGGTAGGGGCGATGACGACCCGTGGATGGCGAAGCCTCGATCACCCTGCCCGCCACGTTGCGATCCCTGGTAGGGGCGATGAGGACCGGCCTGGCCGCGGACGCCAGCGGCTGTCCCGGCAACACGTTGCGATCCCTGGTAGGGGCGATGAGGACTCGCGTGGCAGCCGGCAGCAACGGACAGGTGCTGACCGCGTTGCGATCCCTGGTAGGGGCGATGAGGACAAGGGAGAGATCATGGCCACCACGATCACGATCACGCTGTTGCGATCCCTGGTAGGGGCGATGAGGACGTCACGGCGGCGGCGGATCATTCGGGCACCTCCTGCCCGTTGCGATCCCTGGTAGGGGCGATGAGGACCAGGGGCATAGATCATCAAATGGGGCGCGGCGGCAGCCCGTTGCGATCCCTGGTAGGGGCGATGAGGACGTCCTACCTGGACCTGGCCAAGAGCGCAGGCGTGGTCGGGTTGCGATCCCTGGTAGGGGCGATGAGGACCAGGCCACCGCCGACCAGCTAGCCGAGCGACGCACGTTGCGATCCCTGGTAGGGGCGATTGTTGCCCGGCGCTGAAGATGCCGACGAGTGTGGCGTTGGGGGTGCTGATGTTGGCGGCGTGTGAAAGCCCCGCGGGTGGGTGGCCGGCGGGGCTTTGTGGGTGTGGTGGCGTGGGTTGTCGGCGTGGTGTCGGTTCAGTCGCCGAGGACTTCGGTGACGGCGGCTCGGGCGGCGGTTTCGTCCACGATGGCTTTGCCGGTGGCGAAGGTGGCGACGAGGGCTTGCAGGGCGAGGTTGTTGACCGCGCGTGGGTAGCCGCGGGCGGTGTTGTGGATCAGGGTGACCGCGTCGTCGGAGAACAGTGGGTCGGCGCGGCCGGCCAGGCCGAGGTGGTGCTTGATGTAGCTGGTGGTCTCGGCGGCGGTCATGGGGGGCATGGTGTAGCGCAGCGCGGTGCGCTGCTCCAGCGCGGCCAGAACGGCCAGTTTCATGGTGCGGCGCAGGGTGGGCTGCCCGACCAGGAGGCAGGCCAGCGGCGAGTCGGCGTCCATGGCGTGGTTGGTCAGCATCCGGATGGTTTCCAGTTGTTCGTAGGACAACAGGTGGGCTCCATACAACACAAGGACGGGGGTGCGGCCGCGTTCGTCGCGTTCGGCGGTCAGCGCGGCGGTGGCCTGGGCAACCAGCCGGGAGGACAGGTTGGTGGGTTTGGCGCCGAACGTGGTGACGATGGCCTCGTGGATGCCACGCACTGCGATCATGGGGTTGGGTAGGTAGATGACGGTGTGCCGGGAGGTGTCCAGGGCGGCCAGGACTGTGCGCACGGATACGGTCTTGCCGGCGCCGACCTCGCCGGTGACCACGCCGATGCAGCGTTCGGTGATGCACCAGGAGATGCGGGCGATGGCCTCGTTGTGGGCGGCGTGACGGTGCAGCATGCCCGGGGCCAGGTCCCGGCCGAACGGCATGCGGGTGAACCCGAAGTGCCCCTGCAACTTATCGATCATTACTTGTGTCCTTTGTGGATAGTCGTGGCGCGGCGGAGTTGGCTGGCGTGGGTGTCGATGACCTCGACGAGGTGGGCGTGCATGCCCGGGTGGTACCGGTCGGCGATGTCGGTGAGCAGGTCGCCGCCGCCGTGGCGCAGCACCTCGCCGAGCAGATCGAGCAGCTCCAGCAGTTCGGCGGCCAGTTCGGGGTGCACGAGCAGGTGCCCGTCCAACCTGCCGATCACGGCTGAACTTCCTGGTCTGGCGGCTGCCGGTCGTCGCTGACGAGGGCGGCGTAGTTGACCGTGCCGGCGATCTGCGCGGTGTGCGCGGCGTCGACCAGGCCGAGGTAGTCGATGCCGGTGGTGGGCCGGGGTGGTTCGGCGGGGGTCTCGGGTCGGGCCTTGGGATGAGCGTGCCGGGAGATCTGGTGCGGTAGCGCCCGGCCGTGGTCGGCGCCGCCCAGCCGGACCCGGATGTCGGTCAGATCGAACGGGTCGAACACCAACTCCACCTTGCGGCCGACCAGCAGCGGGTCGACCTGGTAGCGGTTCCGTGCAGCGACACCAGCGCGGTCTTGGACACGGTGCGGTACTCCGACCAGCGAAACGCCTCGGCCAGATCTGCTGGCGCGGGAACGGCGAACGGGCCACCGGCCAGCCACCGGGCCAGAGGTGCCTGCCCGGTCTCGGAGTGCACCCGGCGGTGGTAGACGGTCTCCACCCAGGCGGTGAACAGCCGGTTCAGCTCGGCCAAATCCCGAACGGCGCGGCCGGGCGCCCCGTCGGCGGCGGCGATCTCCACCAGGAACTCGTCGGTCACGGTGCGGAAGAACCGTTCGATCTTCCCGCGGCCCTGCGGCCGACCGGGCGTGGAGTGCACCAGCTTGATGCCCAGCTTGGCGCAGGCCCGCAGCAGCCACGAGTCGACGAACGCCGACCCGTTGTCGACATACACGTAGTTGGGCACGCCGCGGGCGGCCAGGGCCGGGCGCAGCGCAGCGGCCAGCCGCACGGTGTCCTCGGCGAACCCCCACCGATGCCCCATCACGGCCCGAGAATGGTCGTCAACAAACGCGAACAAGTAGGTTTTACGGCCGTCGATACGCGACCCGTGCAAGGCGTCGCCGGTCCACAATTCGTTCGGCTTGTCGGCCTCGAACCGGCCGAACGCCTCCGGGGTAGCCGGGCCGACCGTGGTCAGCGCGGTCAGCCCAGTGCGCAAGAACATCCGCTGCAGAGTGCGTTCGTCCGGCGCCCAGCCCAACTGGGCGGCCAGGATCCGGCGGATCTGCGCCGCGGACCGCTCCGGGTTCTCCTTCTTCAACGCCGCCGCCAACTCCAGCACCTCGCCCGGGGTGCGCGGCGCCGACTGGCGCGGGCTGGGCACCAGGGCGTCGAACCCGCCGCGGCGCCAGTCCTGAATCCACCGGTCCAACGTCCAGCGGGAAAAGCTCACCACCCGCCCGAACGGATCGGTGTGCTGCCGAGCGGCGATCGCCCGCACCAGCTTGCCCCGCTGCCGCCGAGACAAGGTCGCATCGGCCGCCTCCCGGATCAGCATGTAACGGAACAAGCCGATCTCCCGGGCCCGCTCCAACCGGGCCTGCTGCTCATCTTCTGCCTTCGACATCCGTCGCCGGCACCTCCTTCAGGTCCTCAATGGACAGACCCGCCGACGCTGCCAGACCAAAGACCGGACCGGGAGAGGGCAGCTCGTGTTGATCCACAATCAGGGCCAGGACACCGTCAGCAACCGGCCGTTCGTGACCGCCGACGCCGCCAGCCACGGCGACACCGCGCCCAGCTGCGGCCACCGGGCAGCCACCGCCACCGCGGCACCCACGATCGCCGCGACCGCATCAGCGAACAGTGACCCGGCCGCGGCCGGCAACACCGGATCCGGCCAGGTATCCACCAGCAGCGCGGTGAACGCCACCCGCACCGCCTGCGCCCGCGCCGCGAACCGGCGCAACCAGCCCCGCACCGTATCCGGCGGCCGGCCCAGCACCACCGCGATCGCCCGGCACCCAGCACCGGCCGCCTTCGCCGCCAGCGCCGCACCAATCACCTCGGCCAGATCAGCCCGCCGCGCCAACGCCACCACCGGCAGCAACACATGCGTGCCACGACATCGCCGGCACCACGCCCGCCGCGGCCGTACCCGCACCAACTCCATCGCCGGACCACGCAGCACCCGCTGACGAGCCCAACCCCACGGCGACAACCAGTACCCACACCCAGACACGAAAGATCACCAGCGGCCAGCCGCCGCTCGACCGAACCAGGATCAGCTTCTACCGTGAGCACAGCGCCTCCGAGCGCTACCCACGGCCCTCCCGGCACTCGGCCAAGAGAACACCGGGAGGGCCGCTACACGTCCGTCGTCGGCACGGTGCCGCCGCCAACCAACGCACGCAACCCCGCCACACCCGGCCGCTACTCATCGGCATCCAGAACGCCGTCTCACCCAGGCCCCGTCGGCATCCTCAGAGACGCCGGGGGCTGTCAAGTTTTCGGTGTAACTATTTGGGTTGGTTAGCGGCGGCCGGCGGTGAGGCGGCCGTCGAAGGTGATGTCGAAGGCGTTCAACGCGGCTTTCCAGCGGTTGGTCCAGCGTTGTCGGCCGCGGCCGGT
>DASRII010000094.1:0-19856 GCA_035650075.1 Micromonosporaceae bacterium | reverse complement strand
CTCCCTTGTGTGGAGCTATGGCCATCGCAACGTGCAGGGGATCGCCTGGGACTCACGGGGGCAGATGTTCGCGACCGAGTTCGGCCAGAACACGTGGGACGAGATCAACCAGATCGTGGCCGGCGGCAACTACGGCTGGCCGACGGTCGAGGGCATGGGTACCAACCCGCAGTTCCGCAACCCGATCGTCGTGTGGACGACCGCCGAGGCGTCGCCGAGCGGGCTCGCGTTCGCCAACAGCACGCTGTTCGCCGCGGCGCTGCGCGGTACCCGCCTCTGGCTCGTCCCGCTGAACGCCTCCGGCGGCGTGGCCGGTTCGCCGTTCGCCGAGTTGCAAGGGCAGTACGGCCGGTTGCGCACGGTCATGCGCGGCCCCGACGGCTGGCTGTGGGTCGCGACGAGCAACCGCGACGGCCGCGGCGCCCCGATCGCGGAGGACGACCGCGTGGTCCGGTTCCCACCCGCCGGTACCGCTTCGCCGTCACCGACTCCGTCGCCTTCGGCGTCGGCCTCTCCGTCGCCGTCCCCGCAGCCGACCGGCGGCGGCTGCCAGCTGCGCTGGGCGGTGGACCAGTGGAGCAACGGCTTCGTCGTCAACGCCCGGCTCACGAACCTCGGCCCACCGATCAACGGCTGGACGATCACCTGGACGTTCCCCGGTGACCAGCGGATCACCAACGCCTGGAACATCGTCATCGAGCAAGTCGGGCAGAACGTGACGGGCCGCAACGCGCCGCACAACAACCTCATACCGACGAACGGCTCGGTGGACTGGGGGTTCCAGGCCACCTACAGCGGCGTCAATACCCGCCCGGCACAGTTCCGGCTCAACGGGACGGTGTGTGCCGTGATTCCATGACGGCGTGCACGAGCAACTGCCCGGATGGCTTCGGCCGCACGCCGGCGAGCACCGCTGGCCGGTCGCGGTCGCGATCGTCGTCGCCATAGCCCTGCAGCTCGCGACCCCGGCGAGCTTCGCGTTCGAGCCGAAGTGGGTGCTGCCCGGTACCGAGGCGGTCCTACTGGCTGGACTCGTACTCGCGAATCCTTTCCGGTTGAACAAGGAGTCGGGCCCGCTGCGCGTCGTGGCGCTGGCCCTCGTCGGGGTCGCGAGCGTCGCGGTGGTCTGGTCCACCGCGCGCCTGATCGTGACGCTGTCCGCCGGCGGCTCGCCCGCACCCGCGGGCGTGCTGGTCGCCGGCGGCGGCATCTGGCTGACCAACGTCATCGTGTTCGCGCTGTGGTTCTGGGAGCTGGACCGCGGCGGTCCGGCCTGCCGGGCGAACGCGCGGCGCGAACACCCGGACTTCCTCTTCCCGCAGATGACCGAACAAGGGCTGGCACCGACCGACTGGCGGCCCGAGTTCGGCGACTATCTCTATGTCGCGTTCACCAACGCGACCGCGTTCAGCCCCACCGACACCCTGCCACTGACCCGGCTCGCCAAGCTCGGCATGGCGATCGAGTCGGTGGTCTCCGCGACCGTGATCGTGGTGGTCATCGCGCATGCCGTGAACGCGATGGCCTAGGTTTGTTGGTCTGGACCTGCGCCGACCGAAGGTCCAGGCGCCAAAGTCGGCATCGGCTAGATTCAACAGGTGCGCATCGCCCGGTTTGCCCATAGCAGCGGTATGTCGTTCGGGCTCGTGGAGGGGGAACCCTCCGCCGGTCCGGACGCGCTGACGGTCGCCGAGATCGAGGGTCACCCGTTCGGCAAGCTGACGTTGACCGGTCAGCGATGGGCGGTCAGCGACGTGCGGCTGCTCTCGCCGATCCTGCCGAGCAAGGTGGTGTGTGTCGGCCGCAACTACGTCGACCACGCGGCCGAGCACGGCGCCGAGGTGCCGGCCGAACCGCTGCTGTTCCTCAAGCCGTCCACCTCCGTGATCGGTCCGCGCGACGCGATCCGCCTCCCGCCGCAGTCCAAACAGGTCGAACACGAGGCCGAACTCGCCGTCGTGATCGGCCCCCCGGGCGCCCGCCGGGTCGATCGCGCGGCGGCGCTCAGGGCGATCTTCGGGTACGCCTGTGCGAACGACGTCACCGCCCGTGACCTGCAACGGCTCGACGGGCAGTGGACCCGGGCGAAGGGCTTCGACTCGTTCTGCCCGCTCGGCCCGTGGATCGTGACCGAGCTGCCGGCCGACGTCGAGGTCCGCTGCGAGGTGGGCCGCACCCCCGACGAGATGGAGGTACGCCAGCTCGGCAGGACGAAGGACATGGTCTTCGACGTGGCGACGATCGTGTCGTACGTCTCACATGTGATGACGCTCCTGCCCGGCGACGTGGTGCTCACCGGTACCCCAGCCGGCGTCGGCCCGCTGCTAGCCGGGGAGCTGGTGACGGTCTCGATCGAGGGTCTGGGGGAGCTGACCAACCCGGTCGTAGCACTCGAGTGAGTCTGATTTGGCGGGTTGCGGGGGGTCAGGTAAAGTTCTTCAGCGGTGCCGAGAGCACCGATGGGGTATGGGGTAATTGGCAGCCCAACGGATTCTGGCTCCGTTAGTCTAGGTTCGAGTCCTGGTACCCCAGCCACGAGGCTCTCAGCAGCAAACGAAGTTCCTGGCCCCGTCGTCTAGCGGCCTAGGACGCCGCCCTCTCAAGGCGGTAGCGCCGGTTCGAATCCGGTCGGGGCTACAGGATAGGTCCACGTCGATGGCGTGGACCTCTTTGTGTCGGTGGGTCCTGATAACTTGCTCCGGTGCGAGTTGGGGTGTACGTCGATGCGTTCAACCTCCTCGTTGACGTACTGACTCATAAGGTGGACGCGGCCGTGATCGTCTCGAACGACAGTGATCTCCGATTCCCGATCCAGTTCACCCGGGGGATGGTGCCGGTCGGGGTCGTGAATCCGTCGCCCGACCGGCTGGCCGGAGCCCTTCGAGGGCAGGTGGGCGACGGTGTCGGCGACCATTGGTGGTACCAGCTCACCGCCTCCGACCTGAAACGCCATCAGCTTCCGGATCCCGCGGGCAAGTACCGTCGCCCGGTCGGTTGGTAACGCTGGTGTCGATGGTCGTGTAGAACTGGCTCTACACCACCCGGTCCCCTCGTGGGGCCGGGTTTCCTCTTGGGCTCCGCACAGCCCGGCGAGCGGAACTATTGCGAGACGCAGAACTCGTTGCCTTCGGGATCGGCGAGCGTGACCCAGGTGTGCGGGCCTTGCCGTCCATTGTGGAGGAACGTAGCGCCGCGCGCGGTGAGCTTGCCGACGACCGACTCGACATCGTCGGAGCCGATCCGGAGATCGAGGTGCATCCGGTTCTTGACCGTCTTCGCCTCCGGTACCAGTTGGAAGAGAACCCGCGGCGCGCGTTGTAGCCCGTCCGGATGGCGGATGGCGGCGCCCTCCTTCCAGACCAGCGTTCCACGGTGGACAGTCGTGTCGTTTTCCGAGGCATGGCCTTCGGCGACCATGCGGCGGATGAACTCCTCGTCCGACGGCTCCACCTCCCAGCCCATCGTCTCGGCCCACCAGTCGGCGAGCGTGTGCGGGTCGGCGCTATCCTGCGTCACCTGGAATTCGTATGCCATACCCCGAGGCTAGACCCAATCGAGGACAGATTCGGTCCTCATTGTCTGGCAGACTCGAACTGTGCTCGACACCTCGGCGCGCCTGCTGCGGCTGCTGTCCGTCCTGTCGACCCGGCTGGAGTGGACCGGTACGGAGCTGGCCGAGCGCTTGGACGTACACGTGCGGACGGTCCGCCGTGACATGGCGCGGTTGCGCGAGCTCGGCTACTCGGTGGAGGCGGCGCCGGGAGTGGCGGGCGGCTACCGGCTCGCCGCGGGGTCGGCGCTTCCGCCGTTGCTGCTCGACGATGACGAGGCGATCGCGGTCGTACTGAGCCTGCGTACCGCGACCAGCCATACCGCGACCGGGATCGCGGAGACCTCGCTGAGCGCGCTGGCCAAGTTGGAGCGGATTCTCCCTGCACGGCTGCGCCATCGTGCAGCCGCGCTGCGGCTGGCCACCGTGCCGCTGACCGCTAGCGTCCCGACGGTGTCCGCCGACGTACTCACGCTCATCGCCGAGGCGTGCCAGGGGCAGCGACGCCTCACGTTCGGGTACCGCGGCCGGGACGGCGAGGCGAGTGCCCGCACGGTGGAGCCGTACCGGCTCGTGCACACCGGTCGCCGGTGGTACCTCGTGGCACGCGACCTGGACCGCGACGGCTGGCGCACGTTCCGGGTGGACCGGATCGATGCACCCAGGTCAACCGGTGTCCGCTTCACACCGCGCGACCTGCCCGATGCCGCGGCCCTCGTCGCGGACTCTGTCACGACCGCGCCGTACCGTTTCCAGGCCCGTGTCCTTGTGCACGCCCCGGCGGACGCGATCGCCGAACGCGTACCGCCTACGACGGGCGTCATCGAAGCGGTGGACAAGGACAGTTGCCAGCTCACCACGGGCGCCAACTCGCTCACGCTCATCGCGGCGCACCTCGCGCTACTCGGGTACGACTTCACCGTGCTCGAACCCGCCGAGCTGATCCAGGAACTGAAGACGGTTTCCGACCGGCTCGCGGGTGCCCACCGGGCGTCGACTCGACACCGACCTAGATGATGCGTCGGATCCGCCGTAGAGCCAGGTATAGCAGCAGGGCGGCACAGGCGACGAAGATGCCGGTCTCGATGAACTGGTAGGTCCAGTACTGGCTGACCGGGTGGATGACCTGCAGGTTGTAGGCGCCGGGCGCAAACCCTTCGCAGAGCTGGTGCGGCTCCGGGTTGTCCTGGACTGGGCAGACGATGAACCCGCCGGCGAGCCTGTGCCCGGGGGCGTCATAGATGCTGGTGCTGAGCACCCAGTCGCCGGGCTGCCCGGCTACCCGCTCGGTCCCGTAGATGGGAACGCGGACCTCGCGGACCGGCAGGAAGTACGGTCGGGCGAGCTCGACGGCGACCCGGACGCCGATGAACCCGGCCAGCGTGGCCGCCATCGCGGGCGTGACCTTGCGCCACACAGTGCCGGCGAAGACGCCCAGCGCGACCGCGAACACGATGTATGCCACCGGCACGATGCCCTGCAGGTCGAACAGGCCGTACTCGAAGCGACCCACGTATGCGCGGGCGAACGGCGTGAACCACGCCCGCCGGACAGGGCGCCGGTACGCCGGCCGAGCGGGATCTCGAGCCGGCCGAGCCGGGTGCGGGTGGTCTTGCCGGCGCCATTCGGGCCGACGAGGGCGGCCACACGGCCGGTGGGCAACGCCAGCGAACAGTCGCGAAGCGCCCAGAGGCGTCCGTACCGCTTGCCGAGCGCAGTCGTCTCGAGCGCCGTACTCACGCTATGTCCTCCCGCCGCCCCTGAAACGTGGCCCGCAGGGTCGTTTCCACTAGTGCCACCACGTCTTCCCGCTCCCAGCCGGCCGAGCGGGCCCGGCGCAGCCAGCCGGTCAGCTCGCGCTCCAGCGTCGCCTGCTGAGCGAGCGTCCGGTCCGCCCGCGACGGCCGCACGAACGTGCCGAGGCCGGCGCGCGCCTCCACCAGACCCTCGAGCTCCAGTTCGCGGTACGCCTTCAGCACCGTGTTCGGGTTGATCGCCAACGACTCGGAGACCTCCCGGACCGACGGCAGCTGGTCGCCCGGGGCGAGCCGACCCAGCCGCAGTGCCTGCCGGACCTGTTGCACAAGCTGCATGTACGTGGCCACTTTGGAGTGACCGCTCAAGACGAAGTCGATCAATTGTGCTCCAGGGATGTAGTGTCTTACGACAGTAGTACACCCGGGGGCGTCAGGAACGCAAGTACGGGGTTTTCGCGGGCTGGCTACGGATGTGGCCGTGGTCAGCACGGCCCGACGATGACGAGATGACCGACGCCCCTGCCGCCGCTGCAGTCGACGTGACCAAGAGGTACGGCCGCGGACCGGCCGCCGTAACCGCGCTCGACGGCGTGACCGTCGAGTTTGCGAGTCGCGGCTACACCGCGGTGATGGGTCCGTCCGGATCGGGCAAGAGCACACTGTTGCACTGCCTCGCCGGACTGGACACAGTGGACTCCGGAACGGTGTACCTCGGCGGCACCGACCTCGGCGGGCTACCGGAACGGGAGCTGACCCGGCTGCGCCGCGACCGGGTCGGGTTCGTGTTCCAGTCCTTCAACCTCGTACCGGTGTTGACCGCGCGGGAGAACCTGCTCCTGCCGTGCCGCCTCGCCGGTCGCCGACCGGACCGAGCCTGGCTGGCCCAGGTGATCGACGCCGCGGGACTCGGCCAACGGCTGGGCCACCGACCGGCCGAGCTGTCCGGGGGGCAGCAGCAGCGGCTGGCCGTCGCGCGCGCGTTGGTCGGCCGACCGGCAGTCATCTTCGCCGACGAGCCGACCGGGAACCTGGACTCCGGCACGAGCGCGGGCCTGCTGGCTTTCCTGCGTCGAGCGGTCGACGAGTTCGGGCAGACGGTGGTGATGGTGACCCACGACCCGGTGGCGGCGGGTTACGCGGATCGCGTCATCCAGATGGTCGATGGGACCGTGTCGTGATCCGGTGGACGGTCCGCGGGTTGGCGGCCAGGTGGTGGCGGGCCGCGATGACGAGCCTCGCCGCGGTTGTCGGTGTGGCGATGGTATCGGGCACGTTGATGGTCTCCGACACCGCCGACGCGCTGGGCGTGCACGATCCCAACCTCGACATAGTGCGGATCGTGATGCTCCTCGCGGGCGGCGTCGCCCTGCTCGTCGGCGCGTTCACCGTGAACCTGACGGTGTCGGTCACGGTCGCGCAGCGGACCCGGGAACTGGGTCTGTTGCGCTGTCTCGGCGCGGATGTGCGGCAGGTCCGCCGCGCCGTGATGCTGGAGGGGCTGGTCGTCGGAGTGTTGGGATCCGCCGTCGGACTCGTCGGCGGTTACGGGGTCGCGACGGCCCTGCGGGCGTTCATCAATACCTCGGTGTTCCCAGGCGACCTGCCCGGGCAGTCCTTTGTGGTCAGTGCGCGGACCGTGCTCGCGGCGCTCGTCGTGGGGTGCGTGGTGACGGTGGTGTCCGGGCTCGGCCCGGCTCGTCGCGCCGGACGGGTGCCGCCTATCGCCGCATTGCGGGATCTGCCACGACGTACCGGCGGTCGGCACCGGATCAGGACAGCGATCGGCGTGCTGTGTACCGCTGCCGGCATCGCGGCCGTGCCGCTCGCCGTGGCCACCGCGGCGGGGCCGGCGTTGCTCGCGGGTACGGTCGCGACGCTCGTCGGGGTACGCCTGCTCGGCCCGACGGTGACCACGCCGCTGGCCCGGATCGTGGGTCCACCGCTCGCCCGGACGGGTGGTGTCGCCGGCACGCTGGGATGGCACAACGCCGTCCGCAACCCCGAGCGGACAGCGGCCACCGCCACCGCGTTGATGATCGGCGTGGCGTTGCTGACCCTCGTCAACGTGCTCTTCGCGTCGACGAGGGCGCCCATGGCCGCGGAGCACGCTCGGGACCGCGCGGACTTCGAGCTGTCCGCGCCCGTCGGGGACGACGAGTGGGGAACGCCGCTGAGTCCCGACCTCGAGCGTCAGCTCCGCGAGTTGCCGGAGGTGGCCACCGTCGTACCAGTCCGGTGCTGGACCGACAAGGGGAGCGAAGACCGGTTGTGCGGGGCCGATCCGGCTGTGCTGTCCCGGGTGATGGACCTGGACGTCGTAGAGGGCAGCGTCGCCGACGTGACGGCTGGCGGGATCGGGGTGAACGAGGCTTCGGCCGCGGCTGGCGGCTGGACGATCGGCACACCGCTGACGTTCCAGGGACACACGTTCACTGTCCGGGCCATCTACCGCAGCCTGTACACGTTCAGCGAGTTCCTGATATCCGGCGCCGACCTGGATCAGCTGGACACCGAGCCGATCGCGCTATACGTCGAGGGGGAACGGGGCGCCGTCGACCGGGTGGTAGCCGCATACCCCGGCGTCGAGGTCCGCGACCGGGATCAACGGCTCGGCCGGGAGCTGGACCAGATGAGCGGGGCAGCGGCCGTGTACCGGACCCTGACCGGGCTCGCCACGCTGGTCGGGTTGTTCGGTGTCGTCAACATCCTCGCGCTGTCCATTGTGGAACGTCGGCGCGAGGTGGGCCTGCTGCGAGCGGTGGGCATGCAGCGCAGGCAGGTACGCACGATGATTCGCGCCGAGGCGATGACCGTCGTGTTCGTCGGGACCACGCTCGGACTCGGCCTCGGGCTGATGTACGGCTGGGCAGCGGCCCGGGTGCTGGAGCACTCCGCGATGCCGACGCGGTTCGCCGTACCAGTCCTCGCGATAGCCCTGAGCACGGCGGTGATCGCGGCGGCCGGGTTGGCCGCGGCGGCTCTGCCCGCCCGGTGGGCCGCCCGCATCGACGTGCTTCGTGCGATCGCTACCGAATAACGACCGTAGGATCGTGAGGTGCATATCCGGACGCGCTGGCTGTTGGTCCTGTTCGGGCTGGGCGTCGTACCGGTCGTCTGGCTGGTCCTGGTCTGGAACACCACGCCGCCGCCATGGCCGGTGCTGACCGCCGACTTCATCGCGGTCGTCGGGTTACTCGTCGGGCCGTGGCTCGTGCTGGTCGGCCGGCGGTTCGTCCGCGAGTTACGCGGCGACCGCGAGGCCGGCCGGGTGTACTCGCGCATCCTGATCGTCACCGCGATCATCGCCATCGGCGGTCCACTCGCCGGCGCGACCGTCGGTGGCCTCTTCATCGAGGACGTGCCGGGCGCGACGGCGGGAGTGGCGGTGTTCTCGATCCTGGCCGCGACGCTCGTCGCGCTCGTCGGTGCGGTGTTGTTCCCGTGGATGTACCTGCTGACCCGCAGCGTCACACGCGAACGGGCGGCGCGAGTGCGCGCCGAGGAACGGGCGGAGCTCGCGGCGCACCTGCACGACTCCGTGCTCCAGGCGCTGACGCTGATGCAGAAGCAGGCCGACAACCCGGCCGTACTGCGGTTGGCCCGGCGGACCGAGCGGGAGCTGCGCGCGTGGCTCTACGGTGGACGGTCCGAGGTCGCCGACGACATCGCCGGCGCCGTGCGGGCCGCGGTGGAAGAGGTCGAGGACCGGTTCGCCGTGACCGTGGAGCTGGTCACGGTCGGCACCGGCCCGCTGGACGCGCGGTCCGGGGCGGTCATCGGCGCGATCCGGGAGGCACTGACCAACGCGGCCAAGCACGCCGGGGTACGCCGCATCTCAGCCTTCGTGGAGGTGACGGACAGCGAGGTGTACGCCGTCGTGCGGGATCGCGGTCGTGGCTTCGACCCGGCGACCGCGGCAGGCGTGGGCCGGCGCGGCATCGCCGACTCGATCGAGGGCCGGCTGCGCCAGTACGGCGGTACCGCCACGATCCGCTCGGCGGTTGGCGACGGTACCGAGGTCGAGGTGCGCCTGCCGTGATCCGACTGCTCATAGTGGACGATCACACGGTGGTGCGGTCCGGCGTACGGGTCGAGGTCGGCGACGCCTTCGACATCGTGGGAGAGGCCGCCGACGTGGCATCCGCGGTGCCCGCGATCCTCGCGCTCCGGCCCGACGTCGTACTGCTCGACGTGCACATGCCGGACGGCGGTGGACGGGCCGTGCTCGACGCGGTGGTCGCGACGGCGCCGGCCGTCCGGTTCCTCGCGCTGTCCGTGTCCGACGCCGCCGAGGATGTGATCGGCGTGATCCGCGCGGGAGCCCGTGGGTACGTGACGAAGGCGATCAGCGGCCCGGAACTGTGCGAGGCGATCCGTCGCGTGCACGCCGGCGACGCGTACTTCTCGCCATCCCTGGCCGGGTTCGTACTCGACGCGTTCCGCGGTGACGCCCGGGGGCTCGATCCCGAGCTGGACCAGCTGACCCGGCGAGAGCGGGAGGTGCTGCGGCTGGTCGCGGCGGGGTATACGTACAAGGAGGTCGGGGCGAAACTGGCGATCTCGGGCCGTACCGTCGAGACGCACGCCGCGGCGGTACTGCGCAAGCTGCAACTGTCGAATCGCCGCGAGTTGCGCCGCTGGGCCGCCCGGCGTCACCTGACACTATGACGGAGTGAAGACCGCTGGTCTGTTCGCCGGCATCGGCGGCCTCGAGCTCGGGCTGTCCCGGGCGGGCCACCGGACGGTACAGCTGTGCGAGTTCTGGGAACCGGCTCGAGCCGTACTGTCGCAGCGGTTTCCGGACCTCGAGGTCGACGGCGATGTGCGGACGCTCGCGGCGCTGCCACCGGATGCCGGCATCGTGTCCGCTGGTTTTCCGTGTACGGACCTGTCGCAGGCCGGGCGGACGGCCGGCATCCACGGCTCGCAGTCCGGACTCGTGGCGCACGTCTTCCGACTGCTCGACGGGCACGAGCCGGCCTATCTGGTACTGGAGAACGTCCGCAACATGCTCGTGCTGGACCGCGGTCGGGCCATGGACTACGTCGTGGGTGAGCTGGAGCGGCGTGGGTACCGGTGGGCGTATCGGGTGGTCGACTCGCGGTTCACCGGCGTGCCGCAGCGGCGCCAGCGGGTGCTGCTCGTGGCGAGCCGGACCCACGACCCACGTCACGTGCTGCTCTGCGACGACGCGGGTGAACCCGAGCCCGCGCACTTCGCTGACGACTCCTTCGGCTTCTACTGGACCGAAGGGCTGCGCGGGCTCGGTTGGGCGCGGGATGCGATACCGACGCTCAAGGGCGGTTCGGCCATCGGGATCCCGTCCCCGCCCGGGATCTGGTTGCCCGCAGCGGAGCCGGGGCGAAGGCTCGTCACGCCGTCGATCGAGGATGTCGAGGAGCTGCAAGGGTTCGCCCGTGGGTGGACCGCCGCCGCGAACAGCCGGGGAGCCCGCTGGAAGCTCGTGGGCAACGCGGTCACGGTGGGCGTCGCCGCGTGGCTGGGCCGTCGCCTCGGTTCGCCTGGACGCTACGACGAGTCGGAGGCGCTGACGCTGGAGCCCGGGGATCGGTGGCCGACCGCGGCGTGGGGGAGTGCCGGCCGGCGTTGGCGTTCCCATGTTTCGATGTGGCCGGAGCGGCAGCCGTACCGGCATCTGCGTGACGTGCTCGATCTGGACCGGGTTACCCCGCTCAGCCGCCGGGCGGCGGCCGGTTTCTTCGCCCGTACGCAGCGGGCCAAGCTGCGGTTCGACGAGGACTTCATCCTGGACGTGAAGCGGCATGCCGGCTCCTGACACACCTGCACCGTCGTCGGCGGCGGCCCGCGCGCGCATGGTCCGGCAGGGACGTGCCGACACCGAACCGGAGCTGGCGATCCGGCGGGAGCTGCGCCGGATGGGACTGCGGTACCGCGTTGACCTCGCGCTTCCGCTGAAGGGAGTGCGGCGCCGGGCAGACATCGCGTTCACCGCTCGAAAGGTCGCGGTGTTCGTCGACGGCTGCTACTGGCACGTCTGCCCGATCCACGCGACGTGGCCGAAGGCCAGCTCGGACTGGTGGCGTACCAAGCTCGAGGCGAACGTGCGCCGCGACCGGGATACGGATAACCGGCTCACGGAAGCGGGCTGGACCGTCGTGCGCGTGTGGGAACACGAGGAACCAGCCGAGGCGGCGGCCCGGATCGCGGGAGTGGTGCGCGGCCCTTTGCCATCGATCTAGGACTTGTGCACGTGGATCGGAGATCGAACCATGTGCACAAGTCCTAGATCGACGGGGAGGGCTAGAGGCCGGAGAGGCGTTGGCCGGCTCGGACTACGGCCATCGCGTGGCGGTCGCCGGGGCGGCGGCCCATGCGCTCGATCGGGCCGGAGACGCTGATCGCGGCGATGACCCGGCCGGTACGGTCGCGAATCGGCGCGGACACCGAGGCCACGCCGGCCTCCCGTTCGGCGACGCTCTGCGCCCAGCCGCGGCGACGGACCTCGGCGAGAGTCCGCCCCGTGAACTTGCACCGTGGCAACAACGGCATCACGGCCTCGGGAGGTTCCCAGGCCAGCAGCACCTGGGCTGCCGAGCCGGCCGTCATCGGCAGGACGGCACCGACCGGCACGGTGTCCCTTAGGCCGCTGGACCGTTCGGCCGCGGAGACGCAGATCCGTTCGTCGGCCCGGCGGAGGAACAACTGGGCGCTCTCACCGGTCGCGTCCCGCAATGTGGCGAGCATCGGTTCGGCCGCGGTGAGCAGGACATCCGGTGCGGAATTGGCCAGCTCGCCGAGGCGTGGCCCCGGACGCCACCTGCCCTGAGTGTCCCGCACCAGCATCCGGTGGATTTCCAGCGCCTGTGCCAGGCGGTGTGCCGTAGCTCGAGGCAGCTTCGTGCGCTCCACGAGCTCGGCGAGGCTGGCGCCGTCTACACAGGCGGAAAGGATGACGACCGCCTTGTCGAGCACGCCCACACCACTGATACTGTGTCCCACGGATCGAAACTTACCTCCCAAACTTTAGGATGTCCAGATGGTGGGAGCAACGCTGCCGGAGAAGGTCTGGGACGCCCACGTGGTCCGCAGCGCCGAGGGCGAGCCGGACCTGCTATACATCGACCTGCACCTCCTGCACGAGGTGACGAGCCCGCAGGCGTTCGACGGCCTCCGCGACTCCGGACGGCGGGTTCGCCGGCCGGACCTGACGTTGGCTACCGAGGACCACAACACGCCGACCGACAACCTGGTCACGATCGCCGACCCGGTATCCCGTACGCAGATCGAGGCGCTGCGCCGCAACTGCGCGGAGTTCGGGATCCGGCTGCACCCGCTCGGCGACGTCAACCAGGGCATCGTGCACGTCATCGGGCCACAGCTCGGCCTGACCCAGCCCGGTATGACGATCGTCTGTGGCGACTCGCACACCGCTACCCACGGTGCGTTCGGCGCGCTCGCGTTCGGCATCGGGACGAGCGAGGTCGAGCACGTGCTGGCTACGCAGACCCTGCTGCAGCGCCGGCCGCGGACGATGGCGGTCACGGTCACCGGTGAGCTGGGGCCGGGCGTCACCGCCAAGGACCTCGTGCTGGCGCTCATCGCGCAGGTCGGTACCGGAGGCGGGCGCGGGTACGTCGTCGAGTACCGCGGGCCGGTCATCGAGAAGCTCTCGATGGAGGGCCGCATGACGGTGTCGAACATGTCCATCGAGTGGGGTGCCAAGGCGGGCCTCGTCGCGCCGGACGACACGACGTACGCGTACCTCGAGGGCAGGCAGTACGCACCCAAGGAGTGGGAGCGGGCCCTGGACCAGTGGCGCACGCTGCCCACCGATCCCGGTGCCAGCTACGACCGCGAAGTGACGCTCGACGCATCGTCCGTCGTGCCGTTCGTCACCTGGGGCACGAACCCGGCGCAGGGCGGTCCGCTGGACAGCGCCGTACCGGACCCGATCGACTTCACCGACGAGGCCGAGCGCCTCTCGGCTACGCGCGCCCTGGAGTACATGGCGCTGCGCCCCGGTACCGCGTTGCGGGACGTGCCGATCGACGTGGTGTTCGTGGGCTCGTGCACCAACGGTCGGCTGGAGGACCTGCGCGCGGCCGCGGAGGTGTTGCGAGGGCACAAGGTCGCCGACGGGGTACGCATGCTGGTCGTGCCCGGTTCGGCCGCGGTACGAGCCGCCGCCGAGGCCGAGGGTCTGCACGACGTGTTCACCAGGGCCGGCGCGGAGTGGCGGTTCGCCGGCTGCTCCATGTGCCTCGGCATGAACCCCGACACGCTGGGGCCCGGGCAACGGTCCGCGTCCACGTCGAACCGCAACTTCGAGGGACGGCAGGGCCGCGGCGGCCGTACCCATCTGGTTTCCCCACCGGTAGCGGCAGCCACCGCGGTCGTCGGCCGCCTCGCCGCTCCCGCCGACCTGAACCGAGGCTGACGAGCATGGAGAAGTTCACCGTCCACACCGGTACGGCCGTTCCGCTGCGGCGCTCCAACGTGGACACCGACCAGATCATCCCCGCCGTGTACCTCAAGCGGGTGACCCGTACCGGGTTCGCCGACGGCCTGTTCAACGCCTGGCGGGAGGACCCCGCTTTCCCGCTCAACGACCCGGTACACGCCGGCGCCTCGATCCTCGTGGCGGGTTCGGAGTTCGGCATCGGGTCGTCCCGCGAGCATGCGGTGTGGGCGTTGCGGGACTGGGGCTTCCGGGCAGTCCTCGCCGCCGGGTTCGGGGACATCTTCCGGGGCAACGCTATCCAGCAGGGGCTGCTGCCGGTGGAGCTGGAACTGCCTGTCGTGGAAGCGTTGTGGGCTCATCTCGAGGCCGATCCGACTGTGCGGGTAACGGTCGACCTCGTCCGTCGCGAGGTACGTGCGGCCGGCCTGACCTGGGCCTTTCCGCTCGACGACTTCAGTCGCTGGCGGTTGCTGGAAGGCTTGGACGACATAGGTCTCACCTTGCGCTACGAGAACGCCATCGTGTCCTACGAAGCGGTGCGACCGACCTTCCTACCGGCTGTCACCTAGCCGTTTTCCCCCATGCGGCATCCTCCGCCGGGAGAGAATCCGTTACGACACAACGACTTTTTTCCGCCAGATGTTTGTGTCCGTGGGACGAAGGGCATACCGTGCGCGCAGAATGGCTCGCGTGAGTCCATCTCCATGTACGGGAGGGAAGAAGTGAACAAGGCCGAGCTCATCGAGGCGCTCGCGGGTCGCCTGGGCGACAAAAGGACCGCGACCGCCGCGCTCGACGCCGTGCTCGGGGAAATCCAGGCCCAGGTGACCAAGGGCGAGCGTGTCGCCATCACCGGGTTCGGAGTCTTCGAGAAGCGGGTACGCGGTGCCAGGACGGCTCGCAACCCGCGGACCGGTGAGGCTGTCAAGGTGAAGAAGACGTCGGTGCCCGCGTTCCGGGCCGGCGCCAGCTTCAAGGACATGGTCGCCGCCGGCCGGGTGCCGAAGGCTGCCGCAGCCGCCAAGAAGGCTGCCCCCGCAAAGAAGGCGGCGACGAAGACCGCCGCCAAGGCTCCGGCACGCAAGACGGCAAAGACGACCCGCGCCGCCGTACGGCCCAGCGGGCGTACGACCACGACGGCCAAGGCCACCGTGAAGAAGGCCCCACCTCGCAAGCGCTGAACTCCAGCGTCTGATCGGGGGTGTCCCGCAAATGGCGGCGGGCGCCCCCGATCTGCGTGTGCACAGTGGACGGGTTATGCCGATACCGGGGTCGGCGCCGTGACGAGCGTGCCGTCGGCGGCGAACGGCAGCAACCAGGCGGACCCCTTGGGAGTGTGGTACTCCTCGGCGTCGCCGCCGGTCAGCACCGCCATCGCGGCTGGAATCACGCCACCCTGGCTGCATACGATGGTGCACTCCGCGCTCGCGGCCAGCGATCGTAGCCGCTCGGCGACATCCAACGCGTCCGCCACATCCTCACCGAAGACGGACTCCACCGCGATCGGCAGGTCCACGGCCGTCGCCAGTGGTGCCAGGGTCTGCAGGCATCGCCGGGGCGGCGCGGATACCAGGGCGGTCGGGGCGAACAGTGCCAGCAGGTCGGCGAGTGCCGTCGCGGCGGCGACCCCGGACCGGTCCAGCGGCCTTGCGGCGTCCGGACCGGGCCACGACTCCCGGCGGCCGGCGTTGGCGTGGCGGAGCAGCAGCACCACACCGGTCACCTCGGGACGGGCGGCGAACTCCTCGAGTACCGGGACGTTGTGCGCGTTGGTGAGCATGCCGATGGCGGCCGGCACCGGTACCCAGCGGACGCCGTCCACTTCGGACCCCGGCCGGAAGTCCTCGGTCGCGACCACCCGCATCGCCCAGTACTCGACGACCTTCGGCAGGCCGTTGACGGAGTACGAGGCACCGGGCAGGGGAGCCTGCGGGGTGGCGTGCACGGCGGTCTCCTCGCGCACTTCGCGTACTGCCGCGGCGAGCGGGTGCTCGGCGGTCTTGAGCTTGCCCTTAGGCAGGGACCAGTCGCCGTACCGGGGCCGGTGTACGAGGCAGACCTCGACCGAGCCGGAGGACGAGTGCCGCCAGACCACCCCACCGGCGGCGCGCACGGCCGTTACGGAAGCCACTCGGTCAGCCGCTTCCGGTTCGCCGCCCGCCATGCCTCCGGGAACGCCGCTCGTACCCGGTGAATCGATGCCCGCTCCCGCTCGCACAGCCGGCCGGCGGTGACCGCCATCTGGTGGTCCGCCGGAGCGGACTGGGCGATCGCGAGCCACGTCTGTGCCGCGACGGCCGCGTCCTGGTGCTCGCCGAGCAGCTCCTGTACCCGGGCCAGGGCCCGGCCGAGTTCCGCCGCCGGCCCGCCGAGTGCACCCGCTACCGCCTCGACCGCGTACCGGGCCCGCTTGCCGCGGATGCGTACCGCGTGCCACCGCTCGTCCGCCGCGGCCGGGTCGAGGTCGCTGGCGCCGTCGACGCCACGGTCGCCGTACGCGAGCTTGCGCCACGGCTTGGCGACCAGCTTCGGCAGCACCTCGGTCGCCGGTTCCGCCGCCAGATCGGCCAGCTGAGGGCGCTGGGCGGCCGCCAGCAGGGTGTCCACAAGGGACAGGTACCGGTCGGAGGCGAGCGACTTGTCCAACGTGGCGAGCGCCTCGTCGTGCCGGGCCACGAGCGCGGCGTCGATGCGGGCTACCGCCTCCTCGTCGAGCGGGGCGAGCGGATCGGCGCCGGCAGTGTCGCGCAACCGGGCCCGCAGCACTTCGGCGTCGCGGGCGGCGCCGAGCTGGTCGGCGAGCCAGCTCAGCTCGTCGCGGACCGCGGTGGACCAGGCGGAGTCCACGAGGGGTGCGAAGGTACGCAGGTCGCTGCGCAACCGCCGGCAGCCAACCCGCATCTGGTGTACCGCGGTGTCGTCGTCACCGACCGGGGCGCGCAGGCGTACCAGCGGATCGTGGTTGAGGATGCGCGCGACCGCACGGCGCACTGCGGCCGTCACCACGTCGCCGGCGGTCGCCCGGCGTGGCTTGATGTCGACGGCGGCCGGCAGGTCCGGCGGACCCGCCGCGGCGGCGCCGAGCGCGCGGACGTGCTTGGGGACGAACTCTCCCGGCGTCGTTCCCAACGCCGACTCGATCCGGTCGAGGAGCTTGCGGCCACCTTCCTTGCGTTCCACCTCGAGTTCGCGGAACCGGATGACGACCCGGCGGCCGTCCAGCGCCGTGACGGTGTCATCGGCCAGCTCGGCCAGCACGTCACCGCTGGATGAGCGCAGCTCGTACGCGTGCCGCACCGACCGCAGCACGATGGCGGGAGCCAACGCGGAACCCCGGCGCCACACCGTCACCAGCGCCTCGAGGTCGGCTGGGATCGCGCCCGGTGCGCCGCGACGGGATATCTCGTGCCGCACGCCGGGCACATCCGAAGGAAGCTTGACCGTCCACGGCTGCGAGTCGCCGCGGCGATAGCGCAGTGAGACACCGGCGCGGGCGAGCCGGAGGTCCGCGGTGTCGTAGTACGTCGCCCGCAAGGTGACTGGCGGAAGCTCGACCACCTGCGCGCCAACACCACTCAGGTCGGGCAGCGCGAAGCTCGGGTCGACGTCGTACTTGCGTTCCTCCTCCAGCATCCGCCAAGCCTAATCTTGGGTTGGATCTGCGCCGACCGAAGGTCCAGGCGCCATGGCCAGCACAGCCTAAACGGTGCGATTAGCGGTCTTGCTGAGAAGTGTCTGTTGCAGGTCGGCGCCGGGTCGGCGCAGCCACTCGCCGTCCGGAGTCAACTCGTACGCGCTCACCTCGTCGCTCATCGCGAGCTCGAAGACGCCGTCGAGGGTCTCCTGTGCCATCGGGTCGGTCACCTGGACGAGCGCCTCCACGCGGCGGTCGAGGTTGCGGTGCATCAGGTCGGCCGATCCGATCCAGAACTCGACCGAGCCGTTGTTGCCGAACCGGAAGACCCGCGAGTGCTCCAGGAAGCGGCCCAGGATCGAGCGAACCCGGATATTTTCCGACAGCCCGGGTACGCCCGGACGCAGCGCGCACATGCTCCGCACGACGAGATCGACCCGTACGCCGGCCTGCGACGCCCGGTACAGCGCGTCCACGACATCCTCGTCGACGAGCGAGTTCACCTTGAACTGCACCAGTCCGGAGCCTCCGGCGCGGGCGTGCTCGATCTCCCGCTCGATGCGCTCGATGATGCCCGTGCGGATGCCGTGCGGCGCGAGCAGCAGTCGGCGGTACGCGGTCTGCCGCGAGTACCCGGTCAGCACGTTGAACAGGTCGGTCAGGTCGGCCCCGACCTCGGGATCGGCGGTGAACAACCCCAGATCCTCGTAGAGCCGAGCCGTCTTCGGGTGGTAGTTGCCGGTACCGATGTGGCAGTAGCGACGGATGTGACTGCCCTCGGCCCGCACGACGAGGGCGGTCTTGCAGTGCGTCTTCAGGCCGACGAGACCGTAGACCACGTGACAGCCCGCCTTCTCCAGCATCCGGGCCCACCCGATGTTGGCCACCTCGTCGAAGCGCGCCTTCACCTCGACCAGTACGACGACCTGTTTGCCCGCCTCGGCCGCGTCGATGAGCGCGTCGACGATGGGGGAGTCGCCACTGGTCCGGTACAGCGTCTGCTTGATGGCGAGCACGTTCGGGTCGGCCGCGGCCTGTTCCACGAACCGCTGCACGCTGGTGGAGAACGAGTCGTACGGGTGATGTACCAGCACATCGCCGTCGCGCAGGGTCGCGAAGACGCTGCGTGGTACCTCACCCTCGGCGAACGCGGGGTGGGTGGCCGGAACGAACGGGCGGTCCTTCAGATCGAGGCGGTCCAGTTCGTCGTAGACCTGCCAGAGCGCGGACAGGTCGAGCAGACCCGGTACCTGCAGCACGTCGTGGCTGTCCATGTCGAGCTCACGGCAGAGCCGTTCCAGCACCTGCTCGGAGATGTTGTCCGCGACCTCGAGCCGCACCGGCGGGCCGAACCGGCGGCGGGCCAGCTCCCGCTCCAGGGCCTGCAGCAGGTCGTCGTCACGGTCCTCGTCGACCTCGACCTCGGCGTTGCGGGTGACCCGGAAGTAGTGGTATTCGGCCGCCTGCATGCCGGAGAAGAGCTGCCCGAGATGGGCGGCGATCAGCTCTTCGATGGGCAGGAACCGGGCGGTACGGGTGTCCCGCTCGACCGTTACGAACCGAGGCACGTTGTTGGGCACCTTTACGCGCGCGAACAGCTCCGGACCGCCGTCGGGATCGCGGACCATCACGGCCAGGTTCAGCGACAGGCCGGAGATGTAGGGGAACGGGTGCGCCGGATCCACCGCCAGCGGCGTCAGCACCGGGAAGATCTGGTCGCGGAAGTACGTCCGCAGCCGTTCGCGCTCCACCTGGTCCAGTTCCGCCCAGTGGACGATCCGGATACCTTGCTCGGCCAGGGCAGGCCCGACGTCCTTGGCAAAGCAGGCCGCGTGCCGGGCGACGAGCTCGGCGGTGCGTTCGGCGATGAGTTGCAGCTGCTCGCGTATTGGCAACCGGTCCGGGCCGAGGATCGGCAGACCCGTTGTGAGCCGGCGTTTGAGGGCGGCCACCCGGACCATGTAGAACTCGTCGAGGTTCGACGCGAAGATGGCGAGGAACTTGGCGCGCTCGAGGAGTGGTGTCGCCGGGTCTTCGGCGAGCGCGAGCACCCGTGCGTTGAAGTCGAGCCACGACAGCTCCCGGTTGATGAACCGGTCGTCGGGCAGGTCGTCGACCGCTGCGGAGAGGGCACGGGCGTCGGTATTCACCTAGCCATCATCACCCGATCGCCGGTGAACAGATAATGAACTTCAGGGCAGCGTGACCAGCGTGACCCGAGTGATTTCGCCGGTGGTGCCGGACTCGATGCGCAACCGCTGGCCTATGCGGAGCAATCGCAGGCCGCCGGCATCGAACGCGGGGCGATCGAAGGCGAGCTGCCTACCGTCGTCGAGCAGCACCGTGCCCGACCGCGTCTCCGCGTCGTAACTGGCTACCGTCGCCTGCATGGGATCCATCCTATTCGGTGCGTAGTTCCATCAGGTCGGTGCTGGCCCGCAGGACCGACATGCTGAGCGCCGAGGCGAGCAG
>DASRII010000093.1:0-27259 GCA_035650075.1 Micromonosporaceae bacterium | reverse complement strand
TCGAGGCGGCGCCGGGGTTCCGCCGCTGGGCGATCGTCGACGAGTCCGTGCCGGGTGCCGTGCACACCGGCTTCGGCATCTGCGAACTCGACCCGGGCGGGACGCTGGCGGGCCACGTGCACTCGTTCGAACAGAGCATGTACGTGCTGGCCGGCTCGGCCGTGCTCGATCTGAACGACGGCTCCGTGCTGCTGCGCGAGGGCGACTACGGCGTCGTTCCCGCGGGAGTCCCGCATGCCTGGCGCAACCCGGGTGACGAGACCGCCCGGTGGGCCGACATGCAGGCACCACAACCCCGGGAACGGCACGACGGCGACACGCTGCCGGTGCCGGTACCGGCCGGTGACGCCGTGCCGGTCGACCCGAGGGACATGCGGGCCCGCAACTTCGGGCACATCACGCCGCAGCACATGGAGGTCGGCAAGCAGAGCCAGGATCTGCTGGCCGTATCCGCGAGCATGCGTACCGCTCTGCTCGTCTACAGTGGAATCACCGTGAAGATGATGGTGGACAACGAACTCGGCGCGCGACTGTCGACAATGTTCATGGTGCAGTACGCGCCGGACGGCGTCGCCGGCCCGCACGACCACCCCCTCGAGGAGACGTACCTGATCCTCGAGGGCGCCACCGACGCCACCTTCGACGGGCAGCGGTACCGGCTCGAGGTCGGCGACGTGGCGTGGGCCGGCGTCGGCTGCGTGCACTCGTTCACCAACGCGGGTGACGGACCGGTGCGCTGGCTCGAGACGCAGGCACCACAGCCACCGTCCCGCCACTCGTACCGGTTCGCCCGCGACTGGGACTACCTGCGCGACCGGCTGGCACCTGATGACCAAGGGAGCGAACAATGACCCGTAGCGTGCTGATCGTCGGTGGTACCGCCGGGATCGGCCAGGCCCTCGCCCGCTTCTTCGCCACCAACGGCGACGAGGTGATCGTGACCGGCCGGGACGCCGAGCGGGCCGCCGAAGCCGCGAAGGAGGTCGGTGGCAACACCCGCGGGCTGGCCTTCGACCTCGCCGAACCCGAGTCCATCGCCGCGGCGCTCGCGGACGTCGGGCGAGTCGACCACCTCGTCCTGGGGGCCATCGAGCGCGACCAGAACACGGTCACGGACTTCGACCTCCATCGCGCGCTGCGCCTGGTCACGCTCAAGCTCGTGGGTTACACCGAGGTGATCCACACGCTCGTGGGCCGGATCGCGCCCGACGGCTCGATCCTCATCTTCGGCGGCCAGGCGAAGGAGCGCCCATACATCGGCGCGACCACGGTGGCTACCGTCAACGGCGGCGTGGTCGGGATGGTCAACGCGCTGGCCACCGAGCTGGCCCCGATCCGGGTCAACGCCATCCACCCGGGGATCGTCGGCGACAGTCCATTCTGGATCGTCAAGCCGCAGGAGGTGCTCGATGGGTTCATTTCGCGCACCCCGACCGGTCGGCTCGCGACGATGGAGGACATCGTCGATGCCGCGGTGTTCCTGCTGCGCAACGGATCCGTCAACGCCGTGAACCTGAACGTCGACGGAGGATGGTTGCTGCTATGACCGTCGCTGTCATCGGTACCGGGCGCATGGGGTCGGCGATGGCCGTCCGGCTCCGCGAGTCCGGTACCGACGTCGTCGTCCACAACCGCAGCCGGGCCTCTGCCGAACGCACCGGGGCTCCGGTCGCCGACACCGCGCGGGAAGCGGCCGCCGGCGCGGATACCGTGTTCGTTTCGCTCGCCGACGACAAGGCCGTCCTGTCCGTGTACGCCGGCCCGGACGGCCTGGCCGCCGGCCTGCGCCCAGGCGCGGTGGTGCTGGAGACCAGCACGATCGACCCCGAGACGGTCCGCATGGTGCAGCCTCTGGTGGCCGAGCGGGATGCGACCCTGCTCGACGCGCCGGTATCGGGTAGCGTGCCGCTCGTCCAGCGGGGCGAGCTGACCTTCATGGTCGGCGGCGACTCGGCCGCCCTCGACAAGGTGCGACCCACCCTCGACATCCTCGCCAAGCAGGTCTTCCACGTCGGCGACGTGGGCGCCGGCGCGATCGTCAAGCTCTCCGTCAACACGGTCGTCCACGCGCTCAACGCGGCGCTGTCCGAGGCGCTCGTGCTCGCCGAGCGGGCCGGCGTCCCTCGCGAGACGACCTACGAGGTCTTCGCGGCCAGCGCGATCGCGGCGCCCTTCGTGGGGTACAAGCGGGAGGCCTTCGTGCACCCGGACACGGCACCGGTGGCGTTCACGCTCGACCTCGTCGCCAAGGACCTCGAGCTCATCCAGACGCTGGCCGAGCGGGTGGGCGCACCGATGCGGCAGACCGCGACGACCAGCCGGGTCGTGAAGGCGGCCATCGCGGCGGGCCTCGGCGAGTACGACATGAGCGCGATCGCCCAGTTCCTCTCCCGAGGGGTGATCACGAACTCGTGACCGCGCGGTACCGGTTCGCGGTACGCGCGGCTCGGCCGGACTCGACGAGCGCGTCGAATCGCAGTCGCGCGTCAGCGGTGGACCAGCCGAACGTGCGTGCCAGGTCAGCGGGTGCCGCCTCGATCATCGTGGTCAGATACCGGCCGGCGGCATAGTCGTGGTCCGTACCGGCGCCGACGTCGAAGCGCCGGCAGGTCAGATCCAGCACCACGGCCGGCCAGCCGCTGCGCTGCTCGTGGGTACCGGCCGAGGTGACCAGCAGCAGACCCTGCAACTGCCGGATCGCCCGGTCGTACCGGGTACGGTGGCCGACCAGCTCGCGCAGAGCCGAGGACGGCAGCGGTCCGGACAGCAGCGCCTCCGCGATCCTGTGCGCGTCCGGGGTCAGGTCGAAGGCCTCGTGGTCGTCGGGCTCACCACTACCCGGGTAGAGCGCGTTCAGCAGATCCGGTGACAGCAGGGACGCGCGCTGGTGCAGGTACTTGCCGGACCACGCCAGGCCGCCCTCCGGCAGCGTGTCCTTCCACGTCCACACCATCAGCTCGGCGGCGCCCATCCCGTCGGCGAAGGGTACGGCGTCCGGCCCCGCGACCGCCTCCCACAGCGAAGGTGCGGTCACCCGGTCCGCCGGGAACAGCAGCGCGATGCCGATCATGTCGACGAAGCCGGCCGCTTCCTCGAACGAGTGCACTCGCCGGGCGGGCAACCACCGGGCTCCCCGGGCCTTGGCCAGCGCCAACCCATCGTCATCCGTCATGAACGCACGATAGAGCGAAGCAACATCTGAAAACACAATGGTTGCCCGCGACGCCTCGGTAGCAGGAAACTACTCGCCGTGGACCGCAGCATCACGGCAGCCGGAGTCCTGCTCGGCATGGCCATCGGCTTCGTGACCGGGGTCGCCTTCGCCGTGGCCAAGCGCGCCTGGTCCGACCACACCAAGACCAAGGCCCTCATCCCCGGATTGAAGACGGCCGCGTGGACCTCGACCCGCACGTCGGCGGGCCGGTTCACGATCGCCGGCATCCTCGTCGTAGCGGCCATCGCCTGGGCGTTCATCGGCCGCTGAGCCGCCGTCACTAGCAATTTCGTACCGTCGTGCGCCAGGCCGTAGTGACCGTCTTGCCGGCGGTCGACGTCGCGACCACCCGCCACGTCTTGTTCACGGTACTCGGGCCGAAGAAGGTGACGGTCTTCGTCGCTGTGTTGCCGGAGACGGCCATGCTCTCGGTGACGTTCGGGCTCTGCAGTTGGAGGTTCGCGGTGTTCAGCGTGCCACCCGTGGCCACCACGTCCACTTTCAGCCGCCAGTCCGGGCCGAGACAGCTCGGCGTCACCGTGGCGGTCACCGTGAACGGCTTGGGCGACGGCGGTTTCGGCGACGGTGGCTTCAGCGGCGGCGGTGTGGTGATCGCCGGCGCCGGGGCCGAGCCACCCGTCGTCGGTGCCACGCCGAAGCCCTCCCCACCCGGTCCGGCCGAGATCGCCGCCGTGGGCGGCGGGCTCGACGGCGCGAACCCGACCGACACCGGGTCCGGCCCCAACGTCCGCGCCACGACCGGAGCCGCGCCGAGCAGCACCAGCACGGCGATGCCGACCGCCACGGCGGTACGCCGGCCGCGTGGCTTGTCGCCCTCCGGAAACCCGGTGCCCGGGTCGAACGGCGGCGCGCCGATCCCCGACGAGCCGATCCCCGACGAGGCCGTGGACGGCGCGCGGAGCAGACCGTCCACTGTGAACGGAAGCGCGCCGTACGCGGACAGTAGCGCGGCCGGCGTCATCCACTCGCGCCGCCGACGCTCGCACCCGGTGCAGTCCTTGACATGGCGGTTGATTCGCTTGCGCAGCAACGCGGTGAGCCGGCCGTCCCAGTCGTGCAGCAGCTCGCTGAGTGCCACACACCGACCGCCCGACCCGCGAGCCACCAGCAGCGCACCCAGGGCCGCTTCCAGCTGTGACCGCGCGCGGGACATCCGGGCGTGCGCGTGGTTGGCCGACACTCCCAGCACGGCGCCGACATGGCTGGCCGACAACCCGTGCCGTACCGACAGCTCGATGACCTCGCGGTCGCCCGGGTTGAGCCCGGCCGCGGCTGCCTGAACGAGCGCCCGTACCTGTTCGGCCTGCATCCCCGCGGCCGGGTCGGGCAGGTCCGCCGGCATCTCCTGGGCGTCGGTCAGCGGCGCATTTCGCTTGCGGGCGCGCAACTGGCGAAGGCAGACGCTGCGAACGATCGCGTACAGCCAGGCGGCCAGCCGGTCCGGATCCCGCAGCTGCCCGATCCGCTCCCCGGCGAGCACGAACGCATCCTGTACCGCGTCGGCCGCGGTCTCCGCGTCGCCGACGATGCTCCGGGCGTACGCGTACAGCCGGCCGGCATAGCGGCGATACGCCCCGTCGAGCCCACGGGGATCGCCCGAGAGCATCGCCGCCACGAGCGCGCGATCGTCCATGGCCGAAGCCTCATCGAGGCGCGCCTATCAGGCACGGATCAGGCGGAAACCCGACAGTGCTGGTCTCGGCGCCTGGACCTTCGGTCGGCGCAGATCCAGCCCAAGAAACCAGTCAGTTAGTCGTGCTCGTTGCTGAACAGCGACATCGGCATGCGCTGGCGCGGCGGCTCCGGCTGCTCGGCCGGTGCACCGTCATCCGCAGTCCACGCCGGCGGAACGACCAGGGGCAGCACCATCGTGGGACCGGACAGAGCGATCGCCAGTGCCCGTGCCGCGGCCTGTTCGATGCGTTCGGTGAGCTCGGCCTTGAGGCGGCGCATCACCACGGCCGGTTGCGGGTGCAGCTCCTCGCTGAACGTGTCGACGGTCAGCCGTGCCTGCCGCTCCTCGGTCAGCGAGCGGCTCCACAGACCAGCGGCGGCCGCGATCACGATGATCGGAGCCACCCCGAGCTTGCGCGCCAGCTTGTCCTCGACGTCACCGGCGCCCGCCTCGGCACGGTGCAACGCGCGGATGTCGACGTCACCGAGGCCAGCCCGGCCGATCTCGCGCATCTTCGCCGCGGCCCGGGCCAGGGCGCCGTCACCTCCCTCGCCAACCGCGGGGTAGCCGCCGGTAGTGCTGAACGGCCGCCGGTGCGGCTGGGCGGTGGCGACCTCGCGCAGGTACGACGCGGAGACCGGGACTGCCGGCTCGTCCTCGATGATTTTTGCCCGCAGCAGCACCGGACCGTCGGCGAGCAGCAGATCGGCCATGCCCACCCGGTGACCGAATGCCTCGGTCAGCACGATCGGCAGTGCCACCAGCTGCTCGGCGGTCGGTGCCCGGTGACCGCGCTCGACCGCGGTCACCCACTGGACTGTCCAACGTAGACCGTAGTGCCGTGCGGCGCGGGCAACATCCTCGTGGCTGGCCGCTGCGTTGAGCCGCAACCTCCGGATGTTCCGGGAGACGAGATCCCGTATGGTCACTGGCTCACCGCTCACGGCCTCGGGTTGTCCCGCGGCGATGGCCATCTCCACGTCTGGGGCACTCACGATCATTACGCTAACCGGGGCAACTTGATGCTGCAACTTGACACTCGGCAGTGGACGGTACGAATTGACCGACTGGGCGATATCCAAATGACTATTAAGCTAGGCAATTCCTGCAAATCAGTTGGGTGGGTGAAATGAACCCTCTACCGCCGTGGCTCGCCGCGGCCCTGGTTTTCCTGGCCAGCGGAGCCGTGCTGGTCCTCGAGATCCTCGGCTTGCGTCTCGTGGGACCGTACGTCGGCGTCACTCTACAGACCAGCAGCGCGGTCATCGGCATGGCGCTCGGCGCCATCGCCTACGGCGCGTGGCTCGGCGGCTGGTTCGCCGACCGGCTGGACCCGCGCCGGTTACTCGCTCCGGCGCTGGTCCTCGCCGCGATCGCCACCGCGGTGACATTGCCGGTCGTCCGCTACGCCGGTGAGGTGCTGCGCGGTAGCGCGGCCGGCGGCGTACTGCTGCTGACCGCGCTCGCCATCTTCGTACCGGCCACGCTGCTCGCCGCCGTCACACCGCTGGTGGTCAAGCTGCAACTGGGCGACCTCGAGCAGACGGGCCGCATCGTCGGCCGGCTGTCGAGCATCGGCACCCTCGGCGCCATCACGGCCACACTGGCCACCGGCTTCGTGCTCGTATACGCGTTGCCCAGCACTGCGATCGTGCTCGGACTGGCCGGAGCACTCGCGGCCAGCGGCGTGGCCGTGTCGGTCTACCTGCGCGGCGCACCCGCGGACGCTTTGCCGGGCTCACCGCGAACCCGCGCGATCCTGGCCGCCGTCGGGCTCGCCGGTGCGGGGCTGGCGGCTACGGCACCGACCCCGTGCGATGTCGAGACGGCGTACCACTGTGCCCGCGTCACCACCGATCCCGAGCGGGCCACCGGTCGGCTGCTGATCCTCAACTCAGCCCGACACTCCTATGTAGACCTTGCCGATCCGGTGCACCTGGAGTTCGCGTACACCCAGTGGATCGGCGCGCTGGCCGATGTGCAGAAACCAAGCGGCGAACGGATCGACGCGCTGCACCTCGGCGGGGGCGGGTTCACGGTGCCGCGGTACCTGACCGCCACCCGACCCGGCACCCACAACGTCGTACTGGAACTCGACGGCAAGCTCGTCGAGCTGGACCGCGCGGAGCTCGGCCTGCGGGATGGCGCCGACCTTCAGATCCGCGTCGGCGATGCCCGGATGGGCCTGGCCGACCAGCCGGACCGGGGTTACGACCTGGTGGTCGGCGACGCGTTCGGCCACCTCGTGATCCCCTGGCACCTGACAACGCGCGAGCTGGTGGCCGACGTCCGGCGGGTACTGCGACCGACCGGCGTGTACGCGCTGAACGTCATCGACTACCCGCCCGCCCGTTTTCTCCGGGCCGAGCTGGCCACGGTGGCCGCGGTCTTTCCGCACATCGCGCTCGTGGCACCACCCGAGGCGCTGGCCGGACGGGTCGGCTCGAACTTCGTGATCCTGGCGTCGGACAGCCCGCTTCCGTTGGCGGACCTGGAGAAACGGCTGCTGGAACGCGCCACGGAACCGGTCGACATCCTCTCCGGTACGGAGTTGGCGGCATTCGCCGGCGGTGCTCGAATACTCACCGACGACCACGCGCCAGTCGATCAGTTGCTGGTCCGCCCCTAGCACCTGCGGTATGCTGACCCGCGGTTCATCAACCCCCTCGAGGAACCGTGACTCTGTCAGCATTGGCAATTCGACCAATTCGACGTTGGGCGGTTGTTGTCGCGCTGGGAGCCATCTTTTCCGTGTTCGTCACGACACCGGCAGTAGCTGAACCCGATCCCGAGGGCGGTACGGCGACACTGCGTGCACAGCTCGAGGCGGCGACCGCGGGGTACCTCGACGCGAAGGCGCAGTACGACGCATCGAAGCGCACCGAAGCCGCGATGAACCAGCAGATGCGTACCACCGAGATGCGGCTGGCCCTGCTCAACCAGCAGGTCGGCGTGGTGGCCGCGCGGTCGTACCGGACGGGTCGGCTCGGCGTGATGACCGCCCTGCTGAGCAGCGGCTCGCCCGACATGTTCCTGCAGCGCGCGGCCAGCGTCGAGATGCTCGCGATACAGGAGAACGCGCGGCTCGCCGAACTCAACCGGCTGCGCCGCGAGCTGGCACAGCACCGCGACCGGCTCGGTGCCGAGCTGCAGACCCAGACACAGTTGCTAGCTGAGATGGAAAAGAAGAAGAAGGACGCGGAGCGGGCACTGGGTGGCGCCGGGCGGCCGTTCGGCGGCTTCGTCAGCGGCAACTCACCGGCGGCGAAACCCGCGCCACGCAACGCCGACGGCTCCTGGCCAGTGGAATCGTGCATTGTGGACGATCCCACGACGACCGGCTGTCTGACCCCGCGCACCTACCACGCGTACACGCAGGCGAGAGTGGCCGGCTTCAAGCGGTACTGTTCCTGCTGGCGATCTGGCGGCGGCGGTGAGCATCCGAAGGGCCGGGCCTGCGACTTCGCCGCGGCGAGCGGAGGTTTCGGCGGCGTCGCGACCGGCGGTGACAAGACATACGGCGACCAGCTCGCGATGTGGTTCGTCGACAACGCCGACCGCCTCGGCGTGATGTACGTGATCTGGTTCGACAAGATCTGGACCGCTGGTAACGCGCGCACGGCTTGGCGGGACTACAGCGGCAGCGGTAGCCCGTCGGCCGAGCACACCAACCACGTCCACGTGTCGGTCCGCTGAGCCAACGCGGGGCGCGCCTGGCTGCCCGGACGGGCCCTGGCAGGTCGACACCGCCCGAACAGCCAGACTTTCCCCCACCCCCCGCTACCCGTACTGCTGGCGGGCTCGGTTGAGCGCCCGGCACACCTGGTTGAACATGACCGGGTCGTCCGAGCCGTAGATCTGGACAGCGAAGCCGCGGTACCGCGCCCATAGTTCCCGCGGTCGCGGCCGGAGGCGGATCGCCATCAGGCAGATCGTGACGGTGATCGTGAATACCAGTCCCAGCCCGATCCAGCCGGAGAGGTCGAGGTACGGCGCGGTGAGCCCGCCGATGACCAGCACCAGACCGATGGCCCAGGCGGCGTTGGTGACGACCGGGTCCACGGGGCCCGACACCGACCAGACCTGCCTCAGATCGCGTACGGCGAACCGCACTCCCGAGGCGTCGAACCAGCAACCGGTGATCCGGATGCCGTTTCGATCGAGGAAGGTGACGTTGTCTGGTGGGCGTGCCAAGGGCTGGGTAGCATCCACTCGAGGCTCCTAGCGGCTCATGGGAAGGGCTGGTTGAGAGCTTTCCGGCGGCACCCGGTGGCACCCGGGTGCCGTCATCAATTCTGGGACCTTGTGTCTACCGAGATTGTGGAGCAGCTACCCGGAAAGAGGGAAGAGAGCAATTAGCCATATGGCAACTTGCCTAGGTCGTCTACAGCAGGTTGATGGTTATAAACGGCTAATTGTCCAGTCGTGCACGACGCTCCTTTCATACGGTGCCGCCATACCGCATCGTGCGGTGTACTGTCAACTAGCTACTTGGCAGGTTGCCAACCGTCTACTTGACTACCAAGGGAGCATTCGCCTTGACCGCCTCTCGTGGACGTACCGCGGGTCGCTTCCGGCTGCGATCGGAGCTGCGCCAGCGCCGTGAGGAAGCCGGGCTGACCCAGGAACAGGCGGCCTCGGAGATGGAGTGGTCGCTGTCGAAGCTGGTCCGCATCGAGGCCGGTACGGTCGGCATCTCCATCAATGACCTGCGCGCGCTGCTGGGTCTGTACGGCGTCCGCGACCCGACCCGGGTCGACGACCTGCTGGCCCTGGCCCGCACCGCCCGCCAGCGTGTCTGGTGGACGCAGTACCGCGACGTGCTGTCCCAGCCGTATCTGGAGTTCATCGGCTGCGAGGCGGATGCCGCGACGATCCGCTACTTCCACCCGACCGTCGTGCCCGGGCCGTGCCAGACCGAGGCGTACGCCCGCACGGTCATCACGAACGGTGGCCCCGCCGAGCTTCCGCCTGACGTGGCGGAACAGCGGCTCGCCCTGCGCATGACCCGCATCAAGGAGCTGTTCGACCGGCCCAACGCGGCCACCTTGACGGTGCTACTCGACGAGGCCGTGATCCGCCGGCCGATCGGTGGCCCGGCGGTGATGCGGGCGCAGCTCGACCACCTCGCCGCACTCGCCGCCCGACCCAACGTGCGGCTCGGCGTGATCCCGTTCTCGGCCGGCTTCCACCCGGGTCTGTACGGCTCGTTTGTGCTGTTCGAGTTCGCCGACCCCGCCGACGACACCGTGCTGTACGTCGAACAGGCGCAGACCCAGATGGTGCTGCGAGACCGGCCGGACCACGTCGCCGAGTACGAGCGGATGTTCGCCCGCCTCGCCGCGGCCGCCCTGCCGGCTCGCGACACGATCGCCCTATTGAAGCGAGCCACAGACGAATTGGCCACCAGCGGGTGAAGCGAAGCGGAGCCCGCGGTCTAGCTGGTTCCTTGGGCTGGATCTGCGCCGACCGAAGGTCCAGGCGCCTGGTCGGCTCAGCCGAACCCGGAAAAGGCACGGCCCGGTCGGCCTAGACCGACCGGGCCAAGAAAACAGGGTCAGAGGGTCATCTGGAAGCAGGGCTTCTCGAGCTTGAAGGACTGGGCGGTCGGCCCGATGAACAACTCCTTCACCTGGGTCACCTTCGTGACCGCCGCCGCGTCGGGCTTGTAGATGGCGGAGGACTTCACCTGGCCGTCCACGCCACCGGCGTAGTTACCGGCACCGGTGGGCAGCATGCCCTCGTAGTCCACCGACGTCAGGCCCTTCGCCGCCGCCAGCAGGCTCTCCCGGGTCAGCGTGCCCGAGGCGACCGCCTTCTCGAGGGCGGCCTTCAGCGGGTACGACCACACCCAGCCCGAGGTGTAGCCGTTGTTCGGCCCACCCGCCGGGTTACCGATCGCCTCGCGCATCGCCTTGTGACCGGGGGTGTCGGTCTCCCACGAGTCCCACGGGGCCGTCGACTCGTAGAGCAGCGTCAGCGCCTGCGCCGCGGGGCTGGCCATCAGGCCGGGGTTGAAGGTCGGGCTGGTACCGATGAACCGGCCGCGGTAGCCCTGCGCCGCGGCGTTGCCCACGATCGCGGCCGTCTCGGCCGGACCCGTCGTGAGGATGATCAGATCCGGCTTCCCACTGATGACCGCCTGGATGGCCGCCGCCTGGTTCTGTGCACCGGAGTTGGTCTGCACGTGGCTATACGTCATGCCGAGCTTCTCCGCGGCGATCTTCGCGCCCGCCGCCGCGTCGGCACCGTAGTCACCCGCGTAGTGGATCGCGAGCACGGACTTCGACTGGTACTTCTCCTTGGCGTAGTCGAGCGCGTTCATCGACTCGACGCAGTAGTTGGCGCCGGACTCGAGGATCACGTCCTCGAACGCCCACGCCGAGGTCCAGGACGCCGGTACGGCCACGATGTTGTTGGCCCGCAGGTCGTCGATGATGGCGGCGGTGGTCGGCGAGCCGAGCGTCTGGGCGAGCGCCAGCACCTTGCCCTTGATCTCCTGGTACACCTGGTTGTGTACCTCGGGCTTGTACTTGTTGTCCTTGACGTACGTGGTCACGTCGACCTCGTAGTTGCCGATCCCGCCGTTCTTGTTGACGCGGGCCCAGAACGCCTTCTGGGATTCGGTGATCGGTACCGCGAGCGCCCGGAACGGGCCCTCGGTCAGGTCCGAGATGATGCCGAGGTAGATGCAGCCCTTGTTCTTGTCGACCGCATTCGGACAGGCCTCCTTCGTGACACCCGGAGCGGCGGCGGTACCGCTGCTGCCCGACTCCGAACTGCGGCAGCCGGTGAGCGCGCCCGCCAGCGCCAGTAGGGCCACGATGGTGATCGATCCCAGCCGTTTCACTTTTCCTCCTGGTTGAGGTCGGGGCTAGCTAGCTAGTAGGAGAAGGGCCAGGCTTTCCAGTAGTTGCGCACGCGGATCCAGATGCCGAACAGGCCGCGTGGCTCGAAGATCAGGAACACGATGACGAGAGCGCCGTAGAGGATGCCTTCCAGCTGGAAGACGTTGAACTGTTCGGTCGAAGAGGTACTGACAAAGGGTGCGACCGTCGGGATGACGTCGCGGGTGAAGCGGGGCAGCAACGTGAAGAAGAACGCCCCCAGGATGGCGCCGGAAACAGTACCGGCACCGCCGACGAGCACCATCGCGATGAAGAGCACCGACAGGGCGAGATTGAACTGCCCGGCGTCGAAGCGCCCGTTGATGGTGTACAGCAGCGCGCCGGCACAACCGGCGTAGAAGGACGAGATGCCGAAGGCGATCGTCTTGTACCGGGCCAGGTTCACGCCGATGACACCGGCGGCGATGTCCCGGTCCCGGACCGCCGAGAACGCCCGGCCCACCTTGGACCGGGCCAGGTTGCGTGCGGCTATCGCAAAGATCACGAGCAGCACGAGCATCAGTAGGAGCAGCTTCTGGGCGCGGGTGACCTCGAGGCCGAGCAACGGCCCGTCGGTGTCGAACCGGTAGCCGAACAGCGACAGCTTCGCCGCCCGCCGCCCCTGGCCCAGCCCGCCGGTCATCCCGTTCCATTCGGTGAGGATGTACTCGCCGACGAAGACGAGGCCGAGCGTGACGATCGCCAGGTACAGCCCACGAAGGCGGGTCGCCAGCGGCGCCACCAGGACGCCGGCCAGCCCGGCGACCAACCCGGCGGCGGGCAGCCAGACGAGCATGTTGTCCACGCCGAGGCCCATCGCCCGGAAGTCGCCCCGGTCGCCGGAGAGATAGGCGCCGGTGTACGCCCCGATCGCCAGGAAGAACGCGTGCCCCAGGGACACCTGCCCGGCGTACCCGGTTACCAGGTTGAGGCCGATCGCCCCGATCGCGGCGACACAGGCGCTGGCGAGCTGCAGCAGTATGTCGTCGGTGAGGACGAACGGCAGCGCCAGCCCCACCCCCAACAGGGCGGCGAACGCGACCTTCTTGGTACCGGTGTTGAACAGCGCCATATCCGAGGCGTACGACGTGTGCAGCAGCGGCCGACCGACACTCATACGCGTTCGACCTCCCTCGTGCCGAACAGTCCGTACGGCCGCACCAACAGCACCAGCATCATCACCACGTACGGCGTGATGTACGAGAAGTTGCTGCCGAGCCAGCCGATGTTCGACTGGTACGTGGCGGTGATCTCCTGCACCAGACCCACGATGAGCCCGCCCAGCACCGCTCCCGGCAACGAGTCGAGCCCACCGAGGATGATGACCGGCAGCGCGGTCAGCGTAATGATCCACAGCAGCTGGTCGACGCTACCGCCGACCGCGGAGAACACCCCGGCGACCGCCGCCAGCGCGCCGGCCATCGCCCACGACACCGCGAACACCGCGCCGACCGAGACCCCCTGGGCGAGCGCGGCCTCCTGGTCGTACGACGCCGCCCGCATCGCCAGGCCCATCCGCGTGTACCGGAAGAAGGCGAACAGCGCGAGCACCAGCGCGGCCGTCGCGATCAGCATCGCGATGTGCCGCTCCTGCACCGACAGGCCGGCGATCAGCACGGTACGCAGCCCCCACGGGTCACCGACGTGCCGCACGTCCGAAGGCAGGAACCCGTTGGTGACGACCCGGACCACCTGGTCCACGCCGAGCGTGAGGATCGCGACCACGAAGGCCGGCTTGCCCACCATCGGCCGCACGACCGCGCGTTCGACGCCGAGCGCGAGGCCCGCGGTCGCGACCGCCGCCAGCGGCACCGCCACCCAGAAACCCAAGGGCCCGACGAGGTACGTCACCAGCACCGCACCCACCAACATGAAGGCGGGCTGGGCGAAGCTGATCACCCGGGTGGCCTTGTAGATGATGACGAAGCCGAGCGCGAGCAACGCGTACACGCTGCCCTGCCCGAGCCCCCGGGTGCATGCCTCCAGGAATGTTCTCATCCCCGATACAGGCCTTCGACCTCGGACGCGAAGAGCTTGGTGATGGCGGCCCGCTTCACCTTCTGCGTCGCGGTCAGCTCACCGTCCTCGTGGTCCAGCTCCTTGGGCAGCATCCGGAACTTCTTGATCTGCTCGACCGAGGCGAACCGCTCGTTCACCTCGTCCACAATGGACTGGACCAGCTTCAGTACCTCCGGCTTCTCCGACAGGTCGCGGTAGGTGGTGTAGGCGATCCTGCGTCGCTGCGCCCACTCCCCCACGGTGTCCAGCTCGATCCCGATGAGCGCCACGAGGTACGGCCGCCGGTCCCCGACCACGATGACTTCCTTGATGAACGGCGACGCCTTGAGCGCGTTCTCGATCTCGCTCGGCGCGATGTTCTTGCCGCCCGAGGTGATGATGATGTCCTTCGCCCGGTCGGTGATCTTTACGTGCGTCCCGTCGATCCACTCCCCGATGTCTCCGGTACGCAGCCAGCCGTCCGCGGTCATCGCCCGCTCGGTCGCCTCGGGATCGCGGAAGTAGCCGATGAACGTACCCGCGTGCTTCGTCTGGATCTCCCCATCGTCGGAGATGCGGAGGTCCACAGTGGGGTGTGGCTCGCCGACGGTACCGAGCTTGACCCGGCCGGGCATGTTCGCGGTAGCCACCGCCGTGTTCTCGGTCATCCCGTAGACCTCGTGCATCGGAACGCCGATGCCCATGAAGAACTTCAGCACGTCGGGTGCGATCGGCGCGGCGCCACTGGCGGCGTACCGGACCCGGCGCATCCCGATCCGCTCCCGCAGTGCGCGGTAGCAGAACACCCAGCCGATGGCGTACATGAGCCGGGTGCCGACCGTGTGCCGGCCACCGGTACGCACGAGCGTGCCGCCCATCCGGTCGGCGACCTTCAGCCAGAGCTTGGCATTGGCCCGCTTGATCGGACTGGCACTGGCGAGTCTGATGTGGACGGTCGCGAGGATCTTCTCCCAGATGCGCGGTACGCCGAACAGGATCGTCGGCTGGACCTCCTGCAGGTTCGGCTGGACCGTGGCGATCGACTCGGCGAAGTTGACCCGGACTCCGGCTCCCGCGTTGAACCAGGTGGTGAAGATCCGTTCGGCGACGTGGCACAGCGGCAGGTACGACAGCGTCGTGTCGCGCGGCCCGGGCGGTGGCGAAGCGAAACCGCCACCCTGGACGAGGATGTCGATCGCGAAGTCCACATTGGACACCGACAGCATCGCGCCCTTCGGCGGGCCGGTGGTCCCCGAGGTGTAGATGAGAGTCGCGATGTCGTCCGGTTGGGCGGCGGCCATCCGGTCGTCGACCGCGGTCGGGAAGGCCCGCCGGTGCTCCTCGCCCAGCGCGAGCAACTCCGGCCACGCCATCAGCTTGGGGTGATCGTACCGGCCACGGATGCCGCGCGGCTCGAGGTAGACGATGCGCTCGAGATCCGGGCAACGGTCGATGACCTGCAGCGCCTTGTCGACCTGTTCCTGGTCTTCGGCGACGAGCACCTTGGCACCCGAGTGCGACAGCAGGTAGCCGACCTCGGCCGGCGGGTTGGTCGGGTAGAGGCCGACGGTCATGGCTCGGATGGCCATCGTCGCCACGTCCGCGTACAGCCACTCGCGGCGGTTCTCCGAGTGGATCGCGACGCGGTCTCCGGGCTCGATGCCGAGGGCCAGCAACGCGTGCGCGACGGTCTGTACGGTGTCCCAGTACGCCGCCCAGGTGACCTCCTGCCAGATGCCGAAGTCCTTCTCCCGCATGGCGACACCGACCGGGGTCTGCTGTGCGCGGTCCCGGATCCGACTGGCGACCGTGGTAGTCGTCGATACTTCTGTCACGGCTGTCATGGCCGCACCTCCTCGCGCTGGGCAGCAGTGGTCGTGCGGCCCAGGTAGGCGCTGATGACTTGGGGGTTGTGTTGGATCTCGGCGGGGGGACCGGTGGCGATCGACACGCCGAAGTCCATGACGAGTACGCGGTCGGCCAGGTCCATGACCAGGCCCATGTCGTGCTCGACCAGGATGATGGGCAGATCGAGCTCGTCGCGGATGTCGAGGATGTAGCGCGCCATGTCCTCGGTCTCCTCGAGGTTCATGCCGCCGACCGGCTCGTCGAGCAGCAGCAGCTTCGGCTGCATCGCGAGGGCCCGGCCGAGTTCGACCCGCTTCTGTACGCCGTACGGGATCAGGCCGACCGGGTACCGCCGCCACTGGGCCAGCTCGAGGAAGTCGACGATGTCCTCGACCGCTGCCCGGTTCGCGATCTCCTCGCGTTGGGCCCGGCCCAGCCAGGCGATCGCCGACAGTGGGCCGTACCGGATGTGGTTGTGCCGGCCGAGCATGAGGTTCTCGAGCACGGTCAGCCGCTCGAACAGCTCGACGTTCTGGAAGGTACGGGCCATCCCCCGCGCCGCGATCTGATGCGGCCGGAGGCCGATCAGATTCTGACCGTCGAAGGTGATTCGACCCGACTGTGGCTTGTACACGCCGGACAGCACGTTGAACACCGAGGTCTTGCCGGCGCCGTTGGGGCCGATGATGGCGAACAGCTCGTGCCGACCGACCTCGAAGCTCACCCCGTCGATCGCCTTGACACCGGCGAAGGACAGGCGGACGTCGTCGAACACGAGCACGGGTTCGTCAGCCGTCATGAGAGCCACCGCTTCCGTCGCTTGTAGTGCTTGACCTCACGGAACGTCTTGCGTTCGTCGTCGGCCGCGCCCTGCAGGCCGAGGTAGAACTCCCGGATGTCCTCGTCGGCCAGCAACGCCTCGGCCGGCTTGTCCAGCACGACCTTGCCGGTCTCGAGAACGTACCCGTGCTGTGCGATGGTCAGCGCCATCGTGGCGTTCTGCTCGACGAGCAGCACGCCGGTACCCGACTTGTTGATTTCGACGATGAGCCTGCTGACCTGCTCGACCAGCCGCGGCGCGAGGCCCAGGCTGGGTTCGTCGAGCAGCAGGTAGCGCGGTTCGGCCATCAGGGCGCGGCCCATCGCCAGCATCTGCTGCTCGCCACCGGACAGGTAGCCGGCAGTGCGTCGCCTGCGTTCGGCGAGCACGGGGAAGAGTCCGTACACGTGGTCCAGCCGTCCCGCCACATGGCGTGCGTTGGTGTGACCACCGATGCGCAGGTTCTCCTCGACGGTCAGCTCGGCGAAGATGCGCCGGCCTTCCATCACCTGGGTGATCCCGCGCCGGACGATCGCTGCCGGACTGAGCTGGTGGATCGGTTGGCCGTCCAGCGTGACGGAGCCCCGGGTCACCTCGCCCTCGTGCACGTCGAGCAGTCCGCAGATCGCCCGCAGCATCGTTGTCTTGCCGGCGCCGTTGGCGCCCAGCAACGCGACGATGCCGCCCGGTGGGACGGTCAGGCTGACCCCGCGCAGGACGAGCATGACGTCGTCGTATACGACCTCGAGGTTCTGCGCCTGCAGCATCTCGGCCGCTCCCGGGGGGTGATGGAATTGACTCCGGGTCAATTGTGACCCAGCCCACGTCCAAAAGTTACCGGTCATTTAACTAGTTCTCACGGCCCCGTCAAGAGATCTTCTTCAGCGCCGTATCGCTATTGATCGACTACGGCTCGTGATAACGACATTTCGTCAATCAGGCGTGATGGCGACAAGTCGCACTTCTCCTCTTCCGGTATTGCTCGTTGGTGGTTAGGTTGAACCTCGCCGGCTTGGGCGTCTGATCGCCTGACCCCCCGGGCGACACCAGTCCGGCGCCGCCGAATCGTCATAGACGAACCGGGGACCCACCGCAGTAACTCGAGGCTCTGCCGGCCGGAAGGCATAGGCCGGCAAGGTCAGGGGTGAATCCGCGAACCTTCGCGGTAGGGCGACCCTCCTTCCGCCCGAACCCGTCAGCTAACTCGGTAGGCGGCCACGAAGGAAGGGTCAGTCCTGTGCCGCGCGCACTGTGGCGCCTCGTCATCGTTGGCTGTACGGCCGTCGGTGTCTCCATTTCTGCGACCGCCGTCTCAGCGGCGCCGTCCATTGACGAGGTGCAAAGGCAGATCAAACAGGCATCGGCGGCGTTATCGAAGGTCATCGAAGAGTACAACAAGGTCAACGAGCAGCTGAAGGCATCCAAGGCGGCCGCCGAAGCAGTAACCGCCCGGCTCGGTCCGCTCCAGGCTCGGCTCGATACCGCTCAGACGACGGTTGGCGAGCTGGCGTCGCGGGCGTACAAGACCGGTCAGCTCGCGTCGATCGGCGCGGTGCTGGACAGCGGGTCGACGGGCGCGCTCGTCGATCGACTCGCCGTCCTCGACCACGTCTCACGGGCTCAGCAGCGGCAGGTCGCCGAGGTGGTCGCGGCCCGGGCTGGGCTCAGCGAGGAGCAGCGGCGTCTCGACGCGCTGATCGCCACGCAGACCGCGCAGCAGAAGGATCTCGCTACCCGAAGGGCGAAGATCGAAAAAGATCTTCAGGCACTGTACGAGTTGCGCCGCCAGGCGTACGGCGCCGCGCAGGAATCGTCCGGGGCGTCCCCCTCGCCCGCCCCGGCCGTGTCCGGACGCGCCGGTACCGCGGTGAAGTACGCCTACGGCGCGCTCGGCAAGCCGTACGTGTGGGCCGCCGACGGGCCTGGAGGGTACGACTGCTCCGGACTGACCCTCGCGGCTTGGCGGGCGGCCGGCGTCACCTTGCCGCACAACGCGGAGCTGCAGTGGGGGAAGGTCACGCACATCGGCCGCCGTTCGCTGGAACCCGGGGATCTCGTGTTCTACAGCGACCTCGGCCACGTGGCCATCTTCGTCGGCGACGACAAAGTGATCCACGCACCCACGCCCGGGGAGGTGGTCAAATTGTCCAGTGTGGACATGATGACTCCGTACGGCTACGGCCGACCCGGCTAGCTTTCCTTCCCCCTCCCCCCTCCCCCACCCCCCCGGGGGGATCGAGGGCGAATCGGGGTGGCTCGATCCTCGAGCCACCCCGGTTTGCCCATGATCGCCCGGACGATCTAGCTTGATCGTTGTGGCACAGACGTCCTGGGATCCGGATCAGTACCTTCAGTTCGAGCGGGAACGCGCGCGGGCGTTCCACGACCTCGTCAGCCAGGTCGCCGATCTGCGGCCGGCAACGGTCGTGGACCTCGGCTGCGGCCCCGGTCACCTGACCGCGACACTGTCCGACCGGTGGCCGGCGGCATTCGTCACCGGAGTCGACTCGTCCGACGACATGATCGAGACGGCGCACAAGCTCGGCCGCCCCGGGCGGTTGGAGTTCACACGCGGCGCGATCGAAGACTGGCGGCCGTCGGCCCCCGTCGACCTGGTCGTGTCCAACGCCGCGCTGCAATGGGTACCGTCCCATGTGGATCTGTTGCCCGTCTGGCTGCGTGACTTCGTCAACCCCGGCGGCGCGCTCGCCTTCCAGGTACCGGGCTCCGGCGGGTCGGCCGCGACCGTCGCGATCCGCACCGTCGCCGCGTCACCGCAATGGGCACCGCGGCTCGGGCCGGTAGCGGTCCGGCGCGGACCTCGATCCGGATCCAGCCCGGTGCTCACGCCGGACGCGTACGTCGACGTGCTCGCCCGGTTGGGGTACGAGGTCGACGCGTGGGAGACCACGTACCTGCACGTGCTGCAAGGTGGCGACCCGGTGCTGGAGTGGTTCGCCGGCACGGGGCTGCGACCGTATCTCGACACGCTGGCCGATGACGCCGACGCGGTCGAGCGCTTCCGGCAGGACGTCGCCGCGGCGCTGCGCGAGGCGTACCCGCCCGAGCCGTACGGGACCGTGCTGCCGTTCCGGCGCATCTTCGTCGTCGCCCGTCGTGGGGACCGTATGTCGAGCCCATAGTGGGCGTCCGGGCCGGATCGAAGCTCGACGAGAACGAGGCAGCGTTGAAACGGTTCGCGCGCGTGGCCGCAGCCGCGCTGTCCAAGGTTGGCTGACACCCTGACCAGGTGCTGAAGGGTCACAGCAGGGGTACGACGGCGGCGATGTAAGGACTCAGCTGTCTACCATCGGCGGATGGACCGATACCCCGCGGCGGAACGCCTCGACCTCGTCGAAGACCTGCACGGCCACCTGGTCGCCGACCCGTACCGGTGGCTGGAGGACGCGGCCGATCCTCGTACCGTCGCCTGGTCCTCAGCCCAGGACACCCTGGCGCGTGACCGGCTCGACGCGATGCCCGAGCGCGCCGCGATGGCGGAGGCGCTGGAACCGCTGCTGCGCGCCGGCGGAGTGGGCGTACCGACGTGGCGTGCCGGCCGGGCGTTCTTCACCAAGCGCCGGCCCGACGAGGAGCACTACGTGCTCTACGTACGCGAACCGGACGGCACGGAACGGGCCCTGGTCGACGTCAACGCCGAGGATCTCAGCGGGCTGACCGTGCTCGACGGCTGGGCGGCCAGCCACGAAGGGACCCGGCTGGCGTACCTGACCAGCGTCGGCGGCGACGAGGAGTCCCGGCTGTTCGTGCTCGACGTGGCGACCGGGGCGCTGCTCGAGGGTCCCATCGAGCGCGTGAAGTTCACGCCGATCGGGTGGCTGCCCGGGGGCGAGGAGCTGATCTACGTACGGCGGCTGCCTCCGGACCAGGTACCGGCCGGCGAGGAGGCGTTCCACCGGCGGGTGTGGCGGCACAAGGTCGGCGCCCACCCGGACGAGACCGACGAGCTGCTGCACGGCGACGGCGGGGCCGCGGCCATGCTCTACGACCTCGAACTCTCCGACGACGGCCGGTGGCTGGTGATGACCGGCATGCTCGGTACGGCCCGGCGTAACTGGCTGTGGCTCGCCGACCTGCACGCCGCGTCGCCGCCGCGGGAGCTGGTCCACTACGACGACGACGTACGGGTGCATGCCTGGGTCGAGCGCGACGGGCGGCTGTACCTGCTGACCACGCACGACGCGGACCGCTGGCGACTGTGCGTCGCCGATCCGGCCGCGCCGGACCGGACACAGTGGACGGAACTGGTCGCCGAGGACCCGACCGCCGTTCTCGAAGCGGTGCGGTACGTCCCCGACTCGAACCGGCTCGTGATCCTGCGTACCCGGCACGGATCGTCCGAAGTGGACCTGCGCGACGCGGCCACTGGCGCGGTGGTCGAACAGGTACCGCTGCCCGGACTCGGTACCGTCATCGGGCTGTCTACTGTGGATGAACTGACGCTGGACAACCGGGACGCGGTGTGGATCGGCTGGACCGACTTCGTCACGCCACCGTCGGTCCACCGGTACGCCGGCGGCCGGCTCGAGCTCGAGGCGTCGGCACCGGGTGCGGCGACGCCGCCCGCGGTCGACACCCGGCAGGCGACCTACACGTCGGCGGACGGTACCGAGGTCCGCATGTACGTGCTCAGCCCGCGAGGTGACCAGGACGGGCCGCGGCCCACGCTGCTCACCGGCTACGGCGGCTTCGCCATCTCGAGCGTGCCGGAGTACAACCCGCAGGCACTGGCCTGGGTCGGTGCCGGGGGCGTGTACGCCGAGGCCCAGTTACGCGGTGGCAGCGAGGAGGGCGAGGACTGGCACCGGGCGGGCATGCGGGAGCGGAAGCAGAACGTGTTCGACGACTTCCACGCGGCCGCCGAGTACCTCGTCGCGGAGGGCTGGACGACGTCGGGTCAGCTGGCGATCAGCGGTGGCTCCAACGGCGGGCTGCTCGTCGGCGCTGCGCTCACCCAGCGGCCCGAGCTTTTCCGGGCCGTGGTCTGCGCCAAGCCGTTGCTGGACATGGTGCGCTACGAGCGCTTCCTGATCGGCCGGTTCTGGTCGCACGAGTACGGCAGCGCCGACGACCCGGACGAGTTGGCCTGGCTGCTGTCGTACTCGCCGTATCACAAGGTCGTGGCCGGCACGGCGTATCCCGCCGTGCTGTTTACCAGCTACGAGGCCGACGCCCGGACCGATCCGTGCCACCCCCGCAAGATGTGCGCCGCCCTACAGCACGCCACGGCCAGCGACCCGCACAGCCGTCCGGTGCTGCTGCGCCGGGAGGTCGGAGTCGGCCACGGGGCACGCGCGGTGTCGCGGGCGATCGCGCTGGCGGCGGACATGCTCGGCTTCCTGGCCCACCACACGAATCAGGCCCACGACACGAATCAGCCGGCGTCCTGAAGCGGACACCGGCTGAGTGCGTACCCCCAACTATGCGGCCTGAAGGCCCTCGGCCCTAGCCAGCTCGCGGAGCCGGCCGAGGGCCTGGATCTCGAGCTGACGGATGCGCTCCCGGGAGAGGGAGAAGCGCGACGCGACCTCGGTGAGCGAGTGCTCGCGGCCGTCTTCGAGGCCGTACCGGGCCCGCATGATGCCGGCGGACCGGTCGTCCAGGTGACCGAGCAGACCCTCGATCCGCTGCCGCTCGAGCGCGCCGAGGACGATCTCCTCCGGGGACGGGGAGTCCGAGTCGGCGACCAGGTCGCCCAGGTTGGTGTCGCCGTCGTCGCCGACCGGGGTGTCCAGCGAGACGGTGTCCTGGGACCACCGGACCAGCTCGTGAACCCGCTCGATCGGCACGCCGAGCGCGTGCGCGATCTGCTCGGGCTCGGGGTCGGTACCTAGCTCGCGGGTGAGCTGCCGGGTCACGTTGCGCATCCGGTTGACGTCCTCGACCAGGTGCACCGGCAGGCGCACAGTGCGCTCCTGCTGGGCGATCGCTCGGCTGATCGCCTGGCGGATCCACCACGTCGCGTATGTCGAGAACTTGTAGCCGCGCTCGTAGTCGAACTTCTCTACCGCGCGGACCAGACCGGTATTGCCTTCCTGAATGAGGTCGAGCATCGGCATTCCGGAGCGGACATAGCGGCGTGCGATCGAAACGACCAGCCGCAGGTTCGCCCGGATGAACAGATCCTTGGCCCGCTCGCCTTCGATCACCAGGCGCTCGAGCTCGTCCGAATGTACGCCCCGAGGGAGTTCGTCCTGGCTGAGCAGGTGCTCAGCGTAGAGGCCCGCCTCGATCGCCTTCGCAAGCTCGACCTCACGCGCCGCGTCGAGCAGTTGCGTCTTGGAAATCTCGTGCAGGTAGACGCCGACCAGGTCGCGCTCTTCCGCAACCTCGTCGGTGCGCATCACCACCATGTTCTCCACGTCTCGTATGCCTCCCCCGTAACCCTTGATTTGCCCCACCGGTACTGACACCTAAACAACAGACGGTGCGCCGGGTTGATTCCGTTGTCAGTGACGAAACGGTCACAAGTGCCTGAGTGTTAGCTGAGACACACACCCTGCGCCGTACATCTGGACTTCGGCGCGAGCCGCGTGCCGGATGGCTGGCGACCGCGGCGGTCACCCATTCAGCACACCATGAGGTACGCGCCGCCGCAGCGATCTGGTTCACTCATCGGCTGCGACCGTCGTCACCACGCTGAGTAGGCGGGCGGGCCGTTCGTCACCGGTGTCGGGTATCCATCTGTGCGGTGTTCCGACGGTAACCGGATGGGGTGTTTGTCCGGAAGAGCGTAGTCCACAGTGGAGGCTCAGGAACTCACCGCTGTCGGCTGACGTGCCAGGCGGTCAGCAGCTCGGACTCCTCGTCGGCGGTCAGGCCGGGCCACGAGGAGGTGTCCCGGTCCGGCTCCGACCGCAACCACGCCAGGGTGTCGGCGGCCGTCGCGGCGAGGTCGCGGGTCACCAGGCCGGCCGCGAGGGAGGCGCTGACGTCGCGGCTCAGGAAGCCGCCGTACTCCGGTAGGGGCAGCCACAGCGGCAGCGACCGCCGGCCCGTCCACGGCCGTACCTCGTGCTCGGTGAGGAACTCCTGCTCGACCCAGGTCAACCGGGCGGGCGTGGCGACGCCGCGGGACACCGATGCCAGGAACTCCGCGAAGGGCACCGGGGCGCCGATGCCGTCGTACACGCCACCGAGTCCGGATTCGGCGGCGGACACCAGCCAGGCCGCCAGATCCCGCACGTCGACCCACTGCGCGAGGTCGTCGGGGCGGCCGGGCGCGAGCACCTCGCCACCCCGGGCCAACCGGTCGACCCAGTACGCGAACCGGCCGCTGTCGTCCTCGGGCCCGACGATCAGGCCCGCCCGGCAGATGAACGCGCCCGGATGCGCGGCCAGTACCGCTTCCTCGCAGGCGACCTTGCACGGCCCGTACGCGGCACCGTCGTCCGCTCGCGGGTCGTCGACGTCGGGTGGCGCCGCGTCCTGGACCGGTGCGGAGTCCGCCCGCTGCCCAGCGGTGGCCGGGTCGGCGTAGACGGATCCGGTGGACACGTAGACCCAGTGGCCGGCGAACTCGGCGACCGCACGGCGCACCTGGCTGGGCCGGCTCGACACGTCGACCACGGCGTCGAACGCGGACCCGGAAAGCGGGGCGAGGCCGTCGGGCAGGTCCCGGTCGACCCGGACGAACGTGACGCCCTTCGGCGGCGCCCCCGACTCACCCCGGGCGGCACACGTGACGTCGTGGCCCGCGTCGCGGGCGTGACTGGCTACCGCGCGTCCGAGGAACGCCGTACCACCGAGCACCAGCAGTCGCATGGTGTCCGATCATGCCGGTACGCCGGGCGCCTGGACAGCGCCGTTCGCGACGAGCGAAGCGCGGATCGCGTGCGACACCTCCTCGGGAGGCCCATCGGCATCGATCCGGATGAAAGTCGACGCCTCCGGCAGCCGGTCGTACGCGTCGGCGGCGGCGACGAGGAACTCCAGCCGTTCGTGGTCGGTACCGCGCAGGTCGATGCGGCGGTACGCCTCCTGCGGCGTGACGGCCAGCAGGAACGTCACGTCCGGGGTGGGGAACAACCGGTACGCGATCCGGGCCACCCGCTCGCCCAGTCGGGTGCCGGCGTGGGCGCGGATGCTCGCGTACTGGCACACGGCGTACCGGTCCATCACCGCGACCCGACCGGTCAGCCGCGCGCGGACGAGCGCCTGGCCGATGGCGAGCCAGCGCAGCACCGCCTCGACGGCCAGCATCCCCGAGCGGCCCAGCAGCGCCTGGGCGTCGGGCCGCAGCCCGAGCCGGCGGGCCAACCTGCCGAACCACCGCCGGCCGCCCGCGTTCTGGAAGTACCGGGCTGGGACCCCCAGGCCGGTCAGCCAGGCCGCCAGATCGTGCGCCTGCGTGGTCTTTCCGGACCCGTCGATGCCGACGAGAGCGTAGATACGCAGGTGTCGCGTCACGGGGGACCACGGTACTCGGTCCTTTCAAAGAGCGGACACGATGTGCGATTGGACCCAGACACTGCGTGGCTCAATGACCGGCGTGGCAGAACTGCACCATTTCTCGTACGGCTGGTTCAACCCGACCATGGCCTACCTACTCGCTTTCCTGGGCTCACTGCTGGGCCTGGTCTGCACGGCCCGGGCGCGGGCCGTGACGACCCGCAACCGCAGGATCCGCTGGCTGGTACTCGCCTCGATCTCGATCGGCGGTGCCGGGATCTGGCTGATGCACTTCATGGCGATGCTGGGCTTCGACGTGCCGAGCACCCCGGTCCGGTACAACCCCTACATCACGATCGGCAGCCTGCTGATCGCCGTGGCGACCGTGGGTGTCGGGCTGTTCGTCGCCGGCCTCGGCCGGCCACGCTTCCACAAGACCCTGCTGGGCGGCCTGTTCACCGGCCTGGGCGTCGCGGCTATGCACTACACCGGCATGTTCGCGCTGGAAGTGAGCGGGTCGCTGGAGTACGACCCGGGTCTCGTCGCGGCCTCGGTGGTGATCGCGGTCGTGGCCGCTACGGTCGCGCTGACGTTCACCGTGACGATCAGGGGTTGGCGCGCGATTCTGGTGGCCGCGGCCATCATGGGCGTGGCGGTGGTGGGCATGCACTACACCGCCATGGCGGCACTGCACATCCGGCTGTCGCTGGTACCGGAGCCGCCCCGGGGGGTTACCCCGGTCCTGCTGATCGTGCCGATCACGATCCTGACCGCGGCGGCTCTCATGGGTACCGCGCTGAGCGCGCTGCAGGCCATGACCGAGGAGGAGTTCGCCGGTCAGGGTCCGGTACCGCCGCCACCGGTGCGACCCGCCTTCACGCATGGCGAAACGCCGTGGACACTCCGCACCGGCAAGCCCGCGCCCATCGAACTGGTCAGCACGAACCGACCGGGCTGATCTCCGCTATCGCGTCCGTGCGGATCGCGAACGTGCCGTCCGCGGTCCGCACGCCCACGCTGCCGGTCGGCGCATCGGTCAGCGATCCGCACCACGTGCGGCCGGCCACATCCCGGACCTGCACCGAGCCGGCGTCGCCGCCTTCACTCGGCCACCATCCCGACAGCGCCGACACCACGATCAGCACCACGGCGACGAACGAGGTACGGATGCCGACCTTCAACTGGCCGCCCATCCGGCTGACCCGCGCCGGATCGGGCGACCCCGCCATGGCAGCGCCGTAGAACGGGTAGGCCACCCGGCCCACGAGCACCATGGCCACGCACGCCACGACGAACGAGACGCCGGCGAGCAGGCCGGAAAGCGACTCCAGCCACCCCGGAATGCCGCTGTTGCCCGACTGGAGCACCCCACAGAGGCCGATGAACCCCAGGACGCCCATCTGCATGCTGTGCCAGCCCTTAGCCGTCGACGCGAGGCGGCCGAACGCGTCCTCGCCGTCGGTCACCGAGCTCTGATACACACCACCTGGATGCATGGGCGGCAGGTTACACCCCAGCAATGACCGGGTAGTCCCCCATAGTGATCGTTATCGGCACGTCCGGCTGGCAGTACGACGACTGGCGCGGCCGCCTCTACCCCAGGTACGTGCCGAAGCGACGCTGGCTCGAACACTATGCGGGAGCGTTCGCCACGGTCGAGGTGAACAACGCGTTCTACCGGCTACCCGAACGGACGACGTTCGCCGGCTGGCGCGAACGCACTCCGGACGACTTCTGCGTGGCGGTCAAGCTGAGCCGCTACCTGACCCACATCCGGCGGCTGCGCGATCCCGCCGAACCGGTGGCCCGCTTCCTCGATCGGGCGGAAGGCCTGGACGGCAAGCTCGGGCCCGTCCTCGTCCAGCTACCGCCGACGCTACGGGCCGATGTGGACAGTCTCGACGCGGTGCTGCGCCGCTTCCCGTCTGCCGTGAACGTGGCGGTCGAACCACGCCATCCTTCGTGGTGGACGGACGACATCCGGCGCGTACTGGACCGCCGTGGCGCGGCGCTCTGCTGGTCCGATCGGCGCGGTCGGCCGATCACTCCACTGTGGCGCACGGCCGGGTTCGGGTACCTGCGGATGCACGAGGGAAGAGCAAAACCCAGGCCACGGTACGGTCGCACGGCGTTACGGTCGTGGGCCGAGCGGATCGAGGCGGAGTACGGTGCCGAGCCGCCCGTGTACGTCTACTTCAACAACGACCCGGGCGGTGCGGCCGTCCTCGACGCGGTCGCTTTCGCCCGCACGGCCCGCCGGGTCGGCCTGTCGGTCACGCGTACCCCTGGCTTTCAGGACTGAGCCGGCTTTCAGGACTGAGCCGGCGCGGGAGTGGACTCCTCAGCGCGCTCCCGCAACATCGTCCGTACCGTTTCGATGTCCC
>DASRII010000092.1:0-5856 GCA_035650075.1 Micromonosporaceae bacterium | reverse complement strand
CTACCGTTACCCATGAACGTCCTCCTCCTGCGATGGGACACCAAGCCCGACAAGCGCATCAGGAGGACGTTCCCACGCCCCGCATCGACACGCACAAACGTCTTTCTATGCCGAGAAGAGTGCGTCACCGACCATCCTGCCGGCGCGGGTTGTTGCATCCGGCCGTCAGGCCAGCGCGCGCGGGAGGGCGAGAATCAGCGCCGCGCTGGCCGCACAGCCGACGCGTCCGTCCAAAACGGCGACGTGCGCGTCGGCGAGCGACACGCGGACGACGCGTAGATCGGCTTCGGACGGCTCCGGCTCGGCATTGCCGGGTGTGAGGTCGCTGGCCGACCAGAGATGCACCTTTGACGGGCTGAGCCCCGGGAGCGGAACCAGCTCGCCATGGCTGGCCCAGCTGCCGCCATGGCAACCGGTCTCCTGCCACAACTCGCGCTGGGCGGCGGTGTGCGCGTCCTCGTGCTGTTCGACGTTGCCGCCGGGGAGCTGCAGGGTACGGCCGACGAGGTAATGGTGCTGGTCGATCAGGACGAGGTCGGTGCCGAGGAACGCGGCCACGCGTACCTGGTCGGGCACGTCGACCCAGTCGTAGCTGCCGATCTGCCCGTCGGGACGGACGACCTCGTCACGGTGCACCCGCAGCCGCGAGTTGGCGTAGACGACGCGTGCCACGCGCGTCGTCCAAGGCCCTCGGACGGCATACCCGGCACGCTAACCGACCGGACGCCGGTACTCTCCGTTCGACACCGATTGGTTCGGTACCGAACTGGCCGGCGCGGTGAACGGGCTGCCGAGCGTCCCCTCTACGATCTGGCGCGCGTTCGGCACGCCCGCGAGTTTGCCGAAGCTGAGCACGTAGTTGACGAGACGGCGCTGCGCGGCCGCGAGCGCCGCGCGGCATTCGGCGGCGTCCGGCCACTCTTCCTCGCCCGTGTCGGGGTGGTCCTGCTCCCAGCTCAACAGCGCGGGGTGCCAGCGGGACAGGAACGGTCGAAGCTCGATGTTCAGCATCGCGATCGCGAGCTGTTCCACGGTCGGGTCGTTGCCGGTCTGTCGGGACGGCCGGGTCTGTTTGAGGATGTCACGAGTGATCGCGAACAGCCCGTACAGCGAGTTGAGCACTTCGCGGATCAGTCCGCTGGCGGAGTCGAGCGGCTGGACCGACACCCGGGTGACCGCCTCGACGAACAGTTTCCAGGCAACCTGCTGACTGTCCCGGGTGACCGCGAAATGCAGTTCGGTGAACTGCGGGACGGTGACGGTGATGTCGGTGAGCCGGACCGAGCGACCGTAGCCGTGGACGACGATCGCGGCAGCCGCACCGGCGGCGGCGCCACAGAGCACGAACAGGCTGGGCCCGTGTAGCCGGCTCCCCACGTAGATCGCCAGACCGACGGCGGCACCGGCCAACAGGCCGAGGAGGTACCGGACCCATGGGCTACGCAACCAACCCCGGCTCATCCGACGCTCATCCCATTCCGCGACGACGTGGTGCCGCGGTTCGTTCGTCGCGACGCCCGATCGAGTATGCCAGGCGGCGCCGCGGCGTCAACGCGCGTGCGGCGCGCGCCGTTCGGCGTCAGCCGCCGGCCACCGGCCTGCCGGGCCGGCCGGGGACGTCGCCGGGCGCCCGGCGCAATGCGGCGACCAGCCACTCGACCACACCGAGCGCCGCGTCCAGATATCGGCGGCCGTGGACGGCGCCGTCGGCCGGCGGCGGTCGATGTTCGCGCGCCACCTCGGCAGCCTCCACGAGGGTTGGGTAGACGGGCACGCGCCAGTCCCGTGCCGCGGCGAGGATCGCCGGCGCGCCGGTCGCGCGCTGTCCGGCGAGCAGGGCGTGGTAGCGCAGCGCGTCCAGGCTGTACTTGGTGGCGAGCCACGCCTCGCGGAGCACGTCCGAGCCGGGCGGGGCGGGGTCGGTCGCCCGGGTCCACAGCACCGCGCGGGCGGTCTGCGCCCAGAGCCGTGCCTCGGCGGAGACCGCGGCGACGGTGGGGAACCCGATCCCGCAACCGGCGAGGTCGCCGACGACGGGCCGGTTCTCGGCCAGCAGGCGGGCGGCGACCAGGGCCGAGTCAGCGAGGTCCGCCGGGGTGCTGACGTTGACGCGTAGAGTCGGCAGCCGCTCGTGCAGTCCCATGGCGAGGGCCTTCCACCGGGCCGCCACCGGGTCCGACCCGACGACGAGGATCAGGTCGAGGTCACTGAACCGGCTCGTCGCCGCCGGATCAAGGGCGGACCCGGTGAGGCAGGCGGCCAACAGGTCCGGCGTGCCGGCGAGCTGGTCGCGCAGCCAGCGCACGACCGGGTCCGGCGCGAGGACCGACGGCACGGTGAACGGCACGATGTGGCCGGCGCGGCCGTCCCGCGACCCGGCCGCGATCGGCGACCACGGGGGAACCCGGCGGACGTCGACCGGCAGGTGCCGCCCGACCGCTAGGCGGACCGCGGCGGTGAGCACCCGCGCATGCGGTGTCCGCCATTGGCGCCGTCGCCGCGTACTCGACGACGAGGCCGTCGCCGTCGGACCCGATCCGCACGGTGTCGACCTCAAGCTGCGCCGACACCTTGGCCAGGTCAATCGTGTTGACCCGGCTCCCGCCGGCCTCGATCACAGTGTTGCCCGGACGCGTGGACGTGAGCCGGAACAACCGGCCGGCACGGCCGCACCCGCAGTCCTCGACCGCCCATACGCCCTCGTCGCCGGTGTGGTACCGGATGAGCGGCATGGCCCGGTTGGCTAGGGGCGTCACCAGCACCTCGCCGGCGGTGCCCGGCGCGGCCGGCAGTCCGTCACCGGTGACGATCTCTACCACGACCGACCCGGTCGAGTGGTACCCGTCCCCGTTCGGACACCCGACGCCGGCGACGCCGGCCTCCGCGAGTGTGTACATCGACGTGACGCGGGTGTCGAGCCGGACCGTGACCGCGTCGCGCAGGTCGGCGGTGACGGTCTCCCCGGCGAGCACGACCAGCAGCGGCGAGACCCGTGCCGGTGGCGTGAGGCGACCGATCCGGTCGACGAGCAGCGCCATGACCGAGGGCGTGGCGGTGACGATCTGCCCGTCCAGGTATGGGAGCGCGGCGAGGAACCCGCGCTCGGGCAGCCGCCAGACCCGGCTGAGGTTCCACTTCCCGACCCGGGCCCGCGGATGTAGCGGGGACGGCGCGGTCCGGGAGTACGCCGACCGGTGCAAGGCGAGGTGCAGCAGGTCGCGGCGCCGCCAGTCCACAGTGGACCCGAGCAGGTCGTCGGCGTGCGCCGCGAGGACGGCCAGTTCCTGTTGCTGCGCCGGCGGGTCGAGGACCACCTTGAGGGGCTCGCCCGTCGTTCCCGTGGTGCGGATCCGTTTCCAGGTCCTAGCGTCGCCCTCGGTCGACCAGAGCCGCCCCCGCTGGGCGCGCACCTCCGCACGGGACAGGACCGGAAGCCCGGCCAGGACCCGCGCCGCGGTGGTCTCGTCGAGCGGCCCGGCTGGGATGCGGGTCTGGTAGTACGGAACGGCCCGGCGGGCGTACCGCAGGAGTTCGGCGAGGCCGCTATCGTCGGTCATCGGCCGGGTCCGTCAGCCGGGGAGGAGGTCCGGGAACTCGGCGTCCACGCTAGCTGGTTCACGTCGTGGCCGGTCGTGATCCCGAACGCCTCGATCTGCTCGGTCGCTCGGCGCACGCGTTTCCCCCCATGGGTGTAGACGGTCCAGAACCGGTGCCAGACCTCGCGGTACTTGACCATCGCGCGCAGCCGGTCGACGTCCGCCGGGTCGCCGCCGTCCCGCTCCCACCCGGCACGCAGGCGCGTCTCCGGCTCCGAAGTGCCCGGCTGCGCGAGGACCAGCCCGGCGCGGCTGCATACCTCTGTGGGCGTCTGTTGCTGCCAGAGCATCACGCACCGGACGAGCAGGTCGAGCGTCTCCCGGCTGAGCCTTTGCGGCAACGCCTCTAGGACGGACCCGATCAGGTGCTGGGAGAGGATCTTTGCCAGCGCCTTCCGGGCCTGCTGACGCGGGTCGCGGATCGGCCGATGACCAGGTTTCTTTCGTGAGGGAGGGCGGGTCATGCGTGCTCCAGGTCGGGTCCGCCGGCCCGCGTCCGCCTGCCGAGCCGGTCCGCCACGGCGTGCACGGCGGCCGCGACCGCCGTATCGGGAACGGCGACACGCGCACCATGCAAGGCCGTTTCGCGGGCCTCGGCCCACCGGCCCTGCGCCTCCAGGACCACGGTCAGGTTTAGCAGGGCGCGGGCGATCTCGGACACGAAGCCGTAGTCGCGCATCTCATCGACCACCCGGCGCAGTCGCCGCTCCGCGAGTTCTGGACCGTCGATGCGCATTTCGCACATCGCCAAGCTCGCCTCGATCTCCAGCCGTTGTTTGGGGTCGTCGAGGTCCGCGGCGAGGTCCAACGCGGTCCGGTAGAGCGGGACCGCCTGCGGGTACTGGTGCAGGCTGAGGTAGTGGTTGCCGAGAAGTTTGTTGACCATCATCAATCCACCGCGGTTACCGTTCTCGGCATGCTGCTTCAGGCTCGCGGTCAGGTCGCAGAGGGCGGCGTCCTCGTCGCCTTCGAGATGGTTCAGGAATCCGCGATGGCTGAGGTACTCAGCCCGTCGCTCTGGCGCCGAACCGGCCACGAGCGTTTCGACCTCGCGCAGGACGTCCCACGCGCCGGAGCAGTCGTTGGTCTGGGCCAGCTTGCGCACGAGTCGCAACCGCAGGTCGAGGCGGGCCGCACCAGCGTCGACCCGGTCGGCCGCCTCTACCCGCAACCGCAGAAGAAGCAGGTACTCCTTCCAACATCCGTGCATGTTCAGTCGCTCCAGCAACGCCTCCTGGCACAACGCGTCGATCAACCGCCAATCGCCGGTGGCCGCTGCGCGGGACGCCACGGTGACGCAGACCGGGGCAACGACGTCCACCGGGTACCGCGGATCGCGGCCCGACTCGACGATCCCCGCCACCACGGCGGCGGCCGCCGCGGCGCGACGGTCCGGGTCGGTGCGGGCGAAGACGTCGGCGACGAGATCCGGGACGTCGAGCGCGTCGCCCACCACGTGGATCAGGCAGCACTCCATGAGGCGGCGCACGGAGTCCCCGAAACCCGCCGGGGTTGTCACCGCTGTCCGCATCAAGCGTTCCACCGGCGTTCCGGTGACGACGTCGGCGAACGCGAGCGCTTCGCGGTCGCCGGGACCCAGGTCGGCGATGAGGTCGGCGACCAGCCGCTGCGGGGTGCTCGCCGTCGCCAGCGCGTCGACCACGAGGAGGCTCGTCAAAGTGGACTGCGCCCTGCTGAGCAGAGCACGCAGGGCGATCGGGCTGGATAGCAGGGCGGCGTTCAGCTGCTCGACCACCTGCTCAGGCTCCACGGCCAGCCGATGCAGAGCGACGTAATGCCCGATGAACGCGATGCTCTCGGCCCTGGACAGCGGTGGGACGGCAACGGCGTGCAGCGGATGCCCGGGTTCGGGCCGGCGGGCCGAGGTGACGACCAGGACGACACCGGGGGCGCCGGCGAGCCGGTCCACGACCTCGAGCTCCCACCCACGCTGGACCAGCGTCACCGAGTCCAGGACCACGACGACGTGCCGGCCGGCGAGTTCGTCGAGCGCCGCCCGGAGCAGTTCCCCGAGCGGGGCGCGGTGCGCGGCGGGACGCGGGCCCGTGCCGCCGTGCCCGGCCAGGAACGCGTCGACGTGGGCGATCGTCTGCTGGAGTCCTGCGGCCGACGACTGGGCCGCCGGAACCACGAGCAGGTCCCGCCCATCTCCGGCGAACAGCTCCTCGACGAGGTGGCACGCCAGGACGGTCTTGCCCATGCCCGAAAGGCCGTGCAGCACGATCGGGAGCGCGGCCCG
>DASRII010000091.1:0-5867 GCA_035650075.1 Micromonosporaceae bacterium | reverse complement strand
CGCAACGCCCTTGACCGCCCACGGTTCGTTGACGGTCACCGCCGGGCGGCCGAACTGTCCGGCCGGTAGCCCTATCGATACATCCTGCGGTGACGCGCCCTTGACCACATCGACCCGCAATCCGGTCGCGTCGTGGATATCGGCAGCCACCCGAGCCAGCCGTGCCCTGGCGGCTGGGCCGGGCGGGCCGACGCCGGCCAGCTAGACCCGGATGACGCTGAGGTACGCATCGCCCGGGCGGTCGGCGAACCGGGACGGGTCGGCGAGCCACGCCGCACCGTCCAGTGTGGTCAATACCAGCGGTGGAGAGTTGAGGTAGCCGCCCAGGGAACGGTTCGGCAGCAGCGATTGGCCGCCGGGTAGGCGAGCAACCGGCGCGGAGTAGGTCTCCAGACCACCGCCGGCGAGCGGATCGAAGCCGGGCAGGCAACCGGGGTCGTAGCGCCCGACAGGCGCCCAGTAACGGTTGCCGTCATACCGTTCGTAGCCGTGCGGGGTAACCGAGCGGAACCAGGTGTCTCGTGCGGCCGGCGGCACCGCCAGCTGCTCGCCCGCGCCGAACAGCCGGAAGTTGCTGCGGTCGTACACCTTGGGGTCTGCCTGTCGCGGCACTGCGTTCAGCCGGCCATCCGGACCCGTCTCGTACCGGACGTCGCCGATCGACCAGATCGGCCACTCGTCGACCTCGTGCCCGACGCGGGGCAGGTTCGTCGCGTACAGCTGGGCCGCGGTCGTCGTTTCGACCCGGACGTTCTGCCAACCGGCGAGCCGCGTCGGGCTACCACCGGCCAGGACCGCGTCTGTATCGCCGGCCCGCTCGAGCCGGCCGAGGAGCGTCTCGTCTACAAACGAGCGCTCGCTGACCAGCACCGGGATCCGCGTACCGGGCGGGTCCCGCTCGAGTAGCTGCTGCGGCACATCGGTGCTGGTGAGGTACCGGCCACTGGTGAGGCACCGGTCCAAACCCGCAAGCTGCGCTTCGGCGATCGGATCGATGCCGGCTATCACGATCGGTTGGAGGATCTCCAGGCCATAGCCCGGCGGGTCCTCGGCCGGCCGACAATGGCCCTCCTCGCACACGGTGGGCGCGAAGCAGCTCACCGGATAGGTGCAGCCGATCTGCCGGCCACGCACCGTCAGAGTCGCGTCTCGCGACTGCTCGGCGTAGCGGAGCACGCCTTCGGCAGCCACGACCAGATAGTGGGTCTCCACGGCGTACGTCGACAGGCCCGCGTCGGCGGTGGACGTGACGCTGAACCGGTATACCGACAATGGATTGCCGACCGGCTCGGCCGACAGGTCGGTGCCGAATCCACCTGTCGGCCAGTTGACCGCGCCGGCGACCGCGACCGGAGCCGCCACCGACACGCCGGGCACCCGTCGTACCGCGGCGAGTTGACCCGGGGTGATGCCGCCTCGCGCCAGGGCGCTGAGCAGGTTCGAGCGAACCAGCCCGCGTTCGTCCTCCAACGCGGTGGTCGAGCCCGCTGGGCGTACCAATAGGTCGTATGGGGTGTCCCAGGTGCGTGCGATGTCGCCGCTGAGCTCGGTGGTCACGGTTTGGGAGGTACTGACCAGCGTGACGAAACCGAGGGTGGCGATGAGCAGACCGCCGCCGGCGAGCAGCGTGGCCGCCCGACGGCCCAGAATCTGGCGCAGCGCAAGCCAGAGCATCCGGTTACTCCAGGCTCATGAGATCGAGGCCCGGCGCGGAGACGACTGTACGGTCGCCGACGACCTGCCCGTCCACCAGTCGCACAATGCGATCAGCGGTCGCCGCGACAGCCGGGTCGTGGGTCGCCACGACCATGGTCAGGCCGAAGTCTGCCCGTACCGTGTCGAGCAGGTCGACCAGCGATTCGGTGGTGGCCGCGTCCAGGTTGCCGGTCGGTTCATCGGCCAGAAGTAGCGTCGGCCGGCCGAGGAGCGCTCGAGCCAACCCCACCCGCTGCCGCTCGCCGCCGGACAGCCGGCCCGGCGGATGGTCCAGCCGGGCCTTCAAACCGACCGCGCCCAACAGGTTGCGCGCCTCGGGTTCGAGCGCGCGCCGGCTACTCCACGGCAGCCGGGCGGCAACCACGTTCTCCAACGCGGTGAGCGCTGGAAGCAGATGCGGGTCCTGGAAGACGAGGCCGACGTGCCGGGCGCGAAAGGCGGTCAGCGCTCGTTCTCGCATCGTGTCGAGCCGATGGCCGAACACCTGCACCTCACCGTGGGTCGGCCGGTCGAGACCTGCGATGAGATTCAGCAGCGTGCTCTTGCCAGATCCGGAGGGCCCGGTCACGGCGACGGACTCACCCGGCTCGATGAGCATCGATATCTCACGCAGCGCCCATAGTTCCCCGGCGCCGCTCGGGTAGCGGCGGCCGACCCCGTCAAGCCGGATCCCCTTTGTCGGGACGCCATTCGAGACCGCCACGCTACGCGAGTTTCGCGACATGCTCTTCCACCTTCCGGCCGGCGGGCACGACCAGAATGCTCTCGGCCCGATCACGGATGCCGGCGAGCCAGCGCACCTCGGCTTGCGTGCGCGCCACCTCGGCGTCCACCGCCTCACGCTGGAACCCATCGCAGACCCGACCGCGCATGTCCCGCAACGCGCGGAGCGCCGCCGTGCGCTCGGCGAGGATAGCCTCGGCCAACTCGACGAACCGTTCTGGTACCGCGATCCGAGCCGTCGCGAGCCGCACCACCAGCTCGTCCCGCGATCCCGGGCGCTCGAGCCAGTCCCGGCCCACCTGCCTGCCCCGGCCGGTCAGACAGAGCAGCTGCCGGTCCGGCCGGCTAGCCTGCCTAACGCGCTTGGCGGTCACCAGGTTGTCCCGCTGCATCCGGCCGAGGGTGAGATAGACCTGGCTAGGTTTCGTGACCCACAACGGGCCTAGCTCACCGGCGAGCCGCGCGTGCAACTCGTATCCATGAGCCGGTCCGGCCAACAACATCCCGGCGAGCGCGCCCTGCAACGCCATGGTGCCTACGCCTCGCCAGCCACGTAGTGATTACTCACTCGATGACTATAGGCCACCCCTCCCGGTATCTGTCCAGGCACAGATCGGGGTGCGGGCGGTTGACCCCCGCCCGCACCGACCTTCGGTCGTACCGTGCCGTCACTGGAAAATGGCTCTGCACCGCACGGACTTGGCCACCTCGTCCGAGCCGGCGAGATCGGTTACCACGACGCGTACTCCGATGTAGCTGCCGATCGGGCAGGAACTCCAGATATCGGTCTGGTTGTTGAACTCGGGCCGGGCCCGGTTGTTGATGTACCAGCGGATTGTTTGCGGTCCAAAGCTTTGAGTGACTGCGACGCTGCAGAAGGCGTCCCCCTCGCCGGACTCACAAAAGAGGAGGGCGACCGGGTGTGCCTGGGCGGGCGTGGCCGCCGCCAGCGTCGCGGTGCTCAGCGTCGCGGTGGCCAGCGCCGCCACCACGAGCGCGCGGAATCGTCGCATGGTTGTGCTCCCTTCGTTAGATGTGGGTTGATGCGCCCGTTCAGTCACCGATAGGGCGTCGCTCGGTAATTTCCTGGTACGCCTCGTCGAACCTCAGCGCGGCCCGCTCCTCCATGACCGGGTCGCCGTCGGATCGGATGGCTGGATGGCCAGGCCACCGCCCTGGGCAACGTCGGCAACGCGTACGGGCAAGCCGGGCGGCTGGCGGAGGCGGCCGAGCACCATCGTCGGGCCCTGGCGCTCAACCGGAAGCTCCGATCGCGCGGTGGCGAGGCCACCGATCTCAGCAACCTCGGCGAGACCTGCCGCGAACTGGGGCAGCTCGACCATGCCCTGCCGCACCTCGACCACGCCCTGAGCCTGCACCGGCAGGTAGGTGATCGGGGCGGTGAGGCCGAGACGCTGCGCCGGCTGGCCGACGCGCACTGCGACCTCGGCCGGGCGTCGCTCGCACTGGAGCTGGCCGAGGCCGCGGTGGCGCTCGCCCGCGACACCGGCGAGCGGCGGTACGAGGCCGACGCATGGAACACGTTGGCGACCGTCCACTCGAGACTCGCCGACCACGAGCGCGCGGCCGAGGCGCACCAGCACGCGCTGCGCCTGGCCCGGGAGACCGAAACCCGCTACCCCGAGGTGGTTGCCCTCCTCGGTCTGGCGGACCTGCATCGGCGGGCCGCCGATGATGCCCAGGCCCGTGACCACGGTCACCGCGCGCTTGCCCTGGCCCGCCAGGGCGGCTACCGGGTGCTCGAGGGCCACGCCAACACCGCGCTCGCCGACGGCCATCTGGCGGCAGACCAACTCGAGCACGCGGCGGAGTACGCCAACCGGGCGCTCGCCATTCACCGCTCCACCGGGCATCGGCACGGGCAGGTGCGCACCCTTGTACTGCTCGGTCGGGCGCTGTGCGGCGACAACCGAGCCGCCGCCGGGGTGATGTGGCGCCCGGCGTACGCGCTATTCGTCGCGATCGGCGCGCCCGAGGCCGACCAGGCTCTGCTGCTCCTCCGTAACGGACACGTCGACTGATCAAGGATCCGCAGCCGCCCGCCCCGGCGACTTCGGCCGGTTACTGTCGGCTGAGAAGTCGGTTAGGAACCAGATGACCAACCAATCGGAAATGGCGTAGGCGCCAGTGCCAGCTGATAAAGAGGACCGCGGGTTGCCCGACAGCGTTCTCACGGTGTTCCTGGCGCTCACCGCCAACCTGCTGATCGCGGCGGCCAAGTCAGTCGCCGCCGCGCTGACCGGCTCCGCGTCGATGACGGCGGAGGCGGCGCACTCCTGGGCGGATACGGGCAATGAAGTGTTCCTTGTGGTGGCCAACCGGCGCTCGGCCCGCCCACCGGACCGGGCGCACCCGCTCGGACACGGACGCGAAGCCTACGTGTGGTCGTTGCTCGCCGCGATCGGACTGTTCGTGGCCGGTGGCGCGGTGTCCATCACGCACGGCGTCAACGAGCTCCGCACACCTACACCGGCGGACGACTACCTCGTGGGCTATATCGTGCTCGCCGTCTCGTTTGTGCTGGAGGGAACGTCATTCCTGCAAGCCGTGCGCCAGGCCCGATCGGCCGCTCGGGAGTTGCAGCGGGACCTCATAGAGCACGTCTTGGCCACGTCCGATCCCACGCTGCGCGCGGTGTTCGCCGAGGACGCCGCCGCGCTAGCCGGTCTGCTCCTGGCCACCGCCGGTCTGGCCGCCCACCAGCTGACCGGATCGCCCGTACCGGATGCCATCGGCTCGATCCTCGTAGGGATTCTCCTCGTCGTGGTCGCGGTCGTACTCATCAACCGCAACCGCCGCTTCCTCGTCGGGCAGGAAGCCGACCCGCAGGTGCGGGCCGCCGTGCTGCGAGCACTGCTGAACATGCCCGAGGTCGCACGGGTCACATACCTGCGGCTGGAGTTCGTGGGGCCGCGGATGCTCTCGATCGTCGGCGACGTCGATCTGTCCGGCGACGACGTGGAGTCGCGCGTGGCCGTGCGGCTACGTGCGTTGGAGGCGAAGGCTTGCGCCTCCCCGGCGATCACCGCCGCAGTGTTCAGCCTGTCCGCTCCCGACGAACCATCCTTGACCGACTGAGTCCTCGGCTGGTGGCCGGCGGTGAGATTCGATCGAACCGCCGCGCGGCAAGGGTCACCTGTGTCACTGTCAGCGCATACGAGCCCTCGCCACGAAGGAGGCCAGAGGATGACGGCCAAGGGAAGGCAGTCGGGACCGGCGAAGGTACGGGAGCGGTACCAGCATCTATTCGAGGGCGACGGCGGCCATAGCCAACCGATGCTGCACAAACTGGGTACCGAGATCCAAGACTTCGGCACGATGCGGCTGCTGCCCATCGCGCTCAGCCACGACGCGCGAGTCCGCTCATGCCAGGACCTCAATCGGATCCTCGCCGACACGCAGATCCT
>DASRII010000090.1:0-9401 GCA_035650075.1 Micromonosporaceae bacterium | reverse complement strand
GCCCTGAGCTGCTTGACGACCGCAGGCGCCGTCGCGCTGTCCCCAGCGATCGGCACGGAGAGCACGAGCGCTTGCCCGTCCGCACTGGAAACGGCCGGACCGACGGTCTTGTCCCGTGACAGCCCCGCGAACGCGGCCCGGTCCGCCTCCACGGCGGCGGAGTCCTGCGCGGTGATCCCGCTGTCACGGGCGTACACCACCACCGCAACGGGCGTGTCGGTGCCCGGGAATGCCGCTTGTTCCCGGACCAGGGCGCGCGTCGCCTCAGCGCTTCGTGGCAGCGCGAGCGCCGGGTCGGCCGACTGAAGCTCGGCGGTCTTTCCCGCCAACGGCGTCAGCAGGACCGCGGCCACCGCCCACAGGATCAGGCCCAGCCAGGCGGCGCTAGAGCCCCACCAAACCGCCCCGCGTCCGGCTCCGGCCGCGTGATCCTCGCGCCCGCGCTGAGGTAGATCACCACTGCTTCGTCTGGACATCGACGGTCCCCATCCACGACAGCGGCCCGGCACGGATCACCGGCCTTCTCGCCGAAGTTAGGTCCGCTGCGGGCTCGGCCCCAATCCGGCTACGCGGAGACTCAGGGTGGGTCTAGGCCCACCTCAGGCCGGCGTCCAGAATGAAAGCGTCCGGGCTGGCCACGGCGCAGACTGGGAGGGTGGCGACCCGGGAGCGTCGCCCGGCCGGACCTCTCGTGAGGAGGACACCATGACGACCGGACCTACCAGCCGGGCGGCCATGTCCGGGACTGGGCCAGCGGGCTACCGCGAGCCGACGGTCTGGCGGCGCACGGCCACCGCCGCGCTCCGGGGGTTGGTCGCCCTGCTGCGCGGGATGGCCCTGTTCAGCCCCAAGGTCGTTCTGGCGTTCGTCATGCTTGCGTCAATCTCCCTCGTCATGACGGCGGGGTTCTGGATCCTCCTGGTCCCGGTGTTGGCGGCGGCTGTGCGCGGTCTTGCCAACCTGAACCGGCGGCTGGCCCGCAGCTGGTCCGGCGTGGACATCCCCGAGCCTTACCTACCGCCGCCCGCCCCGGGGACGCGGCCCGCGACCGGCTGGCGGCGGTGGCGGTTGATGCGGGCGCTCACTGACCCGGCGACCTGGCGTGACATGTTGTGGGCCCTGGTCGACCCGGTGGTGGGCGGCGTCCTGGCCCTGGCGCCGGCGGCGACTGTCATGCTCGGGTTGTACGGAACGCATCTGCCGCTCCACTGGCTGGGGTTGGCCGGGTTCCACCACTCCGACGGCACAGGGTGGTACACCTTCGTCCCCGTCACCGGCGCTGCGACGGCCTGGCTCGCTGCGGTGCTTGGCGTGGGGTACATCGCGCTCGGCCTGGCAATGGCTCCCCGGATGCTGCGCCTGCACGGTCGCTGGACCCGGGTGCTGCTCGCGCCCACCGCGAACGCCACGCTCGCGCTGCGCGTCCGGCAGCTGGCCGAAAGCCGCTCGGACGCGGTCGACACCCAGGCCGCGGAGCTACGCCGGATCGAGCGGGACCTGCACGACGGTGCGCAGGCGCGGCTGGTCGCCATGGGCATGAACCTCGGTGCCGCCGAGCGGCTGGTCGAGGAGAACCCGGCGGCCGCCAAAGCGCTGCTCGCCGAGATGCGTGAGGCCTCCGCGAAGGCGCTGAACGAGCTGCGTGACCTGGTCCGCGGCATCCACCCGCCGGTGCTGGCCGACCGTGGGCTCGGCGACGCGGTGCGGGCGCTGGCCCTGGACTGTCCGCTGCAGGAAGAGGTGACCGCGGACCTGCCCGGCCGGCTGGCGCTGCCGGTGGAGTCGGCGGCGTACTTCGCGGTGTCCGAGGTATTGGCCAACGCGGTGAAACACGCGGATGCGCTGCGGGTGTGGATCGACCTGCGGTACGAGGGCGGGCGGCTGCGGATGAGCGTGACGGACGACGGGCACGGCGGCGCCGACCCGGCGCGGGGCACCGGACTGCGCGGCGTCGAGCGGCGGCTCGCTACATTCGACGGAGTGCTCGCCCTGAACAGCCCCCCGGGTGGCCCGACCATGGTCATGATGGAGTTGCCGTGCGCGTTGTCCTCGCCGAGGACCTCTTCCTACTCAGAGACGGCCTGATCCGGCTACTCGAGGCGTACGGCTTCGAGATCGTCGCCGCCGTCGACAACGCGCCCGAGCTGCTGCGGGCACTGCTCGGCGAGCGTCCCGACGTCGCGGTCGTGGACGTGCGGCTGCCGCCCTCGTTTACCGACGAGGGGCTCCGGGCGGCGCTGCGGGCCCGCCAGCAGGTACCGGGCCTGCCAGTCCTGGTGCTGTCCCAGTACGTCGAGCAGCTCTACGCGCGGGAGCTGCTCGCCGACGGGATCGGCGGCGTCGGGTACCTGCTCAAGGACCGGGTGTTCAACGCCGACCAGTTCCTCGACGCGTTACGGCGGGTCGCGACCGGCGGCACTGCGATGGACCCCGAGGTCATCGCCAAGCTGCTGGCCCGCAACGCCACGCCGCTGGCCAGACTGACTGGCCGCGAGCGCGAGGTGCTCGAGCTGATGGCCGAAGGCCGGTCCAACACCGCCATCGCCCAGCGCCTCCACGTCAGCGACGGCGCGGTCGCCAAGCACACCACCAGCATCTTCGCCAAGCTGGACCTGCCGCCGTCCGACGACGACAACCGGCGGGTACTGGCCGTACTCGCATATCTCAACGGCTGACCCCAACCCGCCCGGGGACGGCCGGTGCGTGGCCAGGACGCGCAGAGGTCGCCGACACGGGACGCTCGGTCGTCCCACCTAGCGGTCAGCGGCGGGCGAGGAGGCCGCCGACGTACGCCGCGACGCAGCCGGCGAGGGCCAGTACCGCGCCCGGGGCCGGCCCGGAACCGTCGACCAGCCTCGCCACGGCTACGAACGAGACGACCACCACGGCGGCGCCGAGCAGGGCCGCCATCCGCGTCAGCCGGCCCGACCGACCAGTGAGCCCGAAGATCACGAGACCGCCGAGGACGATCAGGCCCAGGCCGAGAGATACCACCTTCTCAAGCCCGCCGGCGTCGAGGACCAGGTGGAGATTCGGGCGCCACTCGTTCAGCTCGACGGCGATCTTGGCCGCGGTCAGCTCGGCGGCCGAGCGCCCGTCGCCGGTCACGAACGGCAACAGGGCACCCAGGATCATCGCCAGCCCGCCCAGCACGGTGAGGATGACGCGGGCCAGCCCTCGCCGCGACGATGCCAGCTGGATCACGCTGCCATCCGCGCGGATGTCGGCGCGGCCGTCCGAGGCGACGATCGTCAACCGCCGGGTCACTTCCCGACCGGGCGGCGTGCGCGGCGCCGTGACCGTAACCAGTGACGAAGCCTCCTGGCCCGACTGCACCTGGAGCGTCGCCGGGGAGAACGCGAAGCGCACGCTGTTCTCCGGCTCGTATCCGCGCAGCGACAGGCGCACCGGCCCGACACCCCGCCGGTTGTCGACCACGGCGGCCAGGTGGCCGCGATGCCGTCCTCCCAGTCGCAGCACGCTCGGGTCGAGCCGGAGAGCAACCAGCTCGATGGCCGAGCGGGAGGCGGACTGCGTGAGGGTCACAGTCGTCTCCGTGCGGCGGCCGGCATCGCTTGCGGTGATGGTGATCGTGCGGCTCACCTCGCCGCCCGGATCGGGCGGTGGCGCGTCCAGTCGCACTTCGGTCTCTGCCCTGCCACCTGGGGGAACCTGGAGTTGCCGCGAGGCCCACGTCGCCCGGACCACCTGCTCGTGGTCGCTGGCCGACAGCCGCACCTGCACCCACCGGTTGCTGCGAGAGTTGTCGACGACCACCCTGCACACCCCCGGCGAGAGGTCGCGCACGCGAACAAGCCGGGGCTCGGCGCGCAGCTCGAGCGGCGCGTCGACGGTCGGCACCGTGACCCGCACCGACAGGTCGCGGTAGGCCGACCGGCCCGCGGTGTTGCGGACCCGCAACAGCAGTGGCAGCTGCTGGGCAGCCACCAGGGTGGGTGACACGATCCGCAGCCCTGCCACCACAGTGCCCGCCGTTGACGGCAGCAGCTCGGTGCGGCCCGGCCGAACCTCCAGCCACGGCGGCGCGTCGAGGGCGTCGACGACGTACGTGTCCACGATCGTCGAGGTGTTGGCCACATTTACGATCACCGTTGCAGGCGTGCCGTCCAGCGGCACAGTAGCGTCAGCGACGACGACGCCGGCCTCGAAGGGATCCCGCTCGTCGGACGAAGCCTGGGAGAGTGGTGCCGCCGTCGCATCCGACGCTTCGAAGGTGGGCGACGGACCGTCGGGCACCGGTTCTTGGCCCTGGGGCGGCGTACGGCGCGATGGCGCTCCGTCCCGCCAGCCCAGGTAAGCATGACAGGACGAGCAGAACTGCGCCCCCGGCGCATTCTGCTCGCCGCAACTGCTGCAGACGGTATCCACGGTCGCGCCCTGGCCTGCCCTCGAACCCGGTTCTAGCGGGCGAGTCGCCCCTGCCGAATACTCTGCCACCATCGCTCGCCCACGTCGCGGTCACCAACCGGTACCCACCTCCCGGTCGCACCCGCCGCCGACCGTAGGAGCGGCCTGGCAGCGACTACGGCGCGATCTTGAGCGTGTATGTATACGAGCCGACGGCCGAGTAGTTGACGGCGTTGTCGTAGCCGGCGACGGCGAAGGTGAACGACGTGCGCCGTCCGGTGTAGTAGGACCCGAGCTCATGAGCCGTGAAGGTGTAGGCCCAGGTCCCGTCGTCCGCTACATCCGTGGTGCCTGTCACTTCGCCCGACGCATTGCGGATCTCCACGTGTGTCAGGGGTTCGCCGGTGCCGGTAACCGTGAACTCCTTCGTCGTGATGACGCGCTTCGGCGACGGCGACGTGACGGTCGGCGTGGGCGGCGCCGTGCCGTCGACTGTGAAGGTGACGCTGGCCGTCGCTGTCCTGCCGTAGATATCGATCGCCTCGAAGGTCGTCGTATACGTCCCGTCGACGATGTAGCCCCCGTCGTACACGAAGCTGCCCGTGACACCCTGCAGGACGGTCGGTCCGCTGCCATCCACATAGACCTTGATGGTCGACTCGTAGTTTACGTAGCCGCTGATGGTGACGGTCGGGTCCACAGTGGCGCCGTCACTGGGTGAGGTGATGAACAACTGGAGGTCGGACGGGAGCACGCGATAGGCCGAGCAGTAGCTGGCGTAGGTGATGTTCAGGTCGAGGTTTCGGATCTGCGCGCACAGGGTGTTCCAGCCGTAGTCGAACTGCTGGTACACCATCTCGAAGGTGCCGTCCGGCTGCAGGGTGCCGTAGCGGTCCTCGTCGTTCACGACGAGGACGAGCCGGTACGCGGTCGGGTCGGCGTTCGACGTTCCCGTGACGCTGATGTCGCTGGGTCCGGTGCTCCCGTTGGCCGGTGACGTGATCGTCACTGTCAGGTCCTCCGCTTGGGCCGGCGTTGTCCCTGCCACGGTGTAGACCAGCACAGACACCAGAACGACGATCCCGATACGCAGCTGTCCCTCCCATGCCGTAGTCACACGTACCGTGCACCACGTTCCGCGCACGGACAAACGGCGGCGTTTCGCGCATGGACAATTGGCGAGCGGAGGCGCAGCTGTATCCGTGTCGTCTGCCAGGCGGTCCCGGTATCTCATGCTCGCGATCGGCGGCTTCGATGCGGGCCCATCCTCATCGGCCACGTCGGTGCCGACCGAGAAAGAGCCACGAACCCGCCGCGCCGTTACGGGGTGACGAACTTCACCGCGCTGCCGTAGCCGCTGCCGAGCTCGTCCTGCAAGGCCATGTGCAAGAAGCCTAGGTGCTCCAGCTGCTGGGCGCGGCGCAGTGGCCCGGCGTCGATCGCGCGCATGCCACCGGACTCCACCAGCTCGGACACCTTCCGCTTCGCCTCCTCATCGTCAGCAGCGATCAGGACGTCCAGCTGCTGTCCGGACACCTCCCCGCTGGTCAGCGTCCCGGCGAACGTGGTGTTGAACGCCTTCACCACCGGCACGCCCTCCGGCAGCCTGGCGGCGATCTGCTGCGCGGCCGAGGAGTCCGGCGGGGAGGCCAGGCGGTCGAGTCGCCAACGGATCACGCGACACGACCGCTACACCACACCGCTGGACCTGGCCAACAGCGCGCCGCTGCTGCGTGCCGAGGTCAGGTCATGGCGTGCCAGAGCAGGTCGACGCAGCGGGGTATCCAGTCGGCGCCGACGGTGCCATGGCGGAGTAGTTCGCCGAGGTAGGAGCCCAGCATTAGGGAGACCGCGGCGTCGGCGTCGAGGTCGCTGCGCAGCCTTCCGGCGGCGGTGTCGTCCTCGATGAGCCCGGCCAGGGCTGTGGTGTACGGACTGAGCAGGCCGCGGACCAGCGTCGTGAACGCGGGCTCCCGGTCGTCCAGCAGGGCCGCGACCCCGCCGCGGCCCAGGACCTCACCCAAGATGGCGTGCACCTGACCGAGCGCCCAGGTCAGCCGTCCCCGAATGTCTTCGACGGGCGGCTGGTCCGGTGGGGTAACCGCCGAGCCGATGGCGGCGCGGAGCAGGTCGTCGCGGTCGCGGTAGCGGCGGTAGATCGTGGTCTTGGCCGCCCCGGACCGGGCGGCGACAGCCTCCACCGTGACCGCGGTCGGACCGCCCTGTCGCAGCAGCTCCAGGGCGGCGTCGATGAGCCGCGCGTCGACCTCAGTCGAGCGCGGCCGCCCGACGCTGCGCTGCCGGGGCATCGTCTGCTGCTTCACAGCTCGTACCTTACCGGAAATAAATACGCTACGCGTAGCGTTACCTGAAACGAAGAACGGCATGGAGCCGTCACCGCCACACCTGGAAATGGAACCGATGTATCCACTGAAGATTGACCACCGGCCTGCCAAGACGCCTCGCGCGCTGGAGAACGTCAGCCGCTACCGCCACCCCGTCGCCTTCTACGTCCTCGCCACCGCCATCCCGTGGGCGCTGTGGTTCACCGCCGCCTGGCTGTCGCGGCAGCCCGATCCCAGCCAAGTCACCCTCGCCGTCATGACCGGCCTCGGCCTGGCCGGTCTCGCCGCCCCGGTCGTCGTGGCGATCTGGTTCATCCGCAACGACGGGCTCACCCGCGACGTCCTCACCCGGCTGATCGCGCCGCGCGGCACTCACACCTGGGTCTGGCTGGGCGCCCTCTTCCTGCTGCCCGGCTCCCTGCTCGTCGCCACCGCGGTCTCCATCCCGTTCGGCTACGACGTCTCGCAGTTCCAGCTCCGCAACGGCTTCTCGTTTGCGACGGGCCTGATGCCGGCGTGGATCACGCTCGCCCTGGCCCCCGTCCTGGAGGAACTCGCCTGGAAGACCTACGGGACAGATGCGCTCGCGTCCCGGATGAACGTCCTGTGGACATCGCTGGTATTCGGTGTGGTGTGGGTGCTGTGGCACGTGCCGCTCGGATTCATCAAGGGCTACTACCAGGCGGAGGTCGTCGACGAGGGCCTGATCCACACCCTCAACTACACAGTCTCGCTGATACCGTTCGTCATTCTGATGAACTGGCTCTACTACCGCGCCGGCCGCAGCGTCCTCGTGGCGATCGTCTTCCACCTCGCCGCCAACTTCGGCAACGAGCTGTTCCTCACGAATCCGGACACCAAGGTGATCCAGACCGCCCTGCTGCTGGTGCTGTCCGTCGTCGTGGTCTGGCGCGATCGCGAGCTGTTCCTGACGCCTCCCGGACGCCGCGCATGACCCAGGCCCGCCAGGCCTTCGGCCGCCCGCATATCCTGCGGGCGGCGCCGCGACCACTATGAAGGTCGAGGCGTTGCTCTCCTCCCACGAGAGTCGACTCTTTCGAAACGTTCACCGGGTCCAGTGGCACGCCGGTCGATGTCCGACGAGTCGGTCCTGCCGATCGCTTTCACACCCCCGTTAGGTCAGTCGATGCCGGTCGCTGGTCCGTCTTCGGTGCGGCTCCGGGCCTGCGTCAGCTGGTCGGTGGGGGTGGCGGCGGCCAGGAGTCGGCGGTTGCTTCGCCGCGTACGACGGCCGCGTCGTGGCTGGCGCGGGCACGGTCGACGATGCTCATCAGGTCTTGTTCGCTCCTGGCCATCTGCCGGTACTGGGGACCCAGCCGGATGATCTGGTCGCGCTCGTCGAGCAGGCACCGGTAGATCCGTTCGCGTTCGGCCGGGTCGGCGGTGTATTCGGAGTCCAGATAGGCCGTCGCGTGTCGGCGAGCGTTGGCGATCGCGGTCTGCGCCTTGCCTTTGCGGCTGACCACGGAGGCGATGACGGTGACGACCAGGACACCCAGGATGACGGTCAACGACAGCCCGGTGCTGATCTCGACCACCTCCACCGGTTGGCCGTTGTTGATGAACGGCAGGCGGTTCTCGTGCAGGGCGTGCAGGATCAGCTTCACGCCGATGAAGCCCAAGATGGCCGCCAGGCCGTAGGCGAGGTAGATCAGACGGTCCAGCAGGCCGTCGATCAGGAAGTACAGCTGGCGCAGGCCGAGCAGCGAGAACGCTATCGCGGTGAACACCAGGTACACGTTCTGCGTCAGGCCGAAGATCGCCGGGATCGAATCCAGGGCGAACAACAGGTCCGTGCCTGCGATGGCGACCATGACGAGCAGCATCGGCGTCATCACCCGTTTGCCGTTCTGGATGGTGAACAGCTTGTCGCCGTCGTACCGGTCGGTGGTGTGGACGAGCTTCTTGGCGGCCCGCACCATGATGTTTTCGGCCGACTCGCCCTCGCCACCTCGTGGTTTCAGCAAGTTGCCAGCGGTGATGAGCAGGATCAGGCCGAAGGCGTAGAACACCCAGGAGAAGGCGTTGATCATCGCGGAGCCAAGGAATACCAGGCCGGTGCGCGCGACCAGCGAGAAGGCGATCCCGAACAACAGTGCCTTTTGCTGGTCCTCGCGAGGGACCCGGAAACTGGTGAGGATGACCAGGAAGACGAACAGGTTGTCAACTGACAGCGCCTTCTCAGTCACATACCCGGCGAAGTACTCCGCGCCCATCTGCGGCCCGGCGAAGATCAGAACGCCGACACCGAATGCGAGGGCTAGTCCCACGTACAGCGCCGACCAGACCGCGGCTTCTCTCAGTGTCGGCACATGGGCCGTACGGACGTGAAAGAAGAAGTCGAACACCAGTAGTCCGACGATCCCTAGGACCGTGAGACTCCACACCCACACCGGCACGTCCATCACCGCGGCTCCCATCCGGCCCGCGCGTCACGCTGAGTCCCAGTCGGCCGCAAGCCACGCGTTCCTCTCCGATCTCGTACCCAAGGCCATGAAGGGCTGTCTGCGGGCTCAAACGCCATCAGTGGCGCGCCCGTCCGATACCCAGCCCCTCAGCGCGGTCTGTGACGAAGGGCAGCGTCCAGCATGCGGATCAACTCACCAACCCGTCCGCCGCCACCCGGTGCCGCCGGAAAGCGTTTGAGCACGTCAACGACGACTGGTG
>DASRII010000089.1:0-20887 GCA_035650075.1 Micromonosporaceae bacterium | reverse complement strand
GTGACCAGCGTCCCGAGCCGGATCCGCGAGGTCTGCACGGCCAGCGCCGCCAGCGTCGCCCAGGAGTCGGTTGGGCCGGGCAGCCCGGGCGCGTTCCCCATCGTGAGGTAGTGGTCCGAGCGGAAGAACCCGTCGAAGCCGAGTTCTTCGGCGTGCTGGGCCATCCGGAGCTGATCCGCATACGAGGCACCGAGCTGAGGTTCGGTGAAGACAACCAGACGCATGGGCTCCACCCTGCCACGGAGGAGCCCGTTCGCGCGTGTCTCCCTCATGGCGAAACGATCGCCGGCCGCGCCTAGCCGCGCAGTCGTAGCCCGCGCGGGGTGGGTCGGAACCCGGCCGCGGTCAGCGCGGAGGCCAACGGCGAGCCGTGGACCGCCGAGCCGTCGGCGCGTTCCACCGACAATGCCCCGAGCGCGCCGGCGTGCACCGCGTCCGCGAGCGCCTTGGCGGCACTGGCCAACGCCTCCTCGTCGTCCACATAGGACAGTAAGGTCCGGCCGCCGCGCTCGACGTACAGCACGAGATCTCCGCCGACGCTGACGACCAGCGCCCCGGCCTTGCGCCCGGCCCGGTGACCGGTTGCCACTTCTCCCTCACTGGAGTCGACGACGCGCTCCGGCCACGGCAGCGCCGCACCGTACGGATTCGCCGGGTCGGTCGCGGCCAGCACCAGGGCACCTGGGCTGCGTGGCCCGTCCGCGGCCAGCGACCGCAACCGGTCCACCGCCCCCGGTACCGCGAACTGGGCCGCACCCAGCCCCTCCACGAAGTACCCCCGCCGGGCGGCACCCCGCTCCTCCAGCCCGGCGAGCACCGGGTAGACCGCGGCGAACCCGCCCGTCACGCCCTCCGTCGCTACGGCCCCTCGGGTCACCACTCCGTGCCGCTCCAGCAGCACGTCCGCGACCGCGGTGGCGCGCCGAGTCGGGTCGGTGACCCGCTCGGGGAGCCGGGACCACCGGCCGGCAACCGTGGGTGGCCCGGTGCGGGACGGCAGCGCGATGCGGCCCGGTCTCCGGTACCGCGATCGGGCCGGCGTCGGCCGGGAGCGGTGTGCCCCGGAGCCGCCGGACAGCAGCGCCCGGACCGGTGCGAGCGTGTCGTTGGTGAGCCAGCCGGCCCAGACCAGATCCCACAGCGCGGCGACGAGGTCCTTGTCGTCCGGTCCGCCCAGCCGGTCGGACAGCGACCGGAAGAACAGCGCCTGCCCGTCGTCCAGGGCGGCCAGCACGTTCTCGTGCAACGGGGTCAGCGCCACGGCCTCGTCCGGCGGGGGCAGCAGCAGCGGCGCGGAGTCGGCATACGCCAGCGCGATCCAGCCGTCACCCCCCGGTACCGAGCCCGCCCCGGCCCACAGCACCTCGCCGCTGGCGCACAGTTCGTCCAAATAGGACGGTGTGTAGTCGGCGACCCGAGCCGGCAGGACCAACCGCTCCAGCGCCGATGCCGGCACCGGTGCACCCTGCAGCTGCTCGACGGCGGCGGCGACCGCCTCGATGCCCCGGGCCGACCCGCCCACGTGCTGCCACCGGGGCAGGAACAGGGCCAGTGCCCGAGGCGGGACCGGCTCGATCTCGCGGCGCAGGGCGGCCAGCGAGCGTCGCCGCAGCACGCGGAGCACCTCGGCGTCGCACCACTCGGTCCCGGCCCCGCCGGGCGTGAACTCCCCTGCCGTGACCCGTCCGGCCGAGGCGAGCCGTTTCAGCGCCTGCTCGACGACGAAGACGCCGAGACCGAACCGGGCCGCCGCGGCGGCGGCAGTGAACGGAGCATGGGTGCGTGCGTACCGCCCGACGAGATCGGCCAGCGGATCGGGGCCGGCGTCGAGGAACGCGTGCGGGACGCCGACCGGCAGCGCCACGCCGAGGGCGTCGCGCATCCGCCCGGCGTCCTCGATGCCGATCCAGCGCTGTTCGCCCGCGATGCGTACGGTGATCGCCCGCTTCGTCGTGACCAGCTCGGCCAACCACTCGGGTTGGGCGCCCCTGCCCACAGCCTCCACTTCGGACAGATCGCCGACCTGGCGCAGCAGCTCGACCACGTCCTCGGCATCGCGGGGCTGCCGGTCCTCGGTCAGCCACTGCAGCCGCCGCTCGGTCTCGCTGACGACAGCCGGATCGAGCAGCTCCCGCAGCTCGACGCGGCCGAGCAGCTCGCCGAGCAGTGTGGAGTCCAGGGCGAGGGCGGCGGCCCGCCGTTCGGCGAGCGGAGCGTCGCCCTCGTAGAGGAACGCACCCACGTACCCGAACAGCAGCGACCTGGCGAACGGCGACGGTCGGGGCGTCTCCACCTCCACGAGGCGGATCCGCCGGGTGGCGATGTCCCGCATCAGGTCGGTGAGGCCGGGCAGGTCGAACACGTCCTGCAGGCACTCCCGCGCCGCCTCCAGGGTGATCGGGAAGTCCGCGAACTCCCGGGCCACCTCGAGCAGCTGGGCGGCCCGCTGCCGCTGCTGCCACAGCGGTTGCCGGCGCCTCGGGTCGCGGCGCGGCAGCAGCAGCGCCCGAGCCGCGCACTCGCGGAACCGGGCGGCGAACATGGCCGAGCCGCCGACGGATTCCTCCACAATGGACGCTATCTCGTCGGGGTCGAACGCGACGAGGTCGGCACCGGGCGCCTCGTCCACCATGTCCGGCAGCCGGACCACGATGCCGTCGTCGGACGGCACGACCTGACCGTCGATGCCGTACCGCTCGCGCAGCCGTTGCCCTACCGCCAGTGCCCAGGCGCCGTTGACCCGGGCGCCGAGGACACAGTGGACGGTCAGCCGCCAGTCGCCCAGCTCGTCCCGGAACCGTTCCACGAGAACGGTCCGGTCGTCGGGCAGCTGCCGGGTGGCTTCCCGCTGCTCGCGCAGGTATGCCAGCAGGTTGCCGGTAGCCCACTCGTCCAGCCCTCCGGCGCGCAACTGGGCCGCGGCGGCCTCCTCGCCGAGCCGGGTGAGACTCCGCAGCCGCGTCCCGATCGCCCGCCCAAGCTCGACCGGGCGGCCCGGAGCATCGCCCTTCCAGAACGGCATCCGCGCGGCCTGGCCCGGGGCGGGGGAGACCAGCACCCGATCCGGCGTGATGTCCTCGATCCGCCAGGACGTGGATCCAAGCAGGAAGACGTCCCCGACGCGCGACTCGTACACCATCTCCTCGTCCAGCTCGCCAACCCGCACGGGCCGTGCGCTGCCGGCGAGGAACACGCCGAACAGCCCGCGGTCGGGGATCGTGCCGCCGCTGGTGACGGCCAGGCGCTGCGCGCCCGGCCGGGCGGTGAGCTGGTCGGTCGCGCGGTCCCAGACCAGGCGGGGGCGCAGCTCGGCGAAGGCGGTCGACGGATACCGCCCGGAGAGCATGTCGAGCACCGCGTACAGCGCGGATTCGGGCAGCTCGGTGAAGGGTGCCGCGCGCCGCACGAGCGCGCCGACGTCCGCGACCCGCCACTGGTCGAGGGCCACCATCGCGATGATCTGTTGGGCCAGCACGTCGAGCGGGTTGCGCGGGCAGCGCAGCTCCTCGATCTGCCCCTCGGTCATCCGCTGCGCGACGACCGCGCAGGACAGCAGGTCGCCGCGGTGCTTCGGGAAGACCACACCGCTGGACACCGCACCCACGTGGTGCCCGGCCCGCCCGATGCGCTGCAGCCCGGCCGCGACCGTCGGCGGCGCCTCGATCTGCACGACGAGGTCGACCGCGCCCATGTCGATGCCCAGCTCCAGGCTCGACGTGGCCTCGACGGCGGGCAGCTGCCCGGACTTGAGCGCCTCCTCGATGTGCTTGCGCTCCTCTTTGGACACTGAGCCGTGGTGCGCACGGGCCACCAGCGGCGCCGCGCCGCGAGTCGCGCCGGCCTGCGCCATCACCTGGGCGGGCAGGTGATCCCGGTCGTCGTCCAGCGGCCTGGCCTGGCGCTCGGCGGACAGCTCGTTGAGCCGGGCGCACAACCGCTCCGCGCCCCGCCGGGCGTTGGTGAACACGATCGTGGACCGGTGTGCCTCGATGAGGTCGAGCACCCGTTCCTCGACGGCCGGCCAGATCGACGCGCTGCGCGAGTCGTCCGTCATCGGGTCCTGCGACAGCGCGGTCATGTCCTCGACCGGCACCTGGACCGCGACCTCGATCGTCTTGGCCGCGGGCGGCTGCACGATCTCGACCGGCTGGACACCGCCGAGGAATCGAGCGGTCTCGTCGATCGGGCGCACGGTCGCGGACAGCCCGATCCGCTGCGCCGGCTTGGGCAGCAGGGCGTCGAGCCGCTCGAGCGAGACCGCCAGATGCGCCCCACGCTTCGTGGCGCACACGGCGTGGACCTCGTCCACGATCACCGTCTCGATGCCGCGCAACGACTCCCGCGCGCTGGACGTCAACAGCAGGAACAGCGACTCGGGCGTGGTGATGAGGATGTCCGGCGGCGTCCGCCCGAAAGCCCGGCGCTCCTCGGCCGGGGTGTCCCCGGTGCGCATCCCGACCGTGATGTCCGGCGGGGTCAGGCCGAGCCGGGCCGCGGCGTGCCGGATGCCCGCGAGCGGGGCACGCAGGTTGCGCTCGACATCGACCGCGAGCGCCTTGAGCGGGCTGACATAGAGCACCCGGCAGCGCTTGGTCGCCTCGGCCGGCTTCGGCTGGGTGGCCAGCCGGTCCAGCGACCAGAGGAAAGCCGCCAGCGTCTTGCCCGAGCCGGTCGGCGCGACGACTAGCGCGTGCCGACCCGCGCTGACCGCCCGCCAGGCGCCGACCTGAGCCGGCGTCGGTGCCGCGAACGCGGCGTCGAACCACGCGCTCGTCGCTGCTCCGAACTCCGTCATGCCGTCCATCCTGCCCGCCGCGTACGACAGTCTCGAACTCCTGTGACTAGTGATATGGACGTGAAGCGTCACTTGCCGGAATTACGGGTAATCGAGTAAGTTCGCCGCATGCGGGGACTGCGACACGACTCAGACGTCCTGATCAGGCAGATCGACGGCCGGCTGGCGACCCTGCGCGCGGGCCAGGTTGTCGACATCGGCCTCGCCGAGCGCATCGCCGAGGTCCTGCGCAAGCTGGTCGTCGACACCACCAGGGCCAGCGCCGCCGATCGGGCCCGGGTCCGCGCCGCGGTCCACTTCTTCGTGGTACGCCGGGACGGCCGCAACGATCGCCGGCCGGCCCGCCCGGTGGCCGACGACATCCGCATCGTCAACCAGATCGTGCGTGAGCTCGGCCGCACCGACCTGGTGGTCGAGCGGGTCTGAGGCCGCTTTACCGGCGTTCGATTCGCATGCTTCAATCACCGCGGAGCCGGGTTCGTCGAACCAGCTGATCTCTCGGGAGAGACTGGAGACGAACCGTGTCGAAAAGGACGCTGTACGGCGCCCTCGTGGCGGTCCTCGCCGCCGCGGCGGTGGTCGTTGGCATCGATGCCACCACCCGCCCGGCCGCGGCAGCCGCCCCGGTAAGAATCATGGCGCTCGGTGACTCGATCACCGGCTCACCCGGCTGCTGGCGGGCCCTGCTCTGGCAGCGGTTGACGACCACCGGGTTCACCAACATCGACTTCGTGGGCACGCTGCCACCACAGGGTTGCGGGTTCCCGTACGACGGCGAGAACGAGGGCCACGGCGGGTTCCTGGCTACGAACGTCGCCAACCAGAATCAGCTCGTCGGCTGGCTGGCGGCCACCCTGCCGGACATCGTGGTGATGCACTTCGGCACCAACGACGTGTGGAACAACATCTCGCCGGCCACGATCACCGCGGCCTTCAGCCGGCTCGTCGACCAGATGCGGGCGAGCAACCCGAACATGAAGATTCTGGTCGCGAAGATCATCCCGATGAACCCGAGCAACTGTCCGGACTGCGGGCAGCGGGTCATCAACCTCAACAACGCGATACCGGGTTGGGCGGCCGGCAAGACGACCGCGCAGTCGCCGATCACCGTGGTCGACCAGTGGACCGGGTTCAGTACCAGCGCCGACACCACGGACGGCGTACACCCGAACAACACCACCGGTATCAAGAAGATCTCCGACAAGTGGTACCCGCCGCTGGTCGCCGCGCTCAACGGCAGCACGAGCCCGCCGCCGACGTCCTCTCCGCCACCCACGTCGTCTCCGCCACCGACCTCGAGCCCTCCACCGCCGGGCGGCTGCGGCGTCACCTACACGATCACCAACACGTGGCCCGGCAACTTCCAGGCCAACGTGGTCGTACGCAACAACGGCACCACCGCCATCACCAACGGTTGGACGGCTACCTGGACGTACACCGGGAACCAGTCGATCTACAACGCATGGGGTGCCCAGATAACCCAGTCCGGGCAGAACATCACCGCGCGCAACGTCGACTGGACCAGGACGATCCAGCCGGGGCAGACGGTCACCGCAGGCATCCAGGGGACCGTGACGACCGCGAACGCGGTACCGAGTCCGATCACCTGCCGGGTCAACTGAGCCGAACGGGCGGGCACCCGCGGAGGGTGCCCGCCCGTCTGTCGAGCGGAGAGAAATTCAGGCGGCGGCGAGCGCCAGCTCGGGAGTCTCCACAGTGGACTCGGCCGGAGCGTGGCCGCGGGCCTTGCGGGGTAGCAGGAACCCGAGGCCGAAGGCGACCGCCGTCAGCACGACCGTCAGGGCCGTCACGACCGCGGCGGCGTCGGTAGCGGCCGCCCGGTCGAGCAGACCGGACGCCGACGACGGGCCGGCGATGCTGAAGAAGATCGTGCCCAGTACCGCGACGCCGAGCGAGGCGCCCATCTGCTGGATGGCCTCCAGCAGACCCGAGGCGGAGCCGACCTCGCGGTCGGAGATGTCGCCCATGATGATGTCGAAGAGCGGTACGAAGATCATGCCCATGCCCAGGCCGAAGACCAGCAGCGGTGCGACGAGGTGCCACGAGCCGACACCGGTACCGGCGGTCGTCAGCACGAGCAGCATGAGCAGACCGCCAACGACCATGATGGACAGTCCGATGTGGAGCATCTGGCGGCCGAGCTTGGCCATCATCGCGGCGCTGGCGCCGGAGCCGAGGAAGGCACCCAGTGCCCACCCGGCCATCGTCAGGCTGGCCCGGGTCGGGCTGAAGCCGAGGCCCAGCTGCAGGAACAGGCCGACGGCCAGGGTCAGGCCGACGATCGCGCCGAAGAACACGACCACGAACACGACACCGGACGTGTACGACCGCTTGGCGAAGACGCTCAGCTCGACCAGGGTCGTCGCACCGCGCCGCTGGCGGCGCAGCTGGTGGGCAACGAACGCCCCGACGGCCGGGATCGCGGCCACCAGCATCACCAGCGACCAGGCCGGCCAGCCCAGCTCACGACCCTGGACCAGCGGGAAGACCACCAGGAACATCGCGACGCCGGCGAGCACGATGCCGGTCGAGTCCAGGCGTGCCGGCCTGCTGGCGGACACACCGGCCGGCAGCACGATCCGGCCCGCGATGATCGAGAACGCGCCGAGCGGTACGTTGATCGCAAAGATCATCCGCCATCCCGTACCGAACAGGTCGGCGTCGACCAGAAGCCCCGCGACGATCGGGCCGAGGATCGTGGACAGTCCGATGATCGGTCCGAGCGCGGCGAACGCCTTGGCCATCTGCGGTCCCGGGAACACGTCCCGGATCAACCCGAAGCCCTGCGGGATCATGACCGCGCCGAACAGGCCCTGCAGCACCCGCGCGACGATCAGGACTCCGATCGACGGGGCCACCGCGCAGGCCACCGACATGACCACGAAGCCGACCACGCCGATCAGCAGCATCCGCCGCCGGCCGTACAGGTCGCCGAGCCGCCCACCCGTCAGCAGGCCAACCGCCATGGCGAGCGTGTAGCCCGCGGCGATCCACTGCAGGCCGGTGTACGAACCGCCCAGCTCCGCCCGGATCGACGGGGCGGCGACGTTGACGATCGTGGAGTCGAGCAGGTTCATCAGGATCGCGGCGAGGATCGCGAGGAGGCCGAGCCACTGGCGCTTCATCTTGTGTCTCCCTCGAACGGAACGGATCGTTCTGTTCCTCTAGATTAGCAGAACGGAACCGTTCGTTCCAAGAGGGTGTACGCTGAATTTTGTGACCGAGGCAAAGCTGAGCGGACGGAAGGCTCAGGCCGCCCGCAACGACGACGCGATCCTGGCCGCCGCGCGTGCCGTGTTCCTGGCCGATCCGGGCGCGCCGATCGCGGCCGTGGCCGAGCGGGCCGGGGTGGGCATCAGTGCCCTGTACCGCCGCTATCCCAGCAAGGAGGAGCTGCTACGCAAGCTGTGCTCGGACGGGCTTGCTGCCTATACCGCGGCAGTCCAAGCGGCACTCGATGATATGAAAGGCGGTGGCGACGCCTGGGACGCGTTCGCGACCTTCATGCGGCGGGTCGTCGACGCCGGCTCGACCTCGCTGACCGTGGCGCTGGCCGGTACGTTCACGCCGAGCGAGCAGCTGTTCCGGGACGCCCAGCGCGCCGACGAGCTCAACCAGGAGCTGGTGAAGCGGGTGCGGAAGGCGAAGGCGCTACGCCCCGACGTCGAGGTAGCCGACATCGGTCTCGTCCTCGAGCAGATCGCCGCGGTGCGGCTGGGGGACGAGCGGCGGACCGGTCAACTTCGGCACCGCTACCTGACGCTGGTGCTCGACGCCTTGAGTCAGCCGGGAACCGAGCTGCCGGGACCGCCACCGATGCCGGGGGAGCTGGCCGCCCGCTGGCGACCGGGCACCGACAGGTAGGCGTCCGGCTCCGGCTCGCCGGCAACGAGCTTCAGCGGTACGACGCCCGCCCAGCACGGCAGGTCGTAGTCCTCCGGTTCGTCGATCACCCCGCCCGACCGGACCTTGACCGACACCTCCCGCAGCGGCAGCGCCAGCACCGACGTCTCGGCGAGTTCCCTGCGGGTCGGCGGCCGGGTAACGGCGGAGCGCCCGGGACTGGCCTTGTCGATCAGTGCGTTCATCAGCCGTCGCTTCTCGCTCTCGTCGGTCACCAGGTGGGCCCGGCCGTGCACGACCACCGACCGGTAGTTGGCACTGTGGTGGAACTGCGACCGGGCCAGCACCAAGCCGTCGATCAATGTGACCGTCAGGCAGACGGACAGCCCGTCGGCGGTCCGGGCGGCCAACAGCGGGCGGCTGCCGGTGGATCCATGCAGGTACACCATGTCGCCGATCCGGACGTGCAGCGTCGGCAGCACCCGTGGCTCACCGTCCACTGTGAACCCCAGATGGCAGTGATACGCCTCGTCGAGGATCGCGTGGGCCGCGGCTCGGTCGTAGTTGACCCGCTCCCGCAGCCGCGTCGCCGTGGTCCGGTCGGTTGCCGGAAACGTGTCGGCCATGGCGCACCCCGCCTCTGTGCTAGTACAATCTTCAGACTGTGCCAGTACAGTATCAAATTTCCGGCAGCAGCGCCGCCCGCATCTCGGCCAGCGTGGAGGCGGGCGTGCGCAGCGGCGCGTTGCCGGCCGGCGCGGCGCTGCCACCGGTGCGCGGGCTGGCCGACCGGCTGGGGGTCAGCCCGGCGACGGTGGCAAAGGCGTACCAGGCACTGCGCCAGCGCGGAGTGGTGGAGACCGCGGGGCGCAACGGCACCCGCGTGCGGGCCCGGCCGCCCGTGGCAGGATCGCGGACCGGCAGGCGGACCACCGTACCCCCGGATGTTCGTGATCTGTCGACCGGTGAGCCGGACGCGCGCCTGTTGCCCGACCTCGGCGGAGCTCTGCGCCGCTTGGCGGCGACCGCGCCGCGACCCGCGCGCTATGCCGAGGCGGGTGCTTTGCCCGAACTGGTGGCGCTGGCGCGGCAGCGGCTCGGCGCCGACGGCGTGCCGGTGCGCGACGCGGAGCTGACCGTGACCGGCGGCGCGCTGGACGGCATCGAGCGCCTGCTCACCGCGCATCTGCGCCCAGGCGACCGGGTGGCGGTGGAGGATCCGAGCTGGGCCAATCTGCTCGACCTCGTGGCCGCGCTGGGACTCGAACCGGTGGGCGTGCCGGTCGACGACGACGGACCGACCCCGCAGGGTCTGCGTGCCGCACTGGCCACCGGGGCGCGGGCGGCCGTCGTCACGACCCGCGCGCACAACCCCACGGGCGCGTCGGTCACCCGATCCCGGGCCGCTGCCCTCCGCCGGGAACTGCGCGGCCATCCCGATGTGCTGGTCGTCGAGGACGACCACGCGGGCGAGCTGGCGGACGTGGAGTTGCACTGCCTGGCCGGTGCCACGCGGTCCTGGGCGTTCCTGCGGTCCGTCTCCAAGCCGTATGGCCCGGACCTGCGCGTCGCGGCGCTCGCCGGCGACGACGCCACCATCGCCCGCGTCGTCGGTCGGATGCGGCTCGGCACCGGATGGGTGTCCACTCTGCTGCAGCGGCTCGTCATCGAGCTGTGGCGGGACGACGCCGTTGCCGCCGCCGTGTCCCGGGTGGGCCTGCGCTACGACGAGCGCCGCTCGGCGCTGCTGCACGCGCTGCGCGACCGCGGGCTCACCGCCCGGGGGCGCACCGGCATCAACGTGTGGGTGCCCGTCGGCGACGAGACCTCCGCGGTGGCCGGGCTACGGGAGGCCGGGTACGCGGTTGCGCCGGGCTCGCTCTACCGGTTGAGTGCGCCACCGGCGATCCGCATCACGACCAGCACCCTGGGTCTGCGGGAGGTCCGGCCGTTGGCCGACGCGGTCGCGCGGGCCGCTCTCGGCGTGCCGACCCATGGGTTCGCCGCGTAGGCTCGATCGAGTGGCTTCTCCTTTCGTGCCGGCGACGTCCACCATCGACGAGCTTCGCGCGGCGGCGGCCGGTTGCCGCGGTTGTGACCTGTACAAGAACGCCACGCAGACGGTCTTCGGCGCGGGTCCGCCGGACGCGCGGGTGGTGCTGATCGGGGAGCAGCCGGGAGACATCGAGGACCGCCGCGGTCTGCCGTTCGTCGGCCCCGCCGGCAAGGTGTTGGATCGGGCCATTGTGGACGCTGGGCTCGACCGGGCTGGGGCGTACGTCACCAACGTCGTCAAGCACTTCAAGTTCAAGTCCACCGGGCCGGGCAAGCGGCGCATCCACCAGACGCCGGAGCGCGTCGAGATCGAGGCGTGCCGCCCGTGGCTTGACGCGGAGTTCTCGTTGCTGCGCCCGGAGATTGTCGTAGCGCTCGGCGCGACCGCGGCCAAGGCGCTGATCGGTCCGTCGTTCCGGGTGACTCGGCAACGCGGTGAGATAATGCCGTGGCGCGATACGCGGATATTGGCGACGATCCACCCGTCGGCCGTCCTTCGAGCGGACGATCGTGAAGAGGCGTATAACGGTCTCGTCACCGATCTGACTGTGGCCGCCGCCGCTTTGCAGTGACCCCTACGATGCCCTGCATGACACGAACGAGGTTCGCTTCAGTCGTGCTGCTCGCGTCGCTGGGCCTGGTTGCCGCCGGGTGCCAGACGCAGAATCCCGGCACGGGGGGCACTACGACCGCACCCGCAACGAGTGCGGCATCCGATCCCAAGATGGTGCTGGCCGCGACGGGCCGGCACTTCGACACGGCGAGTTTCACGTACACGATCACGATCAAGGACCCCGAGAGCGGTGACACGGACGCCGGCGGTGCCTCGGACCCGGCGACCAAGTCCCGGTCGCTGTCGTTCGAGCAATCCATCGAGGGGACGAAGTTCACGTTCGACTACCGGATCATCGGTACCAACCGCTTCTTCAAGATCGCTGGCATCCCCGGGATGCCGGACAAGTTCATGAAGCTCGACGCGACGAAGATATCCGCCACCGCGGACAAGAGTTTCAGTGAGCTGGAGGGTCCGGTCGCCGTCGCCAAGGTCTTCGACGGCATCGTGGACGTGACCGACGCCGGCGGCGGCAAGTACACCGGTACGGTCGATCTGACCAAGGTTTCCAACTCGATGATCGTCGACGACGACCACCTGAAGACGCTGGCCGACAAGGCCAAGTCGGTGCCGTTCGAGGCGACCGTCGACGCTCAGGGTCGGCTGACCTCGCTGAAGCTGACCATGGACCCGGGCAAGGACGAGCTGTCGATGACGTTCACCAAGTGGGGCGAGCCGGTGTCCATCACCGAACCGCCCGCCGCCGAGGTGATCGACGCCCCGGCGCAGGTGTACGAGATCTTCAACGAGATCTAGTGTTCTGCTCATGGAGCAGCACCTCTACGAACCCGTGCACGAGGAGTTCCGCGCGCTCTGCCGGGACTTCCTGAAGCGCGAGGTCATGCCGTACCACGAAGACTGGGAGAAGGCCGGCATCGTCGACCGCGCCGTCTGGCGCAAGGCGGGCCAGGCCGGCCTTCTCGGCATGGACATCGACGAGAAGTACGGCGGCGGAGGTCAGAGCGACTTCCGCTTCAACGCGGTGCTCGTGGAGGAGATCGTGGGGGCGGGCGCGTCGGGGCTGGGCTTCGGCCTGCACAACGACGTGGTCGCCCCCTACCTCACCGAGCTGACCACCGAGGAGCAGCGGCAGCGATGGCTGCCCCGGTTCTGCTCCGGCGAGATGATTACCGCGATCGCGATGAGCGAGCCCGGTGCCGGGTCGGATCTGGCCGGGGTACGCACGAACGCGGTCCGCGACGGCGATGCGTATGTCCTCAATGGACAGAAGACATTTATCACCAACGGCGAACACGCCGACCTCGTGGTGGTGGTCGCCAAGACCGCGCCGGACGAGGGGGCGCACGGGGTCAGCCTGATCGCCGTCGAGCGCGGCATGCCTGGCTTCACCCGCGGCCGGCGCCTGGACAAGGTCGGGCTCAAGGCCAACGACACGGCCGAGCTGTTCTTCGACGACTGCCGGGTGCCCTTGGACAACCTCGTCGGCACCGAGAACCACGGCTTCTACCACCTGATGGCCAACCTGCCCCGCGAGCGGCTCGGGATCGCGGTCGCCGCGGTCGCCGCTTCGGAGCGGATTCTGGCCATGACGCTGGAGTACGCCCAGACGCGCCAGGCCTTCGGCCGGCCTATCGGCAAGTTCCAGGCCAACCGGTTCCTGCTCGCCGAGCTGGATACCGAGGTGACGATCGCCCGCACGTTCCTCAACCACTGCGTCACCGAGTTCAACGAAGGCCGGCTGACGATCGCGGACGCGGCGAAGGCCAAGTGGTGGACCACCGAGCTGCAGAACAAGGTCGCCGACCGGTGCGTCCAGCTGCACGGTGGGTACGGCTACATGCTCGAGTACCCGGTCGCGAAGGCGTGGTTGAACAGCCGGGTGCAGACCATCTACGGCGGCACGACAGAGATCATGAAGGAGATCGTGGGGCGGAGCCTCGGCCTGTAGCTCGCAGGTACGCCTCGCCGCGCGGCGACAACCGGTAGCCAACCGGGAGACTGAGCGTCAGACCCAGCTCCTTCAGCTTGCGTACGTTCGCCTTGAACGTGGCCCGGTCCCTGTCCTGCGCCTTTGCCAGGTCTCCGGCTCTCGTGGCGGGATGGTCGGCGATCGCCTTCAACGTGTCTTTGTCTATTGTGGACAATCTTTGGTCGAGCATCCCGATCTCGTCCTCGTTCAGCTCGCCGCGTGCCGCCAGGGTCGCGCGGGGGTCCGGCGCGTCCGATGGGCGGAACGTCACCCGGTAGGTCGGGATGTCGGGATCGCCGCGCAGGTCGGCCACTGCCTCGGTGGCGCTCGCGAAGCCGGCCCGCCGGGCGTCCGCGTCGGTGATGCGCGCCGGATCGACCACGTCGACCGAGACGACCTCGACCATCGAAGACCCCGTGCGGTACCGGTGTCCCGCGACCACCTGCACGCGGCGCCAGCGCCGGAAGGCCACGGTCACCGAGCCGTCGGCGAGGCCATCCCGCAACCGCCGCTCGAACAGCACCGGCCCAGGATGACACGATAGGGCGGTGACAGCGGCCCCACCCCTTACCGCGCCGCCCTCGTCGGATGTCTCCGGCGTCCAGCGGCGTACCGTCTCGCTCCTGTTCGGTACGCAGATCCTCGGTGGCGTCGGAGTGGCCATCGGCATCACAGTCGGCGCTCTGCTCGCCGCCCGGATCGGCGGTACCGCGATCTCCGGCCTCGCGTCCACCTCGGCGCTCGTGGGCGGTGCGCTGCTCGCGGTACCCGTGACCCGGCTGATGCAGGCCCGCGGACGGCGACCTGGCCTCGTGCTGGCGTATGTCGCCGGTGCGGCGGGCGCGGCGCTCTCGGTTGTCGGCGCGGTCAACGAGTCGGCGGCGCTGCTGATGGTCGGCATGTTCTTCTTCGGCGGCGGGACAACGGCCAACCTGCAGGCCAGGTACACGGCCGTCGACCTCGCCGAGCCGTCCCGCCGCGGCCGCCAGCTCTCGCTCATCGTCTGGGCCACCACGATCGGGGCGGTCGCCGGGCCGAACCTGACCGCCATCGCCGACGCGGTTGTCGTGCCGCGCGGGCTGCCGGAGCTGTCCGGTCCGTTCGTGTTCAGCACCGCGGCGTTTCTCTTGGCGGCCGTCGTGCTCGTGCTGCTCCTGCGGCCCGATCCGCTGCTGCTGGCCCGTTCCGTCGCGCCGCCGCCGGCGTCCGCCGTGCGGTCCGGCGAGCGCGAGGAGCGAGCGGAGCGAGCCCCGCAGCCGCGAGTGAAAGACCGGTCCGGCATGCGGGCGGCCCTGCGCGTGGTCGCGGCGCTACCCGGCGCCCGGCTGGGCATCGCCGCCGTGGCAATGGGCCACCTGGTGATGGTCGCGGTGATGGCGATGACCCCGGTACACATCGGCGAGGTCCACAACGCACACGACACGCTGCGGATCGTGGGCGTCGTGTTGAGCCTGCACATCGCCGGGATGTACGCGCTCGCACCGGTCGTCGGAGTGCTCACCGACAAGCTCGGCCGCCGGCCGGTGATCCTGGGCGGCATCACGCTGCTGCTGACCGCGTGTGCGGTAGCCGGCACCGCGGGCTACGACACGGTCCGCCTTTCGATCGGGCTGACCCTGCTCGGACTCGGCTGGTCGAGCACGATGGTGGCCGGCTCGACGCTGCTGACCGACTCCGTGCCCGTCGACTCCCGCCCCGGCGCCCAGGGACTGTCCGACCTCGTCATGGGATTGGCCGGGGCGATCGGTGGAGCGTTGTCGGGGATCGTGGTGGAGACCGCCGGGTACCCGACCCTGACGCTCATCGCCGCGATCACCACCGTGCCGCTCGTGGCGCTGGCCTTGCGTCCCCTCCCGGTTGTGCCAGCTACGGTGTGACCGTGCGATCTCTGCCGTGTGATCGACGGCAGGTTGAAACGGAGGGTGGTTCCGTGCGGTTGACCGACTTCTGGGAGCGGCTGGAGCTCGCGTTCGGAACCGGCTACGCCCGGAGCGTGGCCGCCGACCAGGTACTGACGCAGCTCGGCGGCCGGACCATCGTCCAGGCGCTGCGCGAGGGCGAGGAGACCGTCGTCGTGTGGCGGGCCGTGGTCGCCGCGTACCCCGAACGGATCCCGCCTCGGCTTCGTTGAATTTTGTCGGCGTGTCGGCACGCCCTCGTACAGGTGTACGGGTATTGTCCACAGGGCTGGGACTTGTCCACAGGCTGCGGCCTGGCGGCTGTTTTCTGTCGGACCTAGCGCCTAGCGTGTCCGCGTGACGAAGAGCTCATCCGGGAAGACGCCCACGAAGACGGCGAACGTAGGGGTGGCAGCAATGGCAGCAGGGCCTGATCGCGAGAAGGCACTGGACCTCGCGCTCTCGCAGATAGAGAAGCAGTTCGGCAAGGGATCGGTGATGCGGCTCGGGGAGCGGCCGACGGTCCCGATGTCGGTGATCCCGACCGGGTCGATCGCGCTCGACGTGGCGCTCGGCGTCGGTGGCCTGCCCCGTGGCCGGATCGTGGAGATATACGGACCGGAGGCGAGCGGGAAGACGAGCCTCGCGCTGCACGCGATCGCCAACGCCCAGGCGGCCGGCGGCATCGCGGCGTTCATCGACGCCGAGCACGCGCTCGACCCTGACTACGCGCGGGCGCTCGGAGTCGACACCGATGCCCTCCTGGTCTCCCAGCCCGATACGGGTGAGCAGGCACTGGAGATCGCGGACATGCTGGTTCGCTCGGGAGCGCTGGACCTCATCGTCATCGACTCCGTGGCCGCGCTCGTGCCGCGCGCCGAGATCGAGGGGGAGATGGGCGACAGTCACGTCGGTCTCCAGGCGCGGTTGATGAGCCAGGCACTGCGGAAGATTACCGGTGCGCTCAACCATTCCGGCACGACCGCGATCTTCATCAACCAGCTGCGGGAAAAAATAGGTATTATGTTCGGAAGTCCCGAAACAACGACTGGTGGGCGCGCTCTCAAATTCTATTCTTCCGTCCGACTGGACGTCCGCCGCATCGAGAGCCTCAAGGATGGCACCGATGTGGTCGGCAACCGCACTCGGGTAAAGGTCGTCAAGAACAAATGTCTGGCCGAAGGCACGACGGTATTCGACCCGACGACCGGCCGCACTCACCGGATCGAAGAGATCGTCGACGGACGACTCGCCGTTTCTGTGGTTGCTGCGGCCAAGGACGGGAGTCTGCACGTCCGCCCTGTCGTTTCCTGGTTCGACCAGGGCGAGCAGGACGTCATCGGGATCCGCCTGCGCGGCGGCGCAGCGCTATGGGCGACGCCCGACCACAAGGTGCTCACCGATCGGGGTTGGGCTCTCGCCGGCGAACTGAAGATGGGCGATCGGGTAGCGCAGCCGCGACAGTTCCTCGGCTTCGGCGACCACGAGCCATACTCGCCCGAACACGCCCGCATGCTGGGCTACCTGATTGGTGACGGTTACGTCGGTGGAAAAACTCCGCTTCAGTTCATCAACGTGCAGGAGTCGTTGAAGGCCGATGCGTCCCGTATCGCCGCTAGCCTTGGCTGTGACACCCATAGGCACGACGACAAGCTGGCCATTTCATTCTCCCATCGCATCGGTGAACGTAATGAGCTACTCGCGCTGTGCCGAGAAGCTGATATCTATGGCAAGCTCGCGTGGGAAAAGACGATTCCGGTCGGATTCATGCACCCCGAGATTTCGCGGGAGGTCGTAGGGAATCTGCTTTTCGGTCTCTTCGAGACGGATGGCTGGGTGAGCAAGGAGCAGACGGGTGCGGTCCGCGTCGGGTACGGTACGACATCCGTACAATTAGCGCACCAGCTGCACTGGCTGCTCCTCCGGTGTGGAATCACCAGCTCGGTCCGGAAGTACGACCCTACCGGCCAGCGCCCGAGCATCATCAAAGGGCGTCGAGTCCAGGGCAAACGGTTGTGTTACGAGGTCAGGGTCACCGGTAGCGACAATGTCGAAGCATTCGCGGAGGCGATTCCACTGTGGGGTCCGCGTGGCCAGGCTCTTCGACAGGCACTCGACACCCAGACTGGTCGACGCCGTGGTTCACAGGCGGTATACCTGTCGCCAGCGGTGACCCAGTCAGTCCTGGCCCACTTGGCGAACCGTGGTATCACACCGACACTCGCCGCTCAGCTGGTCGGGCCCACGGCTGGCGACCCACGCGGTGGCATGAAGCAGGTTCTTGGCCTGCACCAGCTTCGGCGTGATCGGTTGCAACTGTTGGCCGACGCGCTCGACGATTCCTTCCTCCAAAGCCTGCTTGCCGAGCAGATCCGCTATGCGACCGTGAAGGAGATTCTGCCGAGAAAGCGGTGCCGGACATTCGACATCGAGGTCGATGAACTGCACACATTCGTGGCCGACTCCATTATCGTTCACAACTGTGCGAGTCCGTTCAAACAAGCGGAATTCGATATTATGTATGGCAAGGGCATTTCGCGCGAAGGCTCACTCATCGATGTCGGAGTCGAGCAGAGCATCATTCGCAAGTCGGGTGCTTGGTACACGTACGACGGCGACCAGCTCGGCCAGGGCAAGGAGAACGCCCGCAACTTCCTGAAGGAGAACCCGGACGTCGCCGCCGAGATCGAGAAGAAGATCCTGGAGAAGCTCGGCGTCGGCGTGCACGCGGCCGACGCAGCGGGTGGCCCAGCGCTCCCGCCCGTGGACTTCTAGCCTCCCGTGGCTGGACGGCGGCGTGGCGCACGCTCGGGTCGGGGCTGGGATGCGGCCCCGCCTCGAGCTACGAGCGCCACGCCGCCCACGCCACGCAAGCAAAAGAGCAGCGAGCCGCCACGACGGGACGACAGTGAGCAGGCTCGTGAGATCGCCCTGGAGTTGCTCCGCGACCGACCCCGGACCCGCGCGGAACTCGCCCGTGCCCTGCGCCGTCGTGGCGTCGCGGACGAGGTGGCGACGAGCGTGCTCGACCGGTACGACGAGGTCGGCATCATCGACGACGCCGCGTTCGCCAGGGCTTGGGTGACGAGCCGCCATCACGGTCGCGGTCTGGCGAAGCGGGCTCTGGCTTCCGAGCTGCGGCAGCGCGGGGTGGACAACGAGACAACGAACACCGCGCTTCAGGAGCTCGACAGCGCGACCGAAGAAGCGACCGCCCGCGAGCTGGTAGCGCGCAAGCTGCGAGCCATGCCGGCCAAGGGTCAGCCAGACGTGGTGACTCGAAGGCTCGTCGGGATGCTGGCGCGCAAGGGCTACCCGCCTGGGCTGGCGTTCCGGGTGGTGAAGGACGCCTTGGCCGAGGACGAGCGGACGAGCGAGTTCGCGGACCACCTCGACGCCGACGCCCTCGCCGAAGCGGCCGAGAGCGCCGAATCCATCGAGAATGCCGATGCTGTCGAGAACGCCGGGGAGGACTGATTCAGCGCAGCAGGTCGTTCAGTTGCCCGCGTACCCGATCCGGGTCGACGTTGAGCGCGACCAGTGCGGGTACCTCCTGGTCGAGCAGTCCGAGCAGAAGATGTTCGGTGCCTACGTGCTCGTCCTCCCGCTGCTGAGCGTGTGCCATCGCCAACTCCAAGCACTTCTTGGCGGCAGGGGTGAAGGGAAGGTGGGGGCCAGGCTCGTCGACACCACGGTCGAGCTGTTGGCGGACGACGTCGAGGGATACGCCGACGCGACCGAGGGCGGCGGCCGCGTTCCCGTCGCTGACCCGCAGCAGGCCGAGCAGGACGTGTTCGGAGCCGATGTACGCGTGGTTCAGCCGTCGAGCTTCCTCTTGGGCGAGGACGACAGCGCGCCGTGATTCATCGGTAAACATTTCGAACATGACCCAGCTTTACTCATGCCCCGCCGAGACGCCCAGGTCAGGGTGGGTTCGACGGGCTGGACGGTGGTACGTCCCGTCTGGTGACTGATCATGAGTTCTTGACCGGAGCGGTCCGATGCACCTAGCCTCGGCGGTACCAGATGAGAACGTCCGACCTACCGCGGGATAACCGCACAACATAGATCGCGTAACAGTACGGCATCAATTGGCCGCGCCGGGCAAGCGGCCTGATGGGGTTGTCGACCCTGGCCGGGGTCGGCGCGTCGCACCCCAGCCAGCGGCCACGGGCGGCGTCGCCGGACGCCGCTGGTGAGCCGTATCCCTCGGCCACCCACGGACGGTCGGGCGACTCAACCGAATGGCGTTGTGGCTGGGCATCCCTGCCTGCGCCACGGCGGTGTGGAGGGCGACGACGATGACCGGCCTGGCGTGGGCGCTGCTGAGCGTGGTGTTGCTCCTCTCCGGACTCGTCGTCGCCGTGGTCGTCGTCGGCTTGCGCATGGTCAAGGGAATGACGAGCGGCGTGCCCGTACGGATCTCCCCGCTGGGCGAGGACAAGGTCTTCCTTGCGGAGAAGGATCGCCAGGAACAGTCGCTCGCGGCGCTGCGCGGTGCCGCTGAGGAGGCCACCGCCGCGATCGACTCGGCGCGTGCCGCGGCCGCGGCCGCGCGTACCGAGGCGGCTGCCGCCAAGGCGGAGGCGGGCGCCGCGCGGGCCGAGGCGCAGCGGGTGGTCGACGGCGCCCGGGCCGAGAGCGACGCGATCCTCGAGCGGGCCCAGCGGCAGGCCGAGAACGATGCGGAGCAGGCCCGCGCGGCCGCGCGGAAGGCGGGCGAGCGGGAGGTCGCCACGTTGACGGCGGCGGCGCGGGAGCAGGCCGCGGACGCGGAGCGGCGGCAGCAGCGCCTCGACGAACGGGAGCGCCGGCTCAGCGAGGAGGCCGAACGGTTGGTCGAGCGGGATCGCCGGATCGTCACCGCGGAGGCGGACCTGGCCGAGCGTGACAGCACGCTCGCCGCTCGGGAGATCACCCTGGCGGAGGCCGACGAGCAACGCCGCCGGGAGTTGGAGCGGATCGCGGGACTGACCGCCGACGTGGCGCGGGCCGAGCTGGTCGAGTCGATCGAGGCGCAGGCCAAACGCGAGGCCGTGCTGCTGGTACGCGACATCGAGAACGAGGCGCGGACGACCGGGGACCAGCGGGCGCGGCACATCGTCGTCGAGGCGATCCAGCGGGTGGCCAGCGAGCAGACGGCGGAGAGCGTGGTGAGCGTGCTGCACCTGCCGTCGGACGAGATGAAGGGCCGGATCATCGGTCGGGAGGGCCGTAACATCCGGGCGTTCGAGTCGGTGACCGGCGTCAACCTCATCATCGACGACACTCCCGAGGCGGTGTTGCTGTCCTGCTTCGACCCGGTACGCCGGGAGATCGGCCGGCTGACGCTGGAGAAGCTGGTCCTCGACGGACGGATCCACCCGCACCGCATCGAGGAGGTCTTCGACACCGCGCGAAACGAGGTCGAGCGGCTGTGCCAGCGGGCGGCCGAGGACGCGCTCGTCGAGGTGGGCATCACCGAGATCCACCCGGAGCTGATCACGTTGCTGGGCCGGCTCCGGTACCGGACGAGCTACGGCCAGAACGTCCTGAAGCACCTGGTCGAGACCGCACACATCGCCGGTGTGATGGCCGCCGAGCTACGGCTCGACCCGGCGTTGATCAAGCGTTGTGCGTTCCTGCACGACATCGGCAAGGCACTGACCCACGAGGTCGAGGGCAGCCACGCGCTGATCGGCGCGGACCTGGCCCGCAAGTACGGCGAGACCGACGAGGTCGTGCACGCGATC
>DASRII010000088.1:0-9450 GCA_035650075.1 Micromonosporaceae bacterium | reverse complement strand
CCGCCGTTGTCGGGCAGGTCGCCGGTGTGCAACGCCATCTGGCAGATCTCCACCAGGGCGTCGGCGCGTCGTTGTCCCGCGTCGCGGTCGTCGTCGGCGACTCGGCCTGGGGCGCACAGCGGGTCCAACGCCGCCCGCACTACCGCCGCAGCCTCGACATCGAGCCGGCCCAGCACCCGCACCGCCCCATCGCCGCTAGAGGTCAGGGACAGGAACCGATCCTGCAGCGCCTTCTGTTCGGCCCGCTGCAGAGCGCGTCGGTCGAGTTCGTCACCGATCTCAGGGGCGACCACTTCGAGGATCCGTTGTCCCAATCGGCGCAACCCGATCACGTCGTGCTCGGCGGCGTGGCCTATCAGCACTGTGGCGGCCTTCTCGACCGTGTCCGACCCCACCTCGCCCGGCAGGGCGGCAACGCACGCGGCGATAGCCTGCGCCTGCTCCACATTGACCTCGCCAGCCGACAAAGCCTCCCGCAACACCGGCGGACCCGCGGACACCGCCGAGGCCAGTTCGACCAACCGGCGGGCCGCCGACACCGACATCCGCAGCCGCTGCCGCAACCAGACCACCGTCGACGACGCACCCTGGACGGCCGGCACACCACGGCCGTCCAACTCCCGCACCAACCCCAGCATCACGCTGGCCAGCTGCTGCTCCAGCACATACACCGCATCCACGGCATCGACCAGAGCCGAATCCGACAACGTCAAGACCGAGGCGGAGGCGCAGTCACCGACGGCGGTCGCCGCCCGTGCCAACGCCTCACGCATGCCTCAAATCTTAGCACAAATGTACGACATCTGCCATCCTCCACTGTGGACGGTGCTAGGGAAGCAAGGCTACGAATCGCCTTAGCGAACAACAAGTTCGGCGCGGCTCCTGTCGCCGGGTCAGGGTCGGCGTGTTATCCCATCACAACACGCGGGCCTCGGCGCTATGATGGTCGACTGCCCTCGGGAAGGAGCAACCCCGGCATGTCTACGACCCCGGACGAGACCGACCACCAGTCGATCAGCGACGAGGAGCTGCAGCGCATCTCGGTCGTTGCCGTGACACCGCACAATGCCCCGATCACGCTCGCCGAGTACGACACGAACTGGCCACGGCTGTACGAGCGCGAGGCGGACCGGATTCGCGCTGTCCTCGGCGCGACCGCCGTACGCATCGAGCACGTGGGTTCGACCTCGGTACCGGGTCTCGTGGCCAAGCCCATCATCGACATTCTGCTCGTTGTGCCGGACTCCGCGGACGAGCCGGCGTACCTGCCCGACCTGACAGCGGCCGGATACGTGCTGCGGATCCGGGAGCCGGATTGGTTCGAGCACCGGCTGTTCAAGGGTCCGGACACGAACATCAACCTGCACGTGTTCAGCGCCGGAGCGGACGAGATCGATCGGATGCTGCACTTCCGCGACCGATTGCGGACCAGCGATGCCGACCGGGACCGGTACGCCGACGCGAAACGCGAGCTGGCCCAGCGCACCTGGCGGCATGTGCAGCACTATGCGGACGCCAAGACCGCGGTGATTCAGGAGATCCTGCACAGCTGACCTTCAGTCGATCGGTAGCACACTCACAGGCGGGACTGGTTGCCCGGCGCTCGAACCGTCGACCAGGCTGAACAGGTGACAACGATGCACCTGACCTACACCACCGACCAGGACAACGGCCAGCTCACAGTGCGTCTCAACGGTGAACTCGACCTGGCCACCGCCGACGAGCTGCACGACGTGCTCGGTACCGCCAATGTCACCACGGGCGTCGATACCGTCAACGTCGACCTCGACCGGGTCACCTTTCTCGACTCCACCACCATCACCGAGCTGGTGACCGCCGCCAAGGCAGCGCAGAAATCCGGACGCCATCTGTACATCAGCCACGCGCGCGGCGTCGTCCGTCACGTCCTGGACCTGACCGGGGTCCTCGCCGCGCTCAGCAACCGCCGCCACAACAACTAATAACGCGCGACCGTTTCCCACCAGTCGACCGCCACGTCACCGTCGACGACGTACATGCCGCTCCACATGTTCACCGTCGTGCAGGCGTGGTTGGGCACGATCCGAACGAGGTCGCCGACCCGCAACCGGGCCGCGCCGGGTCCGCTGAGAAAGCCGTGCTCCTCGTTGGCGATGGCGAACGTAGCCCCGTCGACGACGCCGAAGCCGTTGTCGGCGACCGACAGATTCGAGCTGAGCGCCTTCGTACCCGCGTCGATGATGGCCGTACCGTCCGCGCGTGCCGTGACCACGCGAGCCAGTACCGAGAGCGCGCAGTCCGATAGCGTGGCGCTGCCGAGCGCTACCTGGTTCGCGTCGTAGAAGACGTACGTGCCCGCTCGTGACTCCGTCACGCCGCGCACGAATGGCGTGGACGTCGCACCGGGCGTCGAACCGACCGACACGACATCGCACCGGAAACCCGCCGAGCGTAGGGCCGACGCCGCCGCCACGATGGCCGAGCCCGCCTCGCGACCCTTCTCCTCCACAGTGGACCGTGCGCCGGGGTACCAGCCGACGTGCCCCTCGTGCGTGAAGACGCCCCGCAGATCGAGCCCGTCCAGCCGAGCCAGCGCCGCGGCGAGCGCCACGACCTCCGCCGGTGCCACCCCCGACCGGCCCAGCCCGGTGTCGACCTCGATCAGGTACGGCAGCCGTAGGCCGGCTGCCGTGGCCGCCGAAGCCAGCGGCAGCGCCACGTCGACGGAGTCGACCGCGATGGTGAGCCCGCCGCGCCCGGCCGCCCGTACCGCGAACGCCACCTTTGCCGGACCGACCGGCTGGTGTGCCCACAGCACGTCGCTGACGCCGGCGTCCTGCAGTGCGGTCACCTCGGCCGGCGTTGCGGCGGTACCCCCGATGGCTCCCGCGGCCAGTTGGGCCCGCATGACGGTCTGGCATTTGGAGGTCTTGAAGTGCGGCCGCAACGCGACCCCAGCGCTGGCCGCCTGCTGGGCCATAGCGGATATGTTGGCGGCCAGCCGCGCGCGGTCGACGAGCAGCGCGGGCGTGGGCAGAACCGACAGCGGTGCGGGCAACGAAACAAGGTCCATGCGTTCATATAACCGACACTCGGGCTATAGACGAGCGTCGGGCTCCCGTCGTAGCGTCGGCTCGTCCGCCTGTCGCCTCAGCGTGGAGGAGCCATGCGCTCACGCCTGCGCCGTCCGATCGCCGCCGTCTCGGTGGCGGTCATCGCCCTGTCGCTGCTCGGCCTGGCGTCACCGCCCGCGGCGGCGGCCACGCCGACCGACGTGTTCTTCTCGGAGTACGTCGAGGGCTCGTCGAACAACAAGGCCTTGGAGCTGTTCAACGGTACGGGCGCGGCCATCGACCTGGCCGCCGGCACGTACGTGGTGCAGATGCACTTCAACGGGGCGACCACGGTGGGTCTGACGGTCAGCTTGACCGGGACGGTGGCCAACGCGGATGTGTATGTTGTCGCGCAGTCCCTGGCCGACCCGGCGATCCTGGCCGTGGCCGACCAGGTGAGCACGGCGACCAACTGGTACAACGGCGACGACGCCATCGTGCTGCGCAAGGGCGGCGCGGCCGGACCGGTCGTGGACTCGATCGGGCAGGTTGGCGTCGACCCGGGCACCGAGTGGGGCACCGGCGACACCAGCACGATGGACAACACGCTGCGCCGCATGCCCTCGATCGCGGCCGGTGACGCCGATCAGAACGACCCGTTCGACCCGGCCGTACAGTGGACGGGCTTCCCCACCAACACGTTCGGCGGCCTGGGCAGCCACGACTTCGACGGCGGTCCGGTCGACCTGCCGCCCGTGCTCACCTGCGGACCCGCGCTGATCACCCCGGCCGGGACAGCCGCCGTGCGCGCCGTGACCGCGACCGACCCGGACGACACGATCGTCGACCTTGCCGTCACCAACGTGACGCCGGCTCCGGCCACCGGGTCGATCAGCCGCACCGCCTTCGCTCCCGCCTCCGGTGACGGGGCGACCGCGACCGCCGAGGTGACGGCCAGCGCGGACCTGGCCGCCGGCACGTACGCGGTGACGATGACGTCGACCGACGACGACGGCGGTACCGGCACGTGCACGTTGAGCGTGCAGGTCACCACGGTGCTCACGATCGGCGAGGTACAGGGCCAGACGCTCGACACCGAGAACGGCAAGACCGACCGGTCGCCGCTGGCCCCTGCGACCGGCAACAACCCGGTCAACCCGCCGGTGTTCCACGATGTGCGCGGCGTCGTCACCCAGCGGACCCTGGCCCGCACCTCGAACGGCGGCAACCAGTTCGGCTTCTTCCTGCAGAGCCGGCTCGGTACCGAGGACGGCGATCCGTCCACATCGGACGGCATCTTCGTGTTCATGGGCGGCTTCCCCGACCTGATCGGCGGGTACGTGCCGCACGTCGGCGACGAGATCATCCTGCGAGCGCGGGTCTCGGAGTTCTTCTTCCTCACAGAGCTGTCCAGCGCCTCACTGGTCCGCGTGCTCGACATCGGCGTGGACGTCGACACCGAGGTCGCCGTGACCGACGCCGTACCACCGGCCAACCTGGCCGATGCCGACCGGTTCTGGGAGCGGCACGAGGGAATGCGCATGCGGGTCCGTGATGGCAGCGGCGTCACCAGCGGGCGGGACGTGTTCCCGTCGACGGCCGACGCTGAGATCTGGCTCGTGGACGTGGACGACCCGCTGCTGGACCGCGCCGACCCGTACGCCCGCCGCGTCTTCCGTGACGCGCATCCGCTGGACAACAACCCGACGCCGCTGTTCGACGACGGCAACGGGCAGCGCATCATGCTGGGCAGCCTCGGTGTGAAGTGGATGGCCGGGGACAACACGGTTCTGCTTCCGCCCGCGGGTCTGTTCGACACCCTGGACGGGGATGCGGTCGGTGGCCTCAACTTCTCCTTCGACAAGTACGGGATCCAGGCCGAGTCCGCCGCGTTCACCGACGGCGTCGACCCGTCGGCGAACCACCCACCGCGGCCGGCCAACCGGCTCGAGGAGTTCGCGGTCTCGACGTACAACGTGGAGAACCTGTACGACTACCGCGACGACCCGAACGACGGCTGCGACTTCACCGGCAACCCCGGCTGCCCGGGCGTGAGCCCGCCGTTCGACTACGTACCGGCGAGCGAAGCGGTCTACCAGGCGCATCTGAACGACATCGCCAACCAGATCGAGACCGATCTGCACGGACCGGACCTGGTGCTCATCCAGGAGGCCGAGGACCAGGACATCTGCGCGGTCGAGGCAGGCGCGCTGGTGTGCGGTACCGCTGACGACGCCGACGGCAAGCCGGACACGTTGCAGGAGCTGGCGTTGCGGGTGGCGGCGATCGGCGGACCCGCGTACGACGCGGCGTACGACCGCGACGGCGCCGACGACCGCGGTATCGTCGCGGCGTTCCTCTACCGCACGGACCGGGTGCGGCTGGCCACGCCGGCCGCGACCGACCCGGTACTCGGCTCCGCGCCGACGGTCGTGTACCGGTCGGCGGGGCTGGCGTACAACACCGACGTGCAGAACCCCAAGGTGCTCAACGCGGTGCTACCGTCCGATGTGGACAGGTCGACCGGCGTGGACGGGTCCAATGTGTACACCCGTGCCCCGCAGGTGGCGAAGTTCGAGATCGCGGCCGTTCCGGGCGGTACCGAATTCCTGACGCTCTGGGCGATCAGCAACCACTTCTCGTCGGGGCCGGACGGCCGGATCGGCCAGCGCACCGAGCAGGCGGGGTACGGCGCGGCCATCATCGCCGCGATCGAGGCGGCCGACCCGCACGCCCGCGTACTCTACGGCGGCGACCTCAACGTCTTCCCGCGGCCCGACGACCCGATCGCCAGCCCACCGTCGGACCAGCTCCGCGGGCTGTACCAGGCCGGGATGCACAACCTGTGGGAGAACCTGGCCGCAGACAACGCGGCCGCCGCGTACTCCTACGTCTTCCAGGGCCAGGGCCAGACGCTGGACCATGTCTTCACCAACGACGCGCTGTACGGCGACCTGGTCGAGATGCGGGCGGCGCACGTGAACGCCGGCTGGCCGGCCGACTTCCCCGGTGACGGGTTCCGCGGCGCGAGCGACCACGACCCGCAGGTAGCCCGGTTCCGCTCGCGGGCCCAGTTGACCGTCGCCGACGTGTCCACTGTGGAGGGCAACTCGGGTACGAAGCCGGCGACGTTCACGGTGACGGTGTCACGGCCGCTGTCCCGCGACGCGACGGTCTGCGCGGTGACGCTCGACATCACCGCCAACGCGCCGCAGGACTACACCCCGCTCGTCTCGTGTACGACGCTGGCGGCCGGTGCCACGCAGGTGACCTTCACCGTGCTGGTACGCGGTGACCGGCGTCGCGAGCCCGACGAGCGGTACGCCCTGCTCGTGGTAGCCGACCCGGTGATCCGCCTGGCCGACCCCCTAGCCACGGGCACGATCGTCAACGACGACTAACGCCATTGGCCCAGGCGCCTGGACCTTCGGTCGGCGCAGATCCAGCCCAAGTAACTATCCTCGATAGGGTGGAGACCTCGACGATCGGTGACACTCACTTACCTCTACGGGACAAGGTGGTGGCGGAGCTACGCCAGCGCATCATCGATGGTGTCTACGCGCCGGGTGACCGGCTGACCGAGGACCGCCTCGCGGACACGTTCGGGGTCTCCCGCAACCCGGTACGCGAGGCGATCCGGATGCTGGAGGCCGAGGGCTACCTCGTCGCCACGCCGCGCCGCGGCGCGACCGTGGCCCGGGTGTCGCTGCAGGACATGGCGGACCTGTTCGACGTGCGGCTGGCTCTCGAGGTGCTCGCCGCGCGCCTGGTCACCGAGCGCGCCGACGCCGCCAGCATCACCGCGCTCGGCGAGATCCTCGACGCGGCCGACGGCGCGGTACGCGAGCAGCGGCTGGACGAGGTCGCCGAGCTGAACAGCCGGTTCCACGCGATGATCTGCATACTGTCCGGCAACGCCCTGCTGCGCGGGATGATGGACGCGCTGAACGGCCGGCTGCGGTGGGTCTATCGGCAGACGGCCGAGCAGCGTGCGCCTGGCTCGTGGAAGGAGCACGAGGATCTGGTCGCCGCGATCCGGTCCGGCAACGTCGATGCCGCCGGCGAAGCCGCGCGCCAGCACGTTCTCGCGGCGCGGGCGATCGCCTTCAACCGACTCGGTTAGCGCTTGGCACCAGGGCCGGCGCGGTACCGTCGTCGGCCACCAGGTGGCACGCGGCTAGCGCGCCGGACGGGCCGACCGCGCGTAGCGGCGGTACCTCGGTGCGGCAGCGGTCCACCGCGACCGGGCACCTCGGGTGGAACCGGCAGCCCGGCGGCGGATCGACCGGACTAGGCACGTCGCCGGTGAGCACCACGCGCTGGCGCGCCCGCTGCGCCTCCGGGTCCGGGATCGGCGCCGCCGACAGCAGCGCCTGCGTATACGGGTGACGCGGTCCGCCGAACAGCTCGGCGCGCTCGGCGACCTCCACGAGCACCCCGAGGTACATGACGGCGACCCGCTGCGCGAGGAACTCGACCGACGCGAGGTCGTGGGTGATGAACAGGCACGCGAAGCCGAGGTCGCGTTGCAAGCGGCCGACGAGGTTGAGCACCGACGCCTGCACCGAGACGTCGAGCGCAGACGTCGGCTCGTCCGCCACGAGCAGCAGGGGCGAGGCCGACAGCGCCCGGGCCAGGCTCACCCGCTGGCGCTGGCCGCCGGACAGCTCGTGCGGGTACCGGCGGGCCACCTCGGGCCGCAGGCCAACCTGGTCGAGCAGGTCCAGCACGCGACGGCGACGGTCGGCGGGGGTACCGAGGCGGTGCAGGCGCAGCGGTTCGCCGACGATCTCCTCGACGGTCATCCGCGGGTTGAGCGACGACGACGGGTCCTGGAACACGATGTTGAAGTCCCGCCGCAACGGGCGCAGGGCGCGGCGGGACAGCGTCGCGATGTCGCGGCCGTTGATGCGTACCTGGCCCGACGTCACCGGCTCGAGCCGGGTGACACAGCGGCCGAGGGTAGTCTTGCCGCTGCCCGACTCCCCGACGAGCCCGAGGACCTCACCGGTCGCCACGGTCAGGCTGATCCCGTCGACCGCGCGTACCGGGCCGAAGTGCTTGACGAGGTCGATGACCTCCAGAGCCGTGCTCATCGATCAACCAAAACAAGCGGATGCCAGCACCGCACGGGATGACCCGATGGCCCCGGCTCGAGCTCCGGTCGGCGCCCCCGGCACACGTCGTCGGCGTAGGCGCAGCGGTCGGCGAACGTGCACGCGTCCGGCGACGTCCGCAGCACCGGTACCCGTCCCGGAATCTCACGCAGCCCGCCCTCGGCGTGCCGGGCCGGGTTCGGTACGGCGTCGAGCAGTCCGCGGGTGTACGGGTGGCTCGGCCGGGCGAACAGCGCCACGACCGGCGCCTCCTCGATGGTGCGGCCGGCGTACATCACGACGACCCGGTCGGCGATGTCCGCCACCACCCCGAGGTCGTGGGTGATGAGCAGCACGGCGGTACCGATCTCGGCCCGCAGGTTGCGCAGCACGTCCAGGATTCCGGCCTGCACGGTTACGTCGAGCGCGGTCGTCGGCTCGTCGGCCACGAGCAGCCGCGGCCGGCACGCGACCGCCATCGCTATCATCACGCGCTGCCGCATGCCGCCGGAGAGCTGGTGCGGGTACTCGCCGAGGCGCCGCCGGGGCAGCGGAATGCCGACCAGCTCCAGCAGTTCGATCGCGCGGCGGCGGGCGGCCGGACCGCGCAGACCCTGATGCCGGCCCAGTACCTCGCCGATCTGGCGGCCCACGGTCAGCACCGGGTTCAGCGAGGTCATCGGCTCCTGGAAGACGTACGCGATCTCGCGCCCGCGGACTTCCCGCAGCTCTGCCTGGCTGAGCTGGCGTAGGTCCCGTCCGGCGAACACGACGCGGCCGGTCGTCGCCGAGGTACGCGGCAGCAACCCGGTCAATGCCAATGCCGTGACGCTCTTGCCACAGCCCGACTCGCCGACCAGAGCCAGCACCTCACGCTCGGCTACCTCGAACGAGACGCCGTCGACGGCGAGTACCGGGCCGTCCTCGGTCCGGAACCGCACGCCGAGATCCTCAACCCGCAACAGGCTCACCGGCGTACCTCGCGGGGGTCGAGAGCGTCGCGCAGCCCGTCGCCGAGCAGGTTGAGGGCGAGCGTCAGGAGCACAATGGACACTCCGGGAAATACCGCGAGCCAGGGGCCGTCCCGGAAGTCGGCCTGGGCGCTGGCGAGCATGATGCCCAGGGACGGCGTCGGTGGGCGTACCCCCAGTCCCAGGAAGGAAAGGACGGCCTCGCCGATAATCGCGGCCGGGACCGCGACGGTGGCCTGGACGATGAGCGCGTTGATGGCGTTGGGCAGGATGTGCCGGCCGAGCACGACCGCGTCGCTGGCGCCGTCGGCGACTGCGGCGGCGACGTAGTCCATGGCGCGCAGCCGCAGT
>DASRII010000087.1:0-23102 GCA_035650075.1 Micromonosporaceae bacterium | reverse complement strand
AGCCATTCCCACAGCTCAACCCCCGAATCCGCGCACTACACCCGAACCCGAACTGTCGAACTCCGGCTCCTGGCTTGGTTGGTATGCCAGGGTCGGTGTGGCTCACTTCGCCGGTGGCCGGTCCAGGCCGGCGCGGGAGCGAGCGCGACGGGCCCGGGCCGGCTCCGGAAGCACCCGCTCCCTAGCAGGTCGACTACCCGCCGCTAACCCGCCTGTAACCGAGATGACCGGCCGTCTGGTGCGAGATCTACCAGCACGTCGGCAATACGGTCGAACTGCTCCAGCGCGCCCTTGGACATCCCCTGCGCCAGCGCGAAGCCGAGCACCTCCGGCGACGGGAAGCGGGAGTGCCAGCGCAGCCGCGTCCCGCCGTCGACCTCGTCGAGGGTGAGAGTCTCCAGCGCAGGCGGCCCTTCCGGGCCGAGGTCAAAGGCTGACGTACGCACCATCCGCTCCGGCGGCACGACCTCCAGGTACTCCCCCGTGAACGGGGCTTCCCCGCCGGCGAAGTTGTTGACCCAGCGCCACCTGCCGCCGGGGCGTACCTCCATCTCCACGACAGTGGTGGTCGTGCCGTGCGGGCCCCACCACGCTGACACGTGCTCGGGCGAGGTCAGCACGGTCCAGACCAGCTCGCGCGGGGCGTCGAAGACCCGCTCCATGACCACCTCGTCGCCCTCGACGAGCATGGTCGTAGCCTCGTTGCTCAGGTCCTGTCTGGTCACTGTCCTTCTCCTTCGGGCTCTTTCGGCTTGCTCTGCAGCTGGCGCAGGTAGGTGTCGAGACGGTCGAAGCTCTGGCCGAGGAACTCGCGGTACTGCGCCATCCACACCGCGACCTCCCGCAGCGGCTCGGGCCGCAGCCGGCACGGGCGCCACTGCGCCTGCCGGCCCTGCTCCACCAGCCCGGCCTTCTGGAGCACCTTCAGGTGCTTGGAGATCGCCGGCAGGCTCAGGTCGAACGGCTCGGCGAGCTCGCCGACCGTCGCCTCCCCCGCGGCGAGCCGGGCCAGGATCGCCCGTCGCGTCGGGTCCGCGAGCGCCGCGAAGGTCGCGCTGAGCCGGTCTGCCTCTGCCACTATTTTTCCAATCAGTTAATTAACTAGTACGGAAACTACGCCACCCAGCAAGGTCTGTCAACCCAGGTTCGAGGCTCCTGGCCGCTCGCCGCGGCCCGCAGGACGCGCGCGGCACGGCCGGTACGCTGCCGCCATGACCGTCGCCGACGAGCCTGGCGTGGGCTGCCCGATCTGCGCGAAGCACCGCGGCGAGGGGCAGCTTGTCGGGCCGGTGATATGGCGGGACGAGCTCCTGGTCGTCACCCATCGCCGGGTCGGCGAGAACGGTACTGCGGTCCTGGGTTACCTGTTCGTGGAGACCCTGCGGCATGTGGCGTACCTCGACGGCCTCACCGACGACGAGGCGGGCGCGGTCGGGCGGGTCGTCCGGCGCGCGGCCCGGGGCCTACGGGCAGAGCTGAGCCCCGAGTTCGTCTTCTCCGCGGTCATCGGCACCGGTGTCCCCCACTTCCACCAGCACGTGTTCCCCCGCTACCAGGGCACGCCCGAGGAGTACGGCTGGGCGGCCAGCGCGCAGTGGGCAGGCGCCCCGCACGGCGGACCGGCAGAGCTGGCGGACCTCTGCGCCCGGCTACGGTCCTATCTCGACTCTGTCCGGTAGCCGCAGCCGGCCGGCGCGTCGCGGAACCTGTGAGCGGTGCGCCAGCCGTACGGCCGCCGCCCGCACCAGGAAGAAGGGCGTGTCCGTACCGGAAGTACGGCGGCCTACGGCCCGCCCGGCCGCAGGAAGGCGGCCCGGGCTCCGCCATGGGTCATGGCGAAGCTGCCCAGCAACAGGTTGATCGTGGCCTCGTCTCCCGGGGTGAGGTTGACCGTGCCGACCGGGAACTGGTAGCTGATCGTCCAGCCGGTCACGTCCCGGTCGGTGCTGGTCGGCACGACCCGTAGGGTCACCGCCTTGAAGGTGAGGCCCTTCTTGGTGAAGAAGCTCCGCGCCGTGGAGACGAACGACTGGTACGCCCGGTGCTGCCGGCCGGGTCCGGTCGTCGCCGGGCTGCCGGCCGGCGGCAGGGACTCCTCGACGGTGTAGGCGAAGTCCTCCTCCTGCGCGACGACGAACGCGCGCGCCAGGTCCAGCAGCAGGTTGGCGAGCGGGCCGGACGGCACCGGGACCAGCTGCATGTTGTTGGCGTTCCACACCGCCGGGAAGTCGGCCTTGGCACGGGTCAGCGCGTCGTGGGTGACCTCGTGCAGCATCGTGGTCTGCGTCTCCTGGCTGGTGGCCGCCCCGGTCGGGGTGCCCGAGGGAGCCATCCGGGCCGCGGAGAACATCTGCGCCGGGATCAGCGTGGCGGCGTCCCGGCTGGCGGTCGCCGCGTTGATGGTCACCGCCGAGCTGATCGGCGAGAAGTCCAGCGGGTTGACCGAGATGAAGACGTTGAGCGGGCGCTGCGTGGTGAACTGGGTGAACATCTGGGTCAGCCGGCGCTCGCGGATCTGGTTGGTCCGGCTGCCCGGAGTCGTCGGGTAGTTCTGGAAGTTGGTCACGACCTTCGCCAGCGCGTCGTTGACCTCCTTCTTGGCCCGGGTGATGCTGGCCGACTCGCCCCAGGTGTACTGGCCGGAGGCGGACGAGACCTCCGACGCCGGAAAGGCGTACCGGATGGCGACGTTCGCCGTGGTCGCACCGACGGTGATGCTCACGACCGAGTACTTCGGAGCCTTCTCGACCACGATGTTGTTACGGATCGAGTAGTCCGCGGTCTCCTGGTCGGCCAGGCCACGAGCGGCCGGAGTGCGCGGTCCGCCGAACCACTCGGGGCTGGCCTGCTGGCGCAGCAGGTGCCCGGAGCCGGGCGAGGTGACCACATGCGCCAGCTCGTGCGCGAGCAGGCGGGCACCGCGGGCATCCTGCGGCGCGAAGCGGCCGGGCGCGAAGACGATGTGCCGCCCGACCGTGTACGCGTCGGCGCCGATCAGGGCGGCGGAGCGGGCCGCCCGGTCGTCCGTGTGGATGCGGACCCCGCACAGGTCATGCCCCAGCCGCGGGGCGAAGCCACCGCGGACACCCTCTGGCAGCGGCCGTCCCGACGAAGCAAGCACATCGAGTACGGCCGGCGGCGCCGGCCGCCCCGACCACCGGTCTCGTGGCTCCTGCCTGGTGTGTCCACTGTGCTGGTCCGGAACCACGCGCCCGGCCAGGGCCTGCGCCGCCCGCTCGGCCGCGTCGGACGGCGCGCAGATGCGCGGCGCCGGGCGGTGCACCGGGACCGCGCCCAGGCTCCACCCGATGCCGAGCGACGCACTGTGCGCCGCGCTGGCCTGCGGCGGCAAGGCGGGGTTGGGCGCAACTGTGACGGGAGCGTTGGTGATGGCCGCGCGACTGGACCGGGATGTCCATGCCCTCAGCCCGGCCATGCACCACTCCGTCCTGACCAGCTGGTCGGAGTCCCCGATCAGCTGGTTCGGAGCCTAACGCCCCGGCGTCGTTGTCGGCGTGTCAGCTACCGGACCGTTCCAGACGGCTTACGGCGGGCTACGGCAGCGAGTCCAGGATGAACCCGCCGACGTCGCGCCCGACGGCGCTGGCGTCGTGGCTGTCCGGGTCGCCGTCGGTCGCCCCTCGCCGGTTGCTCAGCACCGCGACGACAATGCCGTCGTCGGGGTAGAGCTGCAGGTACGAGTCTGCGCCCAGCTGACCGCCGGACTTCCACACCCGCCGGTACGTGTCGCCGTCCTCGTCGGTCTGCGAGTCGACCTGCCAGCCGTAGGAGTAGCCCCAACCGGTCCCGCTCCACATGTACTCGGCGGCGAGCGGAGAGATGATCTGACCAGCCAGCAGCTTCGCGCCGAAGCCGGCGAGGTCGGCCACTGACGACTCCATGCCGGCGCCGAGGATGCTCCAGGTGTTCTCGTCCGGCGTAGCGACCGTGTTGTCCTTGTTGTAGATCTTCGACCGGCGCACGCCGCTGTCCGTCAGGTCCTCCGGCCGCAGCGTGCCCAGCCCGCACGCGTCGGTGAGGACCTGCCGCACCAGGTCGGGCAGCAGCGTGCCGGCCGCCGACTCCAGCGCCGCGCCGAGAATGGTGTACCCGTGCGTGCTGTAGTTGTTGTCGGTGCCGATGGCACAGCCGTTGACCATGTGGTCGTCCCAGATTATCTCAGCCGGCTCCAGCGCAGATCCAAAGTGGATGGTCTGCAGGGTCTGGTCCTTCTCCACCAGGTCCGGGTCGGGGTCGGCAAGCTTGCTCTCGTAGTGGCGCACACAGCCACGGTTGCTGACCAGCTGCTCGATGGTGTGCGCGTGCTGGGCCGGCAGCAACCCGGGCAGGTACGTCCCGGTCGGGTCGTACACCGAGGTGATCTCGCCCATCTCGTAGAGGCGCATGGTCAGCACGCCGGCGACCGCCTTGCTGACCGAGGCGGTGCGCAGCACATGGCCGGAGTCCAGCCAGACGCCGGCCTCGACGTCGGCGTCACCGAAGCCGCGCAGGTACTTGACCTCGCCGTCCTGCACCACGGCGACGCTGATGCCCGGCACGAGGAAGTTGTCGAGCTCCTCCTTGACCCGCTGGTCCACCAGCCCCCGCAGTGCCCACTGCGGACGACCAGAGCTCTGCCGCCAGACGGTCGCGTACCGAGTGCCCTGCGCCGTCTCGTACCGCTCGAAGCCGATCTCGCGGAAGCCCTCGTCGACGTAGCGGCGCCACCAGTTGGAGTACTCCAGCGCGGTGAGGTCCCGCCGCATCCGGAACTGCCGCCCGCCGGGGTTGCCGAGCCAGATACCGGCGTAGCGCTGCTCGCTGCCGGCCGTCACCGAGTCCACGACGAGCGTGCGCAGGGTGGCCGCGTACGAGTCGAACGCGGCGCTGAACCCCACGCCCGACAGGCTCAGGTGCAGCCGCCAGTCCACGCCTTCGCTGTTGTCCAGCCAGATCAGCGCGTACCGCACGCCGTCCGCCGTGGGGTACGCGTCGACGTCGACCGGGAGCCGGCGCACCCGCTGCGCCTCGTAGTAGGCCACCGCCTCGTCATAGGTGAGACCGTGCCGGTCGTCGCCGCCGAGACCCTCCACATTGAGCCTGGGTCATCGTGGCGTTGGTGCAGTTCACGGCCTGGTTTGACAGGACTGTTGACTCTACATTTCGGCTGGTCACGGTCTTGGTCACGTTGGCGGGGCGCGTGGAGATACGACTGTCTATGCGGCGAACGGGGTGTGCTCGCGGTAGTGGACGGTCAGCACTGCCTTGGTCATGCGGGTGCAGCGGGATGGGCGGCAGCGCAGTTCGGTGGCCAGCACGCGCCACCACCTCAGCTGGGCGTTGCCGCGCTCGCCCAGGCAGCGCAGGCTTGCGTGCAGCCGGTTCGCGGCGTGTTGGTCGGCGGTCAGCTGCCCGCCGCGGGGGCGGCGAAAGCCGGTGGCCACGTCGGGCAGGCCGAGGTAGCCCAGGTCCGCCAACAGGCCGAGCAGCTTGGCGACCTTCGCGGGAAGGCGGTGGCGGCGGGCGGCGGTGATGTCGTTGACCTTTCCGGGTAGGGCGGCCGAGGCCCACAGCAGCCGCCCGTCGGGGGCGCAGATGGTCTGCACGTTGACCCCGTGGCGGCGGTGCTTACCGGAGTAGTGCTGTTGGCGGCGGTTGAGCTTGCGGGCGAAGGCGATGGTGGGGACGTTGACCCCGTCGATGAGCAGGTACTCCCAGCCGGCCTTCTTGGCCAGGCGGACCACCTCGCTGAGCCGGATGGCGCGCTCGGCGAGCAGGTCGATGCCTTCGTTGATGATGCGCCGGCAGGTGCTGCGGCTGATGTGGTTGGCGGCGGCCAGCTCGGCGTGGGTGAGGTTGGTGCGTAGGAAGGCTAGGACGAGGGTGGCCTGGGTGGTGGGGTCCAGCAGCCGCCACCGGGAGCGGATCTTGCGGCGTCGTTGGGTGATTTTGGTGGCGAGCCAGTCGCGGGTGGCGGCGGAGACCGCGACCGCGGCGGTGAACGTGAGCCAGCGGCTGGTCGGGTCGCCTGTTGTGGCCGGGGACTGGTAGGAAGACATGGCGGGGTCTCCGAGCTCGACGGTGTTCTTGGTCGAATCCATCGAAGTCGGGGACCTCGCGCTGTGGGGTGGCGACGCGCCGGTCGCAGTCGTTGACCAGTTCTCTTGTGTCCTGATCGTGACCTACCGGCCAAACACCCGGTTCCACTCCGGACAGTCAGATGATCAAACGGTTGACCTGCCGCAATGTGGAATCATCACACCTGTCAAATCGGGCCGTGAGCTGCTGCAACGTCACGATCAACCAAGCTCAATCGTCGACTGTGGGAAGGGACCGCTCGACAGCGGCCAGATGACCAGTCGGAAGCGGTCGAGGCGCGCGTCATAACCATAGGCTACGAACCCGTAGCCGGTGATGCCGTTGACGGTGCCCACCCCCTTCACCGCGATCGTGTCATCCGGCGTGACGACAAGCCACTCCAGGGACGTGGAGTCCAGGTCGAGGTTGTCGTCACGGAACGCGACCTTTCCCTGCCCAGGGACCGGGCCCTCATCGTGCGGGCCGTACTTCGGGTTGAACTGGAAGTGGCCCTTGCCCGCCGGGGTGGCCAGGTGCCCGCCGCCGGTTGCGAAACCGGCGGCGGGATCATAGACGATCACCAGAACCTCGGCCGCCGCGCTCTGGCCGCCGTCGTCGTCGGTCACGGTCGTGCGGATGGTGTACATGCCCGGATGCCTGAACGTGTGCGTGGTCCGGCAGGTCAGGTCGGCGGCCGTGGCCGGGTAGTGACTGGTGCTGTCGTCGTCCCACGCGGTGCTGCACGTGTGGGTGTCGTTCTCCGCCACCTCGGTGAAGGCGGCGCCGAAGGTCATCTCGGTGCCGGCGCGGAACACCTGCCACGGCACCGGTGACAGGATACCCGGGCCCTCCGGCGGCAGCGGCGGGTCATCGGCCGCCACGCTGCCGAACGGTCCGGAACAGACCGGCTGGACATCGGGCACCACATTGGTCAGCGTCAGCGTTGCCGTGTCGGTGACGACCGGGTTGGTCCCGTCCCAGGCTGCGATCCGCAACTGCCAGACGCCGTCGTCGGTGCACGTGACGTTCGTGACGGTGGCGTTCGCGTCCCCGAAAGCGCAGTAGGCGCCCACGTCCACCCCGCTGGCCGGGAACGCGGCCCAGGTCACGTGCGGCGTGCCGATCTCGGCATCGCTCGCGCTGCCCCGTAGCAGCACCGGGATCCCCTCGGCGCCGGAAACGTCGGGCCCGGCGCCGAGGGGATCGGTTCTTCCCGCCGCGTGGAACTACATGCTGGCGGCGCGTGCCCGCGGCCTCGGCACCGCGTGGACGACGCTGCACCTGACCTACGAGCGCGAGATCGCAGAACTGCTCGGGCTGCCCGACAGCGTGCACCAAGCCGCGCTGATCCCCACCGCGTACTACACGGGAACCGAGTTTCGGCCGGCGCACCGGACTCCGCTGGACTCGGTGCTGCACGTGAACGGCTGGTAGCACGCCGGGTCGAGCTGAACGCCTGCCGGTCAGCCGATCGGTCGCGTTGAATGGAGGCCGCGCGGCTCGTGTGCAGCGAGGGCCACAGACTACGCATGGTGGTGAATGGGCCTCCAAGTGGTCAGTGCGCAGCGGCCGCGGTCGCACCGAACTCTGTCGAAGCAGTGGAAGCTTCTACGACAAGCCAAAGTGTCCACTGTGGTCACTACATCGCCGGGCAGGCTTGGCGATTCAGGAGTCCAGCCTGCGGCGAACGTCGCGTCGCAGACCTTCGATATCAGTCGTGGGTTCGAGCAGCCGGACGCAGGGGCCGGCGTCATCGCTCAGCAGCACCCACAGCATGTGGTCCGTGCCAGCATCGCGATGGTGGCGAGCCTCGGCCTCAGCGTGCGTGCGGTCGACGACGGCGGCCAGAGCCGAACTCGTCGGAGCCGACCAGATGTGCCGCCGCCATCTGTAGCGGCGGTCGATCGGACCATCGAGAGACTTTCCACGGACCAGGACGTCGTGGACCAGCGTGTCGTAGCGGGCGCCGTGCCGGGTCAAGAGCTCCGCGGCAGAGCTGTGCGTGGAAAGGCGCTCCGAGAGGTTCCAATGTAGACCGTGGATCTGTTGGTCGGTGGCGATGATCGCGAGGAGCAGGTGTAGTACCCCGACCTGGTGATGATCGAGTCGAGCCGCGTGACGCATGGCCTCCAACTCGACCGCAGTGATCATGGGCATCGTGTCACCGAGGAGCGCGTGGTGCCAGCGCCGCACGACCTGCCGGACGCTCGGACGGCGGCGATGCGGAGGGTTGAGGTGACCGGTGAGGTACAGCTTCATTGCACCGAACGCGATCGGGGGACCGCTCTGGTTCAAGGTTGCCGACGGTCCTTCGAGCAGGCTCTGCGGTTCGATACCGAGAGCACGCAGCCGTTCGTTGGCCCGGTTAGCCGTGTCGTCAAGCAGAGCCGTGAGCAGGTGCACCTTGTGCGCATGCGCCAGGTGACGAACGCTCGCGTCCTCGATCGCTCGCCGCACAGCCAGGACGACGGCGCTACTGAACCGGGGGGCAGGCTGGTCGACACTTCGGCGCAACTGCCTCCGCGCGTTCCACGTCGCCTCCAGAAACAACCCCGCGATGTCCGATCCGGCCGGGCCGGCGGCGTCCCCGGAGGCACGCTCGCGGCTCTGCCATTGCGTGGTGCCACCTCGATTAACGAGGCCGACCCGGACAATGTCCTCGAGGACATAGTCTGTGCTCACGATTGGCTTGCCCGCTGCCCAAGCCCGTCGTGAGGCGCGCATGAGCGTGTTGAGCATCGTCTGACCAGCGGTGACGACGGTTCTCCGACCGCTGGCAGCGGAACCGTCGCGACCGTCCGATCCGTCGGTCATCGCTGTCGTCGTCGGTCCCCTCTGTTCGGAACATTCCGTGGCTTGTCCATCTCCTTGCCGACCTTCCAGATGTTACCGAACAAACGGTTGACTACCCGGCGCCCGAAGACCAATACGGCGGCGGTCGACAACTGGGTTAACGGACCCCGACCGGCGAGGGCCTCGCCGACGTTGCCCGCGACATCCGCGACCTCGTTGATGTCGCTCTTGCCATCCGAACCCTTGCGTACCTTATCCCGTACCCAGTTACCAAACCGTTTGAAGGGGTTCGTGCCGCAGTTGTGAACAACAACGTCCTCGTCATCGACGCCGACAACGTAGGTATGTACGTTGCCGACATTGAGGTTGAAGACTGTCTGCTCGACCACACTGCCGCGATCACGGACAGACTGGACAGCGACCATCGATCCGCTGTCCGTGAGGAGCGAGTCACCCGCGCGGACATTGATCGCGTCGGTCCAACCCGTCCCGATCACCCAGATCGGGTGGCCGGCCGTCGCGGTCAGGCTCGTAGATGTGTCCCCGTCAAGGTCGATCTCGACAAGATGCTTCGCGCCGTAACCGACGATGACGTTGAGCACGGGCTGCGCGGTCTCAGTACCCGTGATTGGGTCAACGGCTACGACATATTCACCTGTGGTGATGTCGGAGATGGGCACATGGGCACCGCTTGCTAGCTTCACCGGCGTTTCAGGAGCGAAGGAGTTCCTGAGTGGACACGACGCTCCCCTCGCGGCTTTTCCAATCGGAGCAGCAGCTTTGGTCACTCGCGATGCGCGCACGGCAGTCACCGCGACTTTGGCGAGTTTGACGGCGGCGCCGGCGCCGACGACGGCGGCGGCGGCTCCGGCCATGGCCCAGGCGGCTTCCTTCCAGTTGCCGGTGGCGGCGTAGGCGCCGGCGGAGACGACGCCGGCGATGGTGCCGATCGGCCCTGGGATCATGGAGGCGACGGAGGCGACCTTGGCCACGACGGTGACTGCGTTCTTGATGCTAGAGAGGCTGGGTAGCTTGATGCCCCAACGGCCGTCGAGGTCGAGGCAGTTGATGGGGTCGGCGTTGCAGTAGTCGTAGGCGGTGGCGGAGCCGCCGTCGACCGGGTCGGATTGCAGGAACCGGCCGGTGTTGGGGTGGTAGAGCCGGACGCCCATGAGGATGACGTCGCCGAGGGCTTCGGCGGAGCGTTGCTTGCCGCCGAGCCAGCCGTACCGTGCATCGGCCTGGCCGTCGGCGGCGACGCCGAACTCGTCGAAGCGCTGGAACCCGGCCGGCATCGCGCTGCTGTCGACGGTGGTGACCACGTCGCCGTGCAGGTTGACGAGCTGGAAGGCGGCGTCGCCGGTGGCGGAGGTGGTTGCGGCCAGGTCACCGTCGGGTCCGGACACCATCCGGGTCAGCGACCCGAGGGTCGTGTCCTCGATGATCCAGCGGGGTTCGTCGGAGTCGTCGCCGTAGTGGTTGAGCTTGCTGGTGGCGTTGACCCAGTTGCCGTCCACATAGGCCTCGGTGGTGAATGCCCGCAGCCGGTGGTTCGGGTCGAGCGTCCACGTCTGCCGGTCGGTGCCCAGCGTCTGGCGCTGCACCAGGTCGTTGGCGTAGAAGGCATTGGCCATCCCGCCAGGCGTAGCGGTGATGCGGCCGAACGGGTCGTAGGTGTAGCCGGCATCGGTGATGCGGTCGCCCGTGTCGTACGCGTGGTTGGTCTGCGCGTCCGGCGTGGCGGAGGCGGGATCTTTACACGCTCCGCCCGCGTCGGGGTTGAAAGTCTTGCGGAAGGTCCGGTTGGTACGGCTGTCGTAGCCGTACGTACGCACTGTGCAGCCCTCGGCGTCGACGCTGTCAGTGACGCGGTCCAGCCGACCCAGCGGGTCGTACCGGTAGTTGCGGGATCCGCCGGTGAAGGTGTGGGTCACCTTCTCCCCGGCGCTGTTGGTGACCACCGACTCGGTGTAGATGACGGCGCTGTCGGAGTCGCGGGCGTAGCTGCGCTGTACCGGTTGCAGGTTGGCGTCGAGGGTGTCGGTGCGGGTCATGCCGTTGGGGTAGTGCAGCACCGTGAGCTGTCCGTCGGCGGAGTACTCGGCCCGGAACTGTCCGGCGATGCTGTCGGTCACGCTGGTGAGCAGGCCGCGAGGCTCCGCGGCGCGGTCGTAGCTGAAGGTGGCATGCCCGGTCGGGTCGGAGACCTTGGTGGGCTTGCCGTACCGGTCGAACTCGTTGACGGTGACGCCACTGTTGGCGTCGGTGTAGCTGTGCAGCCGCCCGAGTTGGTCGTACGCGCGGGTGATCGTCGACCCACCGGACATGGTCGTCGTGACCTGCCCGGTAGTCGCCGAGTACTGCGTGGTGATGGCCGGCAGTTGGGTGGCGCCGTCGCCGGTAGAGGTGATCTCGACGCTGGTCGTGCGGCCGGCGGTGTCGTAGCCGGTGGTGGTCGTGCGAGAGGCGGACGTGCCGGGCACTGTTTCGGTGACGATCTCGACGTCACCCCAGCGGGAGTAGTCGGTGACCCGTCGCTCGGGCAGGTTCGTGCTCATTCGGGCCGGGTCGTGGCCCGAGACTGGGCCGGCCTTTCGGGTCAGGCAGGGTTGGCCGGCCCATTCCGGCTTGTTGCGGCAGTCCGCTTCGGGACTGCTGCCGTCGCCGGTGTAGTAGATGGTTCGGGTGGCGCGGGCGTCGTTGCCGGTGGAGCCGACGCCCCATGAAGCGGTGGCCCGCCCGGCGCTGTCATAGACCACATAGGAGGTGAGGTTGGCCCCACCAGGCGCAGCGTCGGCGATGATCTTGGTGGGCTTCTTGAGTACCCAGCCGGAGACGCTGCCGTTGTCCGGGTTGTAGCCGGTCTTGGTGACGCGTACGTCGGCGTCGGCGTAGCCGGCCACTGATGCGCCCTGGCTGCTGGTGGTGAGCAGGTGGTAGTTGGCGCCGTCGGGCTTGCCCTCGTCGTAGACGTTGACGGTGTGCGACCGGCCGATCACCGTGGACCCGGCGGGAAGGGCGGGCAGCGGCCCGGCGCCGTCGGGGTCGGCCAGCGGCTGTTCCAGCACGAGCTTGATCGTCGGGCCGGTGGACTGCAGCAGGTCCATCCCGTCGGCCGAGTAGGCGTTGATGCTGGCCAACGCCTGCGCGCGCCCAGCGGTGTCCAAACTGGACAAGTTCAGTTCGGTTAGAATCGTGGTGGCGTTGGGCAGCTGACCCAGCGCCAGCAGCCGGTTGGTGGCCTGCAGCGTCCACACCGTGTTGCCGAACTTGTCATATTGGACGGTGTCGATGCTCGCGCCGGGCACGCCAGCAGGGTGCGGCGTGGCGGTGTTGATCTCCTGGGCCGAGGCGTTGAGGTAGTGCACGGTGGCGTACCGGTAGCCGTCGGCACCCGGCGTCGACGCCGTTGCCTGGACGACGAGCGGGTCGTCTTCGGGGCCGAAGACGGCGGTGGCGTCGGTGGGTAGGTCGGTCTGCGCCCAGGTCGTTATCGCGGCGTGGTTCATCTCGTGCGGCCCACCGTCGCTGCGGGTGAGCGGCACCTGGTAGACGATGCGGGTGGCGATCTCACCGTCCACTGTGGTGGGATACCCTTGCTGCAGGGCTGGCCGGCGCACCCGGTGCAGCCGCCCCGGGTTGGAGTCGGCAGCGATGGTGCCGTAGTCGAACAGCCACGGCAGCTCACCGGCGGCGGCCGCCGAGGTGACCCGACCCGCGGCGTCGTACTCATAGGTTGTTATTAATGGAGCGGGGACACGGGGGTCCCACACCTCACGCAGCCGGTCCAGGTTGTCATAGCGGTAGCGAGCGGTCTCGACCGCGGTCATCGCCCCGGCGCCGCCGTTGGCGTCCTGGTCCCAGGTCCAGACCTTGACCGCGGAGACCTGGTCCTTGACGTCGCCGAGGCTGGTCGGCGTGGCGGTGGTCGAGGTGGCGTAGACGTACTCGAGCACCTCACAGCCACGGCCGGGGACGGCCGGGGCCGGTACGGTGCAGTTGGTGACGCCAGGCTCGGTCGGGTTGGCCACCCGGTGGATGAGCGTGCGGTTGTCGGTGCTGGTGTAGACGTAGCTTGTGGTGGAGTGCGCGTCGGTGGTCCAGGTTTCGGAGACCATGTAGGCGGAGGCCCCGGCGGGTTTGGTGAACCGGACCACGGTGCCGTCGAGATCGGTCAGGTCGTACCGATCGGCGGCGGCGGTGTAGGTGAGGGTGAGCGACTCCGCCCCGGGCTGGGGGAAGAACGCCCCGCCGCCCTTGGCGAAGCTGATCTCATCGCCGCCGGCGGTGACGACCCGGGCCAGGTCCGGCACGGGGAAATCGACCGAGACGAACTCGTTGCCGGCGACACCGTCGGCCACGCCGCCGCGCCAGGACGGCCCGAACGGGGCAACCACCTCACGCAGGGAAAGGTTGTCGTAGAAGACCTTCTTGCCTGACCCACCGGCCATGCCGTTGTAGAGGCGGAAGAACGCTTCGGTGGCGCCGTCCGGAACGGCCATGTCGACCGAGAGCTCCTGCCAGGCGCCGGTCCACGCCGCCTTAGGCGAGGCAATCTCGTAGTAGACGCCGCCGAGCCGGTAGAAACCCACGATCCGCAAGTCCCGGTTCGGGAACACTCCGTTCAGGCCGGTCGCCGCCGGAACGTAGATCCAGCCGGACATCCGGTACCGCTTACCGGGCTGCATCCCGTTGCACAGCGAGCCGTTGTTGCAGCCCAGGTCGGCGTAGGTGTCTCCGTCGGCCCGGGTCGGGGTGACCTCCAGCGAGTCGGTGGAACTGGCCTGCCCCAGCACAGTGGACCGGGCCAGGGTGGAGGTTCCGCCGTTGCCAAAGCCGGTCGTATCGGTGCCGACCTGCTGCTGGTTCACGGTCAGCCGCTGCCCCTGCGGCAGCCAGCCATCGGTTGGCTTGCGGGAAGACGCGACCCGGCCCACTGACAGGCCCAGCTCGTCCACGTCGCTAGAGGACAGGGTGTAGTCGCCGGTGAGCAGGTTCACCGACCCCGGCCCGACCGAGGTCGCGGCGGCGACGTCACCGTCCGAGTCCACGGTAGCGGTCACCCACGCGGTCGTGTAGCTGGCCCCGCCACCATCCGGGTACAGCACCGCCCGCACCTGAACCACACCGCCGGCCGAACCCAGCGTGTCGGCCGCGTTCCAGATCGCGTAACCGCCCAATGTGGACAGTGTCACCGGGTCGGTGGTGATCGGGGACCCGTCCGCCTTGCGTAGGTTCGCCAGCGGGATGTCCAGCTCGGTGCCGCCCGGGCCACGCCGGTACCCGAACGTCGCCCGGGTCAGCGTCGGGTCCGCCACGTCGAGCGCGATCTTCATGCGCGTGATCGCGGTCGCACCCGGCCGCGGCTGCGCGATGCCGGCCCGGCCCACATCGAACACGTAATGCTTCGGGTCGGAGATGTTTCCGGCGTGGTCCTTCGCCCGGACCGTCAAGGTGCGCGTGCCCTCGGCCGAGGGAGTGATCGTCACGCTCGTCGGTCCGGTGCCATTCACCGTCGCCGCTGAGGTGTCGGTATCCATCTGATAGGTGAACGACGCCACATCGGTGTTGCCTGGGGCTGGGGTAAATGTGAACGTCCCCGATGCCGCCGTACCGCGTCCGTGCTCTGGGTACTGCGGCGAGCTCACGAATGGCACCCCAGGCTTGGTGGTGTCCACAGTGAACTCGCACCAGCCCGACCAGCCGGACGCCGCCCCCACGGAATCGGTCGCCGAAACCCGCCAGGCGTATGTACCGCCCTCGGCGAGCTGGGCACCGGTGGGCACATCCACCGACGCCACCGCCCCCGACGGCACACCGGAGACCGCCTGCGAGGTCATCGAGCCACCGACGATTCCCCACTCGAAGGTGACCGACGACGGCTGCCCGTCAGCGTCCGAAACCGTCGCCGACAGCCGTGGTGTCCGCGATGTCATCCACGGCCGGCCCGGCCCGGTCACGCATCCACTCGTAGCCGGCACCGTCACCAGGTTGGCCACCGTCGGCCGGTAGCTGAAGTCGATCGTCACGTACGGGTCGCCATAGGTCGAGTTCGCCGACCGGAACCGCTTCCACGAATCCGAATGCCACTCCAACGCGGCCTTGAGACCCATCGTGTAGTACGGGTAGTAGCCGTCAGCACCGTGCTGGAAGAAGCCCCGGGCGTCGATGTCGACCCAGCCGTCGCTCTCACACGAGTCGTAGCCGGTGGTCTGCCACGACGAGCTCTGGTACTGGTGCCACGGCGGCTGGTTCCACCAGTTAGTGGTGTGGTCGAAGTACTCCGATATCCACACCTGCCACTCGGCATCCCGGCACGAGAACGCCCACGTCTCATACAGATGCAACGTCGCCGACATCACGTGCGTGCCGAAGAACGGCGCCAGGTCCCAGAAGATGAACGAGCGGGCAACCTGCCCACCACCATTCCAGGTGCCAAGCTTCAACTCGGTCGAGTTCCAGCCAGTGCCGCCGGTGTTCTCCACCCACGTGTCATGGTTACCGTTGACCGGTCCGATGTCCCACACCGGGTCGATCACGACGGGGTACACGGTGGCCGGATCCGCGAGGAAGGCGGCATCCGGCGTCAACACAAGATCCGTCTCGCCGCGCCCAGCCGCCCGGGTCACCAAGCCCACGGCAGCCTTTCGTACCGGCTCGCCCGACTTCGGGTCGATCCGGGCGTCCCACATGAACGCCTCGTCCACCTGGGCCCGAACCGCCCCCTTCGCGTTGCGCAGCTCCAACCCACCCCGCGAGGTCGTCCGCGAAGTCAGCTTTCCGGTCCGCCACGGCAGCGCCACCGAACCAACCTGCGCCGCCGCTGCCCGATTCTTCACGATCAGGAACGTCTCAAACCCATACCGGGTCGCCTCTACTATCAAGTCGACTCCGGGCCGAACATCCATATAGGTCGCCTTTGGCCCGGACAACACCGGCTGCGGCAGCGTGCCCCGCCACCCAAGTGTCAGCTGCTCATCGCCCGAACCCAGCCGAGCCAGGTCATGCACGCCCGAACCACGCGCACCGGACAGCACCAACCCGTTCGGATGCACCCGCGGCGCCACCGAACCATCCGCACGACGCGCCAGGTTCAGGTCAACCATGCGCCAGCCGTTCTCGCCGTCGCGAACCCGCACCTGACCCGAATGCACCTCGGCCGACATCCTGCCATCGGCATTCGCCCACACCTCGGTCGTCTCCGAGGTCAACGAATCCACCCGTACCCGGCCATCACAGAGCCTCGCCGCCACGATCGCCGATGTCCGATCCGGCCGGGACTCCGGACACGCGGCGGGCGGCTGCTGCGCGACCTCAGCCGCTACGGCTGCGCCGGCCCGAGGGGGCAACGCCACCATAGACGCCAGCATCACCAATACGACCACCGGAGTCAGCGGACGCAACCTGCGCCAAGCCGCTTCCACGCCAAACGCTGTCCACCCAGGCTCGCGCATGACCCCCGCCTCTCCGGCGCTATGCAGACATCGAGACGCAACAAAATATCTGGAGGCTTTCCGGAAACTCTATTGAAGATCATAAACCTGCGCTCTGAGCTGCAGGGACACAGTCAGATGATCTTCAAATAAAGGTTTTCGGAAAGCCTCCCGGACCGACCGGGTCCGTCAAGACTAATTTCCCATATGAACATCTACTCGTGCGTGTGCACTCAATCGGCCGATCCCAACGCGAGTGCCCGTTCAAGTGGATCATGAACGGTGTACTGCGCACGCATTGCTGGAGGCCCCCGAGAATCCGAAACCGTCAAGCCGGCCCACCGATTCCCGACGGGTACGGCTCCTTTAGAGGGATTTAATCATGCGACGAGGGCGAGTTCGTCGCGGTGGTTGCGGTAGCGGCTTTGATGGATGCGCTAGCGTTCTTGTCGCAGATGGAAGACCCAGTAATCGTCGAAGTCACCGTTATACCGATATCGGGATAACGGTGACATGGATAGCCGATCCCCGTTCGCCTGCTTGCTCGTCGGACAGCCCACCTTCCGACGAAAGATCAAACTCGGCATCCTCGCCGCGCTGGACCAACGCATCGCACTGCGCTACGAGCTAGGGCCGACAGCAACCGGCACCGGCCCCAGCATGAAGCCAGCAATCATCAAAGAAATCAAACCGTTTCGAAGGTGCGCGAAAGTGCGTGACGTTACCCCATCTCACGTTTAACTCCCGTTTCTCCTTTTTGGAGATTCACCCCTGTAACTTAAATCGTAAGAATCGAAGTGTGTGCTGTCAACAAACTGTTGGCTACACGACAGCCCAAACCATGCCAATCTCATCGACGTCCACAAGATGCTGGCCACCGCCGCGGCGGCGGTAGCCGAGGTCGTCGAACTCATCAAGACGTTGGTCACGCTGGCTATGGTGGTCCACTTCGACGAGACCACCCTGCGGGCGGGTAAGGCCGGTGTCACCCAGTACGTGTGGTCCACCTCCACCGGCTTGTACACCCTGTTCACTCTCGGACAGCGCGGCGGGAGACACTTTCGGGCCATCGGGATCGGGCCGGCATTCGCCGGAGTGGCCCTGCACGAGAGTCCATTCATTCCTGAAGGAGTGGGGCCGTGCCAAGCCTCGAACCTCAGAAAGTTTGTATGCTTTTCTGTTGGTTTCCCGGACCGGTGAAGACAGACGCCAGCGAGGGGACGGGGTCAAGGCTCGACCGTAGGTCGACCCGTAGGGCGTGGCCTTGACGCCGGCTCCGAGCGGCGCAGAATCGTGTGTCCCGGGGACCCCCGGGTTGTAGGCCGGCGTGTTCTCCAGCGTCCGATATGGACGGTCAGCGAGGCGGGATGGCCCGGTCGCTGTTCATTCCTTCGCCACCGGCCAGGGGTGGCATGGAGTGCTACGCTGCAGCCAGACGGGGTCACTCACATCAGGTCGACCACGCCACCGCGCTGGTGGGGGTCAGAATGGACACGACCTCGCGTGTTGGCTGCGCCGGGCTGGTGCTCACGCGGGTCGGGCCAGGCAACGGATGTGCCCGTCGCGTAGCCCGTAGTAGACCAGCGTGAGAAGCTTGCGGGCGGCGGCGACCTTGCCGATGTTCGTGCCGCGGCGGGCGCCGATGCGGTTACGGGTGGTGGCCAGCACACCGCCGCGGAGCCACTGGACGGCCTCGACGGCGGCCCACCGCACTAGGCGGTTGGCCTGCTTGGTGATCCGGCCGCGGTGCACCTTGGTATCGGACTCGCGGTGTCGGGGGGCATCCCCGCCCAGCAGAACAAGATCCACGACCCTGCGAAGCTCAAGCAGCTCATCGTCGACCTGATCGACAAGGAGAAGTGGTCGCAGGCCGGCGTCGACGTCAAGGACGACGCCTACGAGGAGCTGCTCGCCAAGGGCGCTGAGGACATCAAGTCCGGCGCGGGGCAGTACTTCACTCCTCGCGCGCTCATCTCGGCGATGGTTGACTGCGTGCAGCCCGGTCCCGACGACACGATCATCGACCCGACGTGCGGCACCGGCGGGTTCCTGCTCGCCGCGTACGAGTACATCCAGCGGCACCACTCCGAGACACTGACGCCGGACCAGCGGCGGCGGCTGGCCAGCGGCGCGATCACCGGTGTGGAGCTGGTCGACGGCACCGCCCGGCTCGCCGCGATGAACATGCTGCTGCACGGCATCGGCCAGCCCAACGGGCCGTCGCTGATCGAGGTGCGTGACTCGCTGACCCGCGAGCCCGACCGCCGGGCCAGCCTGGTGCTGGCCAATCCCCCGTTCGGGCGCAGCTCATCGATCCGGGTCATCGGCGAGGACGGGCGTGCCAGCCGCGAGGAGCGCGAGATCGAGCGCACCGACTTCTGGGCCACCACCGCCAACAAGCAGCTCAACTTCGTCCAGCACATCGCATCGCTGCTGCACATCGACGGCACCGCGGCTGTGGTCGTACCCGATAATGTGCTCTTTGAAGGCGGCGCGGGCGAGACCATCCGGCGGCGGCTGCTGCGCCAGTATGACCTGCACACCCTGCTGCGCCTGCCGACCGGCATCTTCTACGCTGGCGGGGTCAAGGCCAACGTGCTCTTCTTCCAGCGTCGGCGCGCCCGCGAGGAGCCGTGGACAACCAAGCTCTGGGTGTACGACCTCCGCACAAACCAGCACTTCACGCTCAAGCAGAACCCGTTGCGCCGCGAGCACCTTCAGGATTTCGTCGACTGCTACCTGCCCGGCAAGGACCGGACCGAGCGGGTCGAGACCGAGCGGCTCCGCGCGTTCGACTACGCCGAGCTGGTGCAGCGGGACAAGGCAAACCTCGACATCACGTGGCTGCGGGACGAGTCGCTGGAGGACGCCGACACGCTCCTTCCGCCCGAAGTGATCGCGCAGGAGATCGTCGAGGACCTGGAGGCGGCCCTGCGCGAGTTCGCCGCGATCGCTGACGCGCTGGCTGCTCGCAAGCGACCAGATCCGGCCGAGTAATGACGCCCTCCGTCAGTTCGCGTCGATCACTTCTGCGATGCGCCCACGCAGCTCCGCGACTTCCGTAATCTGCGAGTGCCGTCCGGCGAAGCGCCGCAGCTCGCGCAGGTCGTCGACCGCGCGCCGGGAGCGGAGAATGCCGGCTTCGTCCAGTGCCCGGTGCCCGATGGCTGCTGCCTCGCGTGGGTCGCCAGTAGCCATGAGCAGCGTGGCGTGCTTGGTGCGCGCGATGGCCCGCAGGCGGGCATAGCCCTGCTTGTCATGGCTCACCGCATACGTCAATCGTCGCCCGGCTGGGGTCCTCTTACCTGCGATAGACAGGTCGAGCAAGGCGTAAGCAGTAACGGCGTAATGCCATACATGATCGTGCGGCGGCATCCAGTGCGGCTGATCGGTCGGCGTGGCATGCCCGAACTCATCATCGCTGGCACCGACGGCTGCCAAGGCGTCCTGCGTCCGTCCAGGTAGCTTGGCGAGCGCTCGGGCCCGATCGGTGTGCAGTCGCGCCCGCTCCGTGGCGGTCAGGCGGTCAGCGCGGACAAGGGCCATATCCGCGAACGTCAGCCCGTCGTCCGGCCTGCCCGACCAGATGGCCTGTAGAGCCATGTTGCCGAGTAGCCATGCCTGCATATGCCAGTTGCCGGACTGTTCAGCGCAGGCGAGGCCAAAGCGGAAGGCTCGGCGGCTGTCCTCATGGGCGTCGACGTCGGCCGCCATGAAGCCCGCGCAGTTCGCCAGGCTAGCGATCGCCGCGAACAGGTCAGGACGCAGCCCCTCGGGACAGTCGGCGCGCAGTAGCTGGGCCGACCACCGAAGCTGAGCGAAGGCCGCCTCCCGAGCCAACCCACCCCCGTGGGTGTTCGTCAAGGTCATCAGGGCGGCTACCGCGTCGCGTACTGCTTTGATGTCGTCCATGCCGACCTTGGCAGGCACCAACGCGGGCTTGCTCGGGGCGAACAGCTCCATCCAGGGCAACGCCAGCACCACACCGGAAGCACGTAAGAACTGTTGCCGGTCCACGGCCCTTACCGTACCCGACCGGCGGCGCTGGGTGTAGAAGCCGAGCTGAGCATCGGTCTCGGTGTGCAACACCGCCCTGAACGCCTGCCGGTAGAGCCGTCGAGGCCAGCGGATGACACCACGCTCCAACTTGCCGACGTAGTTGTGATCCAGCTCGACCCGTTCGCCAGCGTGGTAGAAGACCCACGCGTTGACCAGCTCGGCCAGCTCCTGCCGGGACATGCACTCCCCCGGCGTCCGCTGGGACGGCAACAGCTCGCGCGCCTGCCGGAGCTGGTCGTTAGAACCATGCACGCGCTCCTCCGAGACATCGACCTGATCACTCATAGTCGCATGCAGCGCCGACGCCGGGCTTCCGCGTTCGTAACCATCCCCCGCAGTCCTCCCCTCTCCTGCCACGTCTGACCGCTCGGTGAGCGCCATATTCCCCGACACGCTGAACCAGGCACACGCCGGACCGACCCCGGCCACGCGATCACCGACGCGCTGGTCGCTTGCAAGCGGCCGGACCCGGCCGGTTAACGGCGCCCTCGGTCAGTTCGCGTCGATCACTTCCGCAATGCGCCCACGCAGCTCCGCGACTTCCGCGATCTGCGAGTGCCGGCCGGCGAAGCGCTGCAACTCGCGGAGGTCATCGACGACGCGCCGGGAACGGAGGATGCCGGCTTCGTCCAGCGCCCGGTGCCCGATGACGGCTGCCTCGCGTGGGTCACCAGTAGCCATGAGCAGCGTGGCATTCTTCGTCCGCGAGATGGCCCGCAGGCGGGCATAGCCCTGCTTGTTGTGGCTCACCGCATACGTTAGGCGTCGTCCAGCCTGGGTCCTCTTGCCCGCGATGGACAGGTCGAGCAAGGCGTGCCCGGTGAGTGCGTGGTGCCACACATGATCATGCGGCCCATACCAGCGCGACAGTTCGGTCGATGTGGCGTGCGCGAACTCATCATCGCCGGCGCCAACGGCCGCTAACGCGTCCTGCGCCCGTCCGGGCAGCTTGGCGAGCACCCGGGCCCGAACGGTGTGCAGTCGCGCCCGCTCCGTGGCGGTCAGGCGGTCAGCGCGGACCAAGGCCATGTCCGCGAACGTCAGCCCGTCGTCCGGCCTGCCCGACCAGATGGCTTGTAATGCCATGTCGCCGAGTATCCAAGCCTGCATACGCCAGTTGCCGGACTGTTCAGCACAGGCCAGACCAAAGCGGTAGGCCCGGCGGCTGTCCTCGTAGGCATCGACGTCAGCCGCCATGAAGCCCGCAGCGCCTGCCAAGCTCGCGATCGCCGCGAACAGGTCAGGACGCAGCCCCTCGGGACAGTCGGCGCGCAGTAGCTGGGCCGACCACCGAAGCTGAGCGAAGGCCGCTTCTCGGGCGAATCCGCCCCCGTAAGTGTCATTCAAGGTCGTCAGGGCGGCCACCGCGTCACGCACTGCTTCGACGTCGGCCACACCTACCTTGGTAGGCACCAGTGTGGGCTTGCTCGGGGCGAACAGCTCCATCCAGGGCAACGCCAGCACCGCACCAGAGGCACGTAAGAACTGTTGCCGGTCCACGGGCCTTACCGTACCCGACCGGCGGCGCTGGGTGTAGAAGCCGAGCTGCGCATCGGTCTCGACATGGAGCACCGCCCTGAACGCCTGCCGGTAGAGCCGTCGAGGCCAACGGATGACACCACGCTCCAGCTTGCCGACATAGTTGTGATCCAGCTCGACCCGCTCACCACCGTGGTAGAAGACCCACTCGTTGACCAGCTCGGCCAGCTCCTGCCGGGACATGCACTCCCCTGGCGTCCGCTGGGACGGCAGCAGCTCACGCGCCTGCCGGAGCTGGTCGTTAGAACCGTGCACGCGCTCCTCCGAGACATCGGACCACTCGCTCATGGTCGCATGTAGCCCCGACGCCAGGCTTCCGTGTTCGTAACCATCCCCCGCAATCCTCCCCTCTCCCGCCACGTCTGATCGCTCGGTGAGCGCCCCGGTCCCCGGCACGCTGAACCCGGTATGCATCGGACCGATCCTGGCCAGACCGGAGGGAAGATGTTTCTGTACCTGGCCCCAGCCGTCCTGCTGCTCGCCCTGATGCTCGGGTTCCTGAGCGGCACGGTGATCTATCGCCAGTCGCGGCGATGGTGCACGGCCTGTGGGTCCACACTGGCCTGCCCGGCCTGCCGGGCACACCTCCGGCAGCAGCTCGCCCAAGGGTCGCGGTAGATGTGGGGTCGTACGTTGACGAGCCGGTGCCGCTGTCGGAGCAGCTGCTCGCCTACTACCGGGAGACCATGGCGGTCCACGCCGACGACCTTGTGCTCCATGCCTGCCTGACCTGCAAGAAGCACCGATGCCCGGACTGGCGGTTCGCGTGGGAGCGGTTGGCCTGCGCCGGTGCGCTACCCGCCCATGAACAGCAGCTGGACGACCCGCCCGAGGACGGCCGGGGCCAGCCGGCCGGCCTCCCGCTGGCTCCTGCCCACGAAAGGACTGATGACCTGTGCCGACGGTGATGACCAACTCCCGCGAGCTGCTCACCCTGGAACAGCGGGAGCTGTACGACGGCGTGCTGACCGAGTGCCAGCAGAACCGGGAGACGGCCGTGGTGGTGCTTGACCGCTACGACCGGCTCATCGAGGAGCAGCTGCGCGATGTGGCTGCGGTGCGGAAAGCGCTGCGCGGCGCCGGCGCTACGGAGATCCCGGTGCGGATGCTGGAGCCCGAGTTCGACAGTTGAGCGATCTTCTACGACACGGGCTGGGGTGTCGTGGCTGGTCAGGGTCTCAGGTGCTGGTGACGGAGACG
>DASRII010000086.1:0-56438 GCA_035650075.1 Micromonosporaceae bacterium | reverse complement strand
GGGTCTGGCGCCGGGCGAGTACGTCACCGTGGCCGATCCGACCGGGCGGGCGGTCCACACGTACCACTCTGTCCCGACCGCCGGTGACGCCAGCCGGACCCTGCACGGCCGACCCGGCTTCGCGGCGATGTCGGTCGACGGTGAGGTCGCGGTCGTGACCCTGCACGCCGCGTCACCGCAGGCGTCCGCGCACATCGACGGGTTCTGGCGCGGCTACACGCAGGCCGAGATCATCGCCAAGAATCCCGGCATCGAGAGCGTCTGCTCCACGGACGCCCGGCGTGACGTCGTGTGTTACCAGACCAGCAACCCGACCGAGTTCGCTCGGTCCGGCGCCGTCGCGAAGCTGCTCATCGGCGGCGGCGGCTCCTGTACGACGTGGCGCGTCGGCAACACCAACCGCATGCTGACGAACAAGCACTGCTTCTCCACGCAGGCGGAAGTCCAGGCGAGCGAGATGCAGTTCGCGTTCGAGTGCGCCACATGCGGCGGCAACAATCCAGGCGCCGGTACCAGGGTGAGTGGTGCACAACTGATCAGGGTCAGCACCGGTGGCTCGAACGAGCTCGACTACACCCTCTACTCCGTCAACAACTTCGCCGCCATTCAAGGCTTCGGCACGCTGTTCCTGGAGACCCGCGCACCGGTCAACGGCGAGCGCATCTACATCCCAGGCCACGGCGACGGAGCACCCAAGCGGTTGTCCATCTTCGAGGACACCCAGGGCGGCCCGCTCTGCACGGTACGGAACGCGGCCATCAACACGTGGAACATGTCCTACTCGTGCGACACCTCCGGCGGCAACTCCGGGTCGCCGGTGCTCTCAGCCAACCACCGGGTGCTGGCCCTGCACCACCTCGGCGGCTGCCCCAACAACCAGGGCGCCCGTATGCACCTCATCTACAACGAGATCCAGGGCCTGATCGACAACGGTACGCCCGGTACGACGGTCTTCTTCGACAACTTCGAGACGGCGACCGGCTGGACGACCAACCCGAACGGTACCGACACCGCGATCTCGGGTGCCTGGGAGCGCGGCGATCCCGAGCCCACCAGCTCCGGCGGTGTCTCATTGCAACTCGGCACGGCCCTGTCCGGCGTCAACGCCCTGACCACCGGCCGGCTTGCCGGCGCCAGCGCGGGTGCCAACGACGTCGACGGCGGCCTGACGAGCATCCGTTCGCCCGCGATCGCGCTACCGGCCACGGGCACGTTGACGCTGTCCTACGGCTGGTACCTGGCCCACCTGAACAACGCGAGCACCGCCGACTTCTTCCGGGTCAGTATCGTCCACAGTGGAGGAACAACGGTTCTGTTCACGCAGGTGGGTGCGGCGGCCAACCGGGCCGGTGCCTGGGGCACCAACAGCTCGAACATCTCCACCTTCGCCGGGCAGTCGGTACGCATCCTCGTCGAGACCACCGACGCCTCCGGTGGCAGCCTCGTCGAAGCTGGAGTCGACGACGTCCGGATCACCCAGAACTAGCGCTTGAAAACCTCGTAGCTCAGAACGAGAGGACCCGGTTCGAACGGGTCCGACACGATGGTCACCACCGCGATCCGGCCTTCCGAGGTCGACACGCACAGCACGGTGCCGGGCGGCACCTCGAGATCCGCGAAGGTGCCGCCCAGCTCGCGGGGGCACGACTGCAACGTAGGCCGCGGGACGACTCCGATGGACTCGATCCGGACCGGTCCGATGGCTCGCAGAAAGGCGCCGAGCGGGTCTGGATCGAAGAAGACGTCGCCACCCTGACCAGGCACCACGGTGCCGTTGTCGAAATCCGCCGAGGCATTGAGCGGCAGGCTCAGGGTGCCGGTGCGGATCGGTCCCTCATCCCGGCCGAAGACCAGAAAGCCCACCACACCGAGGACCACCAGCACGACAGCGGCCACCACCGCATACGGCCACCACCGCTTCTTCGGTTTCTCCGTCGCCCGGACGTCGAAAGCGATCCGGCCGGACAGGCGCGAGCCCTCCTCCGGCGCGGTGTCGGCCGAGTAGGCGCGGCCCTGCAGGAAAAGGTTGCCCGCGGGCGTACCGGCGCCGACGGCGATCCGCACGAGGAACGCGGCCGAGGCGCCTCCGGACACCACCCGTTGTGGCTCGTCGACCGTGAACCACCAACCGTTGGCGCCGTCACCCCGCTCCGCGGGCGCCGTGACGACCCACTCCGTTGCCATCCCCGGATGATGGGTTGCGGGTCCGGTTCGTGGTATGGGCGCGCAGGAAATTGGCTGTCATGACTCGGACGTTTCGCCGAGCTGGCTCCAGTCCCCCACGCGTAGCGAGGCCAGATCCGACACAGGCCGTTGGGCCCGCACGGCGGCGATGATCCCCGGTGCCTCCCGGGCCATGCCGAGCAGCACCGCACCGGCCAGACGACCGTTCGACACGAGCAGTCGGGCGTACCGGTGCGCGGCGGCATCATCGACTACCACGACGTCGTCGGCCGGCCCGGCAGCGAGCCGACCGGCCGAAGCCAGGTAGATGCCTATGCCTTTGACGAGCATCGGCACGGCCTCGACCGGTACCGGCTCGCTGTCGCCCAGGGCGTTGCGGGCGGCGGCGGTCGCCTGAGCCACCGCGACCGGCCACAGGCCCGTCACGCGGCCTTCCAGTTCGGCCACGTCACCCGCCGCGAGAACGCCGGGTGCGTTGGTACGCATGGTCGAGTCGACGAGGACGCCTCTACCGACGGTGATCCCGGCCGACGCGGCGAGTTCCACATTGGACGATACGCCGGTACAGACGATGACGAGCTCGGCGGCGATCCGGTCGCCACTGGTCAGACCGACCGCGCACACCCGATCCGGACCGACGATCTCGGCGGCTCGGGCACGGGAGAGCACGACGATCCCGCGGGCGGCGAGGTAGTCGCCGAGCAGCGTCGAGCACCGGGGGTCGAGGTACTGGTCGAGCAGGCGGTCGCCGCGTACCAGGATGGTGGTGGCCAGACCCAGTTGGTGCAACGCGTACGCGGACTCCAGACCGAGCGGTCCCGCCCCGATGACGACGGCCCGCCCCACGCTGTGCTCCTGCGCGTACCGCCGGATGGCCAGCGCGTCGTCGGCCTCGCGCATGACGAAGCAGCCGGCCAGCGAGATCCCGTCGATCGTGGGAACACTGGCTCGCCCACCCGTCGCCAGGATGAGCCGGTCGTAGCCGAGCCGGTCGCCGGTACCGAGCTGGACCTGCCGGCCGGTGAGGTCGATACCGGTCGCCTGGGTGTTGAGCCAGCAGGTGATGCCGTTCGTGTCGTACCAGTCCTCGGCGAGCAGGTAGAGCCCGGCCATGGCGGATCGCCCGTACACCATCCGGGAGATACCCATCCGGTTGTAGAGAGGATGGCTCTCCCGCCCCACGATGTGCAGTTCGCAGTCGGGGTGGATGGTCCGGATCTCCTCGGCGGCCGTCACACCCGCGATCCCGTTGCCCAGCACCACAACGCGGTGCACGCCCGGATCCCTCGGGCCGCGGGCCTTGCCGGAGACGGCCCGCGGGCCCGGCGGGGCGGCGCGCGGGTCGAGGGACACCGTCACGTTGCCGTTGACACGGGCGCAGCAGGCCATGCGTACGTTGCCGGTCAACCCCAGCCGGCGCAATGTGGCCGCCTCCTCCTCGCCGCAGGGGGACAGCGCCTCGCCGCCCGCCAGGACGGCGACCGGGTCCGCGCCGCACAGTCCCATCCGGCAGCCGGCTTCGATGGGCAGACCGCTGTCCTCGGCCACGTCCAGCAGGCTCGTACCGGCGCGGGTCAGCACCCGCCGATCCTGCGGCTGGAAGGTCACCTCGGACTGGTTGGCGGCGCGCAGGGTGCCCGTGTGCACATTGGACACTCGCATGGGCTCGGCTCGCGCGGCCTGCAATCGGAACTCGCGGTCGACGCGAACCGTACGCCAGATCCAAATGGCGGCGACGAGGCAGATCGCACCGCGGATGGGCCACACCGTCCGACCCGCCAGACCCAGCACGTCGTCGAGCCGGGGCGCGGCGAACCAGTAGAAGACGCTGAGCGCCAGTCCGCCGTACCCGGCGGCGAGGTGCGCCGGCCGGACGCGGGTCAGTGCGGTCAGCGCGAAGAAGGACCCGGCGCTGGCCAGGGCGTAGGCCGCGAACGTGAGGTACAGCCTCGGCGCCGGCAGTGCACCGAGGGTCCAGTAGCCGAAGGCGACTCCGGGAAAGCACCCGGCGAAGAGCCGGCGGGACGCACTCCAGCGCGTGTCCTCGTCGTACATGTCAGCCAGGTACGCCGCCCGCGGGTTGAAGTCGTAGCAGTTCTTCGCGCAGCCGACGCACGGGCGGCAATGGCTGTTCGGGACGGTGACGAACGGGGTCTGTCCGTACAGGCGCTGTACCGGAAACAACGGGCAGATGCTCGAGCACCAGCCACTCTTGCCGCGGTAGAGCACCCCGCCCGCGAAGGCGGCAACCAACGCACCGGCCAGGAGAGCCGCGCTGGCCGGTCCACTGTGGTCGAACAGGGTCAGGCGGGTAGGCACGATCGTCACGAACAGCGCCACCGCGACGACGTACCCGGAACGCTTCAGCCATGCGGGTGGCTTGACCGCGAGGCTGAAACGGCCGAGCCGCGGCAACTGGTTCGCCGCGGCCAGCGGGCAGATGTTGCGCCACAGCCCGGGCGCGACGAGGAACAGCAGTGGCAGCAGCGGCACGACGATGCGCCACAGCACGTACAGGCCGACCGCCGGTCGAACCACGAGAACCACGCAGAGGCCGGCGAGCGCGGTGACGCTCACGGCCCGCACGACATGCCACAGCCAGAGCGGGATACGGGTCGGCAGCTCGAGGTAGTTGAGAAACCGGCGCGGCGGTGGTTCACGGACCTCCTCCGCCACCGGCAACGGGATGGTGGGCAGAACGGCCGGCGGTACCGCGTCGGCGGTCAGGATCACCAGCTGTACCGGACCGAACTCGACGATGTCGCCGGCCGCCAGGACCGTGGGGGATCCGATCGGCGTGCCGTTGACCCGCGTGCCGTTCATGCTGCCCAGGTCGGTCACGGTGAGCCGGCCGTCGGACACGTCGAACCGGGCGTGGCGGCGCGACACGCTCGGGTGGTCGATGCCGATCAGGCCGGCCGAGGACCGGTCCGCGCGACCCACCTCGGTGATATCCCAGACGGTGAAACGGCGCAGCGGCCGGTCCTCCTGCCGCACGATCACGACATACGCCGCCCCGGTACCCGGCGGCCGCGGCGCAACCGGCGCGGTCAGGGCGCCGTATGCCGCCGTCACCGCTGCACCACGCGGCGCAGGGCATGCAGTCGCGCGGCCAGGACCCGCGCGAGGTCGAAGAGCAGGTGCCGGGCGAGGATGGGTTCCTTGCCGGCCAGTACCTCGAAGCCGGCCAGTCCCAACCGCAACAGCGTGGTGTCGACGGCCGCTAGTACCGTCGTGCCGGCCGGCGTACCGGCCAGGAAACCGAGTTCCCCGAACACGCCACCCGGGCCGAGTTCGTCGCCGAACCGCCGGCCATGGCGAAGGTGGACGCGGCCCTCGAGCACGAACCACAACGCCCGGTCGGCGTCGTTCGGCCCGACAACGACGTCGCCGCCGCGGAACGCGCGAAGCTCTCCGTGCGCGCGGATCGCCTCCCAACTGTCGGCCGGTACGTCCGGCAGCAGCACGAACGCCGTCGACTCGAGCGGCTCGTCGGGATAGCTGAACAGATCGTTGGCCATGATCCCTGCCAATTGAACGTATCTGGCACGCTAGGTCTCTGGCCGACGCTACCGCCCCAGCGAGGAGGGCATAAGTGGACGTCGATCGGGTAGTTGGCGGGCGCTACCGGTTGCGCTCGCGACTCGGCACGGGCGGTATGGGGACCGTCTGGCGGGCGTACGACGAGCTTCTCCAGCGCGAGGTCGCGATCAAGGAGATCCTGCTGTCCGGCTTGCGCACTGGACAGACCACGGCGGACGTCTCCGCACGGGCGCTGGCCGAGGCACGTAACGCCGCCCGGCTCCATCACCCGAACATCGTCAGTGTCCATGATGTACTGTCCGATGAGGACAGAGTCTGGATCGTGATGGCGCTCGTGGTGGGCCGATCCCTGCAGGAAGTCGTCGAGGCGGACGGGCCGTTGGACGCGATGCGGGCCGCCCAGATCGGCCTGGGTCTGCTGGACGCCCTCGATGCCGCGCACGCCGCAGGCGTCGTACACCGGGATGTCAAGCCGTCCAACGTCCTGCTGCCGGACGCGGGCGGCGTCATGCTGACCGACTTCTCGATCGCCGCGGCGGCCGATACCGCCGGCCTCACCCAGACGGGGGTGCTGCTGGGCACGCCGGGTTACGTCGCGCCCGAACGCGTGGCCACCGGCAGTTCCGATCCGCCCGTCGACCTGTTCGGTGTCGGGGCGACGCTGTACTTCGCCACGGAAGGCCGAGGGCCGTTCGAGCGCGACACCGCGTTGGCCGCGCTGTTCGCGGCGGTCAACGAACCGCATCCCCCTCCGGCACACGCCGGTCCACTCGCTGAGGTCATCGACGGGCTGCTCGCCAAGGTACCGGGACAGCGGTGGCCCAGCACGCGCTGCCGCGAAACGCTGCGTCGGGTCGCCGGTGGGGCCGAGGTGTTCGCGGTCGGGCGGTCGGCCGTCGCGCCGCCGCCTTCGCCGGGCGAGTCGCGGCCCGGATGGGCCCGCCGGCCGGTCGTCGCGGCCGTCGCGTCGACGGTCCTGCTCGGTGCGCTCGTGGCCGCGATGATCTGGTCACCCGCGGGCCGCCTCTTCGCCGACCTGTCCGGTGACCCGACCTCATCCGTCACCCCTACCCGCCCTACCGCTGTCTCGACGACGCCGCGAACGTCCGGCCCGGCTTCGCCGACGGCGTCGCGACCACCGCCGGCGGGCGACCTCACGCTCGCCCTGGACGGAACCTGCTCGTGGTACTCCAACACCGACGGAAAGGTCTGGGTGATTCTGCCGTTCGTCGTCCGCTGGGCCAGTTCTGTTGCCATGCCACGCACCTTCTACAACATGGGCGACGACGCCCGCGGTGGACCCGCCCGAGCAGGCGGCTACACCGACCTGGGTTCGCGGACGGGCGACGGGACCCACCTGCGACATGCGGTCGGCGGTGACCCGGCGGCGGCCAGCCCGTACGCCGGCCGGACGCAGGTCCGCTTCACGGTGCGCATCGACCCGGATGACAAGGTCGTGGAAACCAGCGAGTCGAACAACACGCTCGTCATCATCGCCGGACCGTTCGGCGCGCCACCTCCGGCATCCAGAGCGGACGTGCGGATCCCGTGCCGGACCTAGATGCGGCGTCCTCGCGCGACCAGTGCTACCCGGGGAAGTTCGACCCGCCACCGGCCCGCGACGCGCGTGTAGCTGACCTTCCGCACCCGCTGGCCCGGTGCTGACTGCTCGTCGGTGTACCGGAAGCAGACCGTCGCCAGCTCCGCCACCCGTTCGGCGTCGACGCGGACGAGCCCGTACATCTGCCGCAGGTGCTCGCCCAGCGCACGCCGCACCGCGGCGCGACTCGTACCGGTCAACACGAACGGGTCGTACAGCGGCTGGACAACGACGTCGACGAGGCCGGCTCCGGCCAGCAACCGGCGCATCTCGCCGCACGTGAAGTGGGCGTACCGGTGTCCGGTTCTGCTGTACGCGTCGACTACCTCGCCGAACCACTGCGCGGCCGGCGAACACTCGTCGAAGTCGTGCAGCACGAGTCGTCCACCGGGGCGCAGCACGCGGCACGCCTCACTGACCGCGGCGGCTCGTTCGGCCACCGGTATGTGGTGCGTCCCGTAAGCCAGGACGACGGCGTCGACCGCGTCGTCGCGCAGCCGCAGCGCCTGTGCGGCCTGGCGTACCGCCGGCAAATCGTGCCGTTGCGCGGCGCGCACCATACCGGCGGAGAGGTCACTGGTGAACACGGTCGGTCGGGCACGACGCGGGAGCAGGTCGACGATCGCGCGCGCCAGGGTCCCGTCGCCGCCCAGCACGTCGAGCACCACATCCTCCGGCCGCCACGAGGACAGATGCCCGTCGCTGCTGGCCAGGCGGAACAACTCCGCGATGCCACAGGCACGGATGCGCGGGTCGCGCTGCGCCAAGCGGTACGAGTCCCCGCGGCCGCCGTCGCCGGATGGTTCGAAGTCGACGGGTGTCCCTAGTGGACTGTCGGCCGTCCTGGCCGGATCCAGCAGGGCGTACAGGTCGGGCGCGCGCTGCCACAGGTCGAGAAGGAGTGGGTCAGCGAATGTCGGAAGGCTCGGGATGACGAGAGACACGGGCGTCACCTCCGGTCGGAGGAACCTTGCTGTGCTGGCCAGGCGCCTGGACCTTCGGTCGGCGCAGATCCAGCCCAAGAAACTTTCGCCGGGTGGACAGGTCGGGTAGCAACGCCAACTGGACAGCCGCCCCGACGAGCAGGGCGAGCAGCGCACCGGTGGCGCCGAACGGGCGTACGAGCACGATCGCGGTCGCCGCCGTGGACGCGAGGCCGACCGTCCCGGCGCGCGTCGTCGCGCCCAGCATCGCGGTCGCAGTGTTCTCCAGCGCCCAGATCACGAGGGCGACGGCGATGAGCATCGGGGCGACGGCCGCCATCCCCGCCAGGGAGGCGATCGACGGATCGAAGGCCCAGCCGGTCGCGAACACCGCCAGCACTCCGGCGGGCGCCAGCAGGTTCCGGCCGAGCCGAACGGTGCGGCGGAACGGGCCGCGGATCCGGTCCGGGTCGGACCGCAGCGCGGTGGTCAGCCATGGTTGGTAGACCCGCTGCAGGTAGTCCAGGACGTTGCCGACGATGGAGTACGCCGTCACCGCGACGTAGACATTGCTGACCGTATCGGGATCCGACTGTCCACCTAGGACAGCGATGACGACGCTGAACGGCGCGGTAGCCAACAACGTGTTGGCGCCCATGAGCAGCGTGGTCCTGGTGACGAGCCGGACGGTACGCCCACGCGGCCGACGCAGGCGCCGGCGAAGGCCGAGGACCAGGGCAGCCGACACCGCTCCCGCCGATCCGGCCTGCAGAGCCAGGTACACGGTCGGCCCGGCACCGGCGAACGCGGCCAGCGCGATACCTCCCGCGGTCACCACTGCCAGCACCCCGAAGCTCGCCGGATCCGCGATGGGCGTACCGAGGACGCGCCAGTACGCCACCAGCGCCTGAACGACACCGAAGGCCACGTTGGTCGCCCCGGCCAGCAGCCACAGTCCGGCCATCCGTGGGTCCACGACGGCGAACACGGTAGCGAGCAGCAGGCAGCCGCCGGTGATGGTCCCCGCGGTGAGCAGATGCGCCGTGAGGAGCCGATCGGCGGCCGGACCGCGGTACCGGGGAATCACCGTGCCCGCCGATTTCTCGGTACCGGAACCCACCAGCGGGTTGAGCACCAGCGTGCTGCCCATGGCGAGGGCGTACGGCCCGAAGGTCTCCGGACCCCAGGCGGCGAGCAGCAACGGGGCGCTGAGCACGATCGCGCCGCGGAACGCGGCCCGCCCGGCGAGCAGTGTGACGACCACGCGAACCGGTGGTGGTCCGGTCACCGACCGGCCGCCGATGGCTCGCGCGGCCGCCGGACCACCGCGGTCAGCACGCGACCGGGGAGCACCAGCACGGCACCCGCGAGCAGCACGTGCACCGCGATGAACGCGTACGCCTCGTACCTGCTCGGCGGGTGTCCAAAGAAGACAGTCATGTGCGAGGCCCAGGTCCAGACGTCCGGGATCGGCCTGCCGTTCACGAGCAGGAACGCCAGGTCCTCCAGGCCGGACAGCATCAGCAGCAGCATGCCGACCGCCAGCCGGGCCGTGGTCCCGGGCGCTCCGCCGCCCAGCCGGAAGGCGAGCGCCAGCCCGAGGATGATCAGCGGGATCGCGGTCAGCATGTGGTAGTAGAGCCGGGGGAAGTCCCCATCGGTACCGGAGAGGGCGAAGATCCTCGGCACGAAGTAGCAGAAGAACAGCAGGAACGTCGCCGGTATCGCCACCAGATGCACCCGCCGCCGGCGGAGCGCCGCGTCGTCCGCCAGTGCGATCGCGGCCGTGGCGCACGCGAACGGGGTCAGCTTGAACAGCAGCATCCCGACGCTGCTCACCTCCCGGTCGTGCGGGAGGACGAACCAGATCACGGCGGCGAGTACGCCCGCCGCGACCGCGAACACCACACTCAGTCCCGAGCGTCTCATGTGGACGGTTCCACATGCAGCCGAAGGGTCGCGGTACACCAGGCCAGCAGCCCGTCGAGCGCCTCGTGGTCGTCGGCGACCAGCGTCAGGAACCCGAGCTTGTACGCCGCCTGGGTGAACGGTCGGACCGGATCGCCCGGCCGCACGAACAGCTCGACGGTCTGTACCCCCGGATGTGCCCGCACCTCGTCGAGGCCGGTCACCTCGCGCAGCACGCCGGGAACGGCCAGCGGTGAGGAGAGAATATGCAGCAGGCACACCCGCGACCGCTGCGGCGTGAGATCGAACGGTTCGCCGACCGCCAGGGAGATCGTGGCACCGACCGTGTCCACTCCCCAGGCCGCCGCCATCAGCGCGGGGTATGCGTTGCCGCCGAGCCGCGCGCCCACCTCGATCAGGTACATGTCTCCGCTGGCGGTACGGACGAGGTCGAAGTTCGCTGGTCCGTCCGTGATGCCCAGCTCGGCACACATCCGCACAACCGCGTGCCGCACCTTCCTCGCCTCGGGCGAGGGCAGCCGGGCCGGGATCAGGTGTCCACTGGTGACCATCGTGGGCGGCGGCGTCATCCGTTTCTCGGTGATCGGTACGAAGTGGGGCTCCCCGTTTCTCAGCCAGATCTCGACCGCGTAGTGCCGGCCCTCGACGTAATGCTCCACAGTGGCCAGTTCAGCCGCGGACAGCTCGCACGCGTGGTCGATCGCGTCGTCGAGCTGGTCGTACCCGGTGACGAGGCTGATGCCCTTGCCACCCGAACCGTCGGCGGGCTTGACCACCAGCGGTAGCGGCATCTGCTTGGCCTCCTCGACGAGCTGGACCCGGTCCATATCGGAGACGTACGGGTACGTGGGCAGTCCCGCCCGCGCCACGGCCTGCCGGAAGTACGTCTTGTCCATGGAGGCCCGTACCGCCTCATCCGGCGTGGGTGACGGCAGCCGGTACCGGATCGCCAGCTCGCGTTGGCTCGCGAGGCCGGCGTCGCTGGCCGTGGTGACGATCCCGTCGATCGTCTCGCCGGCCAGGGCCGCCGCGATGGCGTCGGTGTCCCGCGTCGAGATCGGCAGGAACCGCGCCGCCAACGCCACACCCGGGGCGTCGGCCCGCTGGTCGACCGCGATCAGCCGGTAGCCACGCCCGATCGCCTCGCGGTACGCCGGCAACTGGTCGATACTCGCGCCGAGCATCAGCAGTGTCTTCACCGCAACACGACCTCCTCCACAGTGGACGGCTCGCCGTACAGCGAGTCCTCCGATGCGACCGGGATGTTCGCCTCCCGCACGTAGTACTGCGCCGGCCTGACCGAGCCCCGGATCAGCCTGTGCACGTACGCCGCCAGCACTCCGACTGACGCCAGCACCAGAGCCTGGCCGGCCAACAGCAGCGGGACGGCCGGCCGCCCCGATACCGCGCCGATCCCCAGCAGACCCGCACCGACCGCGGTCACCCCGTACAGCCAGACCAGCGGACGCTCGGAGAATCCGAAGAACAGCTCGAAGCTGTGCGAGACGAGCCGCCACGGGCGCCACCGGGAGCCGCCGGCGGTCCGCCGCGCGTGCTCGACGTCCACGGTCGCCGCTCGGGCACCGAGCAACGGCAGCGTCGCGATGAAGTACGGCGTGGCCAACCGCAGCGCGACCGCGCGTCGGGCCACGTCGGCGCGGACGACGCGGAACGCCGAGGAGCCGGGGACCAGCGTCACCCCGAACAGTTTTCGGGCCAGGTACTGCTGCCAGACCGAGCCCAGCCTGCGGATCAGCGGATCCTGACGGTCGCGGCGGATGCCGTACACGACGTCGTAACCGCGTACGGCGGTGGCCACCAGCCGGGGCACCTCGGCCACCGGCCACTGCAGGTCCGCGTCCAGTTGCGCCACCCAGGGCTTGCTGGCGTACCGAAAACCGGCCGAGAACGCGGCCTCCATGCCGAAGTTGCGGGAGAACGACAGGTAGCGCACCCGTGCGTCGCGGTCGGCCAACCGCTTGATGCGGGCCAGCGTGTCGTCGGTCGACCCGTCGTCGACGAGCAGGATCTCGAGGTCCGGGTGGCGCACGGACAGGACCGCGTCGATCGCCTCGTAGAGGACGTCGACCTGCGCGCCCTCGTTGTAACACGGCACGAGGACGGTGAGCGGTGTCAGATCAGCTGCCGCGTCCACGTCGCCGGGGTCCGCTCGGTAAGGATCTCGATGGGCAGGTAGTACGAGAACTCGCGTGGCCCGGAAGCGCGGATCCAATCCACCATCGCGGCCAGCCCGTCACGCAGCGACCAACGCTCGCGAAACCCGAGCAGCCGGCGCGCCTTGTCCGCGCAGCACGACGCCGAACGGACCTCGCACGGGCGTGCTTCGACGTACACCGGATCGAACGGGACGCCGACCAGGTCCGCGATCAGCTCGGCGAGTTGCCGGACCGTGACGTTGTCCGCGTCCGACCCGACGTTGACGACCTCCCCGGCCAGCGCCGGCTCGGTGCCGAGCCGGGCGAGCGGATCCACTACATCGGCGACGTACGAGAAGCTGCGCCGCTGGAGGCCGTCCCCGTAGATGATGGGTCGCTGGCCGCGGAGCATCCGGTTGATCATGATGGCGGCCGCGTTGCGGTACGGGTCGTCGAACCTCTGCCGCGGCCCGATGATGTTGTGCGGTACCGCGATCACCCACTCCATGCCGTGGGTCTCGGCCACGTTGCGCACCAGCAGCTCGGCCGCGTACTTCGACAATCCGTACGGGTTGACCGGAGCGGGCGTCTGATCCTCGGTGAACGGGGCGGGCTGGGCGCCGTACCGGGTCATCGACGAGCAGAAGACGAACCGGTGTACCGAGGCGGCCGCCGCGAGGGACACCACGGCCGCGGTGCTCGTGGCGGTGTGCTGGTGGACCAGGTACGGGGAGAACACGCTCAAGGCGTCCCAGGGTGCCGCCGCGCAGTGGTAGACCAGATCCACCCCGTCGAGCAGACCGGCGTACGCCTCGCGATTGACACAGTCCGCGACCACGAACTCCGCCCCGTCCGGCACGTTCTCCTTGTTGCCGCCGAGCAGATTGTCGATGCCCGAGACCGAGCTGCCCGCGCGGAGAAAGTGCTCGGCGATGTGACTGCCCAGGAAGCCGGCTATGCCGGTGACGAACACTCGCTGTACAGCCACGTTTCCTGCGTAATCGCGCCCGTGGATTGAAGATAGGGTTCTCGAACGATCTCGTACTGAGTCGGACGGCTATCGGCTCGGTACCGTTTGTCTGCCCTGGATCAGGGCAAGAAGCGCGCGAACGGCCTCCTCGCCGCTCCGGTGGCCGGTACGCCGAAAGCCCTCCAGCGCCTGCTCGCAGTCGGCGAGTGCCTGCTCGTCACGCCCGGCCCGGTGATGGGCGTCGGCGCTGGTAGCCAGCAGCCTGGCGCGGACGAGCTGGTACCCGGACTCGCTGCTCGAGGCCATCGCCTGGGCGCACCGCGCGAGCGCCTTGTCGAGCTGACCCAGGTCCACTTCGGTCCGCGCGAGGCCGGCGAGCGCCGTGGCCTCGCCGTGCCGGTACCCCGCGGCGCGGGCCAGCCGGAGCGCGGCCTGATAGTGCCGGACTGCCTTGCGCGGGCCGGCCTGTTCCCGGACGACCGCGCCGAGCGCGAGATGCGCCTCGACCACCAGCGTGTCGTCGCCGAGGTCCACGGCGAGCGAGAGCGCCGCGGTCGCGTTGCGCAGGGCCAGCGCGGGGCGTCCCATCTCGCGGTGGACATCGGCCAGGCTCGCCATCGCGTACGCCTCGGCGTCCCGGGACCCGATCGACCGGAACATGCTCAGCGCCCCCGTCTGGCAGTCCAGCGCCTCCTCCAACCGGCCGAGCTGGTGGTACGCGGCGCCGAGCGCGAGCAACGCCAGCGCTTCACCGCGCGGGACCTCGATGCGCTGGAAGAGCTCGAGCGCCTCCTGCTGGCACCGCAGCGCCTCGACGAGGTTGCCCTGGTCCCGGTACACCTCACCGAGGTCGCCGAGGCAGGCGGCCTCGCGCGCGGTCAGGTGCTGCTGCCGGCAGACGTCGAGCGCCTGCTGGAACGCCTCCGCGGCCTGTGCCGTCTGGCCGAGCTGACGGTGGACGCCGCCCATGCAGATGAGGACGGCCGCGGTGCCCTCGGGCTCACCGAGTCCGCGGTACAACCGCAGCGCACTCGCGAACTGCTCCACGGCCTCGCGATTGCTGCCGAGCCTCGAGTGGGCCAACCCGAGGCTGTGATGCATCGCCGCCTGCGCGCGTTCGTCCCCGCCGCGCCGGGCCGCGGTCAGCCCGGCGGACGCGACCTCGAACCACTCACGACGGTGCAGGCGCAGGTTGAACAGGCCACGCAGCCCATCGGCGAGCTGCCAGGCAACCGGGTACGGCCCGCACTCGGCGGCGTGGTTGACGCTCGCGGCGAGGTTGGCCAGCTCGACCTCGAGCCACGCGAGCGCGTCGCCGTCCGCGGTGAAGACGCCATCCGTTCCGCGTCCGTTGCTCGGGTGGGGAAGGCGCAGGCTGTCCGGGTACAACCGGCGGGCCGCGGCGTCGACCATCCACAGTCGCCAGTCGAGCAGGCGGGCCAGGACGTCCTCCCGGTCGGCGGCGGTCTCGTCCTCGGCCGCGCGTTCGGCGGCGTACAGCCGCAGGAGGTCGTGCATCTGGTACTGGCCGGTGGTCCGCTGGTCGAGCAGGTGCGCGGCGAAGAGGGTGTCGAGAAGCCGGCCGGAATCCGAGCTGCCGGAGTCGATGATCCGAGCCGCGGCGTCCGCGGTGACATCCGAACCGGGCACGATCCCGAGCCGGCGGAACAGGCGTCGGGCATCGTCGTCGAGCGTGTCGTACGACAGGTCGAAGGCTCGGCGTACCCCCGTGTGGTTGTCGTCCTCGGCCCGCAGCCCGGCGAGCGGGTTGCCGTCGGTGAGCCGGGCGACCAGCTCCGAGATCTGACCGTACGGTCCGGCGACGAGATGCGCGGCGGCGATGCGCAACGCCAACGGCAGATGACCGCACGCCCGCGCCAGCTCCTCGGCTCCGGCCGCGTCGCCCTCGATGCGTTCGTGGCCGAGGGTACGGGCCAGCAGTGCCCGGGACTCGTCGAGGTCGAGCACGTCGAGCGGTACGTGGTGGGCCCCGTCGCGAGCGACGAGGCCGGTCAGCCGGTGCCGGCTTGTCACGATGACCAGACAACCGGCGCTCGCCGGAAGCAGTGGCCGCACCTGTTCGGCGGAGCCGGCGTCGTCGAGCACGAGGAGCACCCGCTTGCCGGCCAACAGGCTCCGGTACAGCCGGGCCGAGTCGCTGGCGTCGGGCGGGACGCGTTCCGATGACGCACCCAGCGAACGCAGCAGCTGTTCGAGCGCCTCGCCCGCGGAGACCGGCCGACCCCCGGGATGGTGGCCGCGTAGGTCGAGGAACAGTTGGCCGTCCGTGAACTCGCCGGCGATCCGGTGCGCCCAGTGCAGCGCGAGAGCGGTCTTGCCCACCCCCGCCATGCCGTGGACCACGCAGATCGTCGGGGCGTTGGCCGCATCGGGATCGGTATCGGCGTACAGCGAACGCAGCTGCTCGAGTTCGGCGGCCCGCCCGGCGAAGCCCGGTACGTCGTGCGGCAGCTCGGCGGGCGAGACGGCGCTGGGGGCGACGGAGCCCGGCAGCCCCCTGCGGTGCACGTCGGCCTTCATCCACCGCTCGCGCCACCGCGACTCGTCGTGCCCGCAGGCGCGGGCGATGGCGAGTACGGTATCGAGGCGGGGGAAGCGCCGGCCGCCGAGCGCGTCGTTCAACGTGCTGGCCGGACAGCCGGTGCGTTTGCCGAGCTGGCGGTAGCTCAGGCCGGCGGCGCGGCGGAGTAGGTCGAGATCGGCGGCCATCCGCGCAGCCGAGTACGGCTGGCCGGACGCCGCCTCGTCACCAGGGTCGACCAGTGTCATCGTCGTCCGACTTCGTCCGAGTCCGCCCGAGAAGCCTATCGCCTCCACTGCCTCGAGAGTTAGACAGGGTCCGATATGGGGTGAGACATGGCGTACTTCGATGTCGATGTCGAGGCGGTGGCCGCAGCCGGCCGGCGTACCGCGGCCACCGCCGCCACCTGGGAGGCGTGGGCGAGCCGGACGGCCAACGTGCTGCGGAACTCGGCCGGCGAGGCCCAGGACAGTACAGTGACCGGCGCGCTCGAGGGCTACCTGTCCGGGCTGAACCCGACGATGCGAAGCCTCGCGAAGCAGGTCGATGCCCTGGGCGGCAACGCCGTGGCGGCGGCCCACACGGTGGCCAACAGCGACACCCACGCCGCGGCGCTGCTCAGCGGTGCCGGCCGGCGGACCGACGGTACGACCTCCGCGCTGCGGCGCCCCATCAACCCCTGAGGAGCAATCGATGGCAGACTTCGTCAACCTCAACGAGACCGGGGTGCTGACCCGGTCGGGTCAGGGCTACGGTGCCAACGCCGAAGACCAGAACGCGGAGTCGAACAACTTCCGCGGGCGGATGGATTCCTCGCAGCGCGGGCTCATCGGTGCCGCCGGGACCACCTTCACCGCGGTAGCCGACATCTCCGCCGGCAACCTCGTCCAACTCGCGAACCGGATCGTGGAGCAGGCCGTACGCGCGGTCCGCGCCGAGCGCACCCTCGTCACCGCCGACGGGGACGCCACCACCGCGCAGCAGGTCAGTGTGTCCAATGTGGAGCAACACGCCAGCGCCGTGAGCCGGCCCATCAACGTCTGATCCGGGAGGACGACATGGCACAGCTACGCGCCGAGTTCGCGACCATCGACCAACTGGCTGCCGACCAGGGCTCCCACGCGGGCAACATCGAGTCCCTGCGGGCCACGCTGCGCGCGCACGTGTCCACCGCACTGGACAACTTCGCCGGTGGCCTCGGCCAGGCCGAGCACACGGCCTGCATGGCAAAGGCCGACCAGCTCATCGACGAGTACATCGAGAACGTACGGACCTTCCAGTCCACGACCAACCGGGTCAACGACACGTTCCAGCACGGCGGCAGGCAGGCGCAGAACATCCTCGGGTCCGGGGCCTGATGCCCGCGCTGCAACCGTTCGACAGGCACCCGGCGGATCCGGGGTCGCTGGCCCAGCAGAGCGCGGCGCTCACGGACCAGGCGGCCCGCGTGGTCGACGCGAGTCGGCTGAGCCTGCAAGCGTTCCTGCCCGCCATCCAGAACTGGGACGGCATCGCCTCGGCCGAACTGCGGGCCGCGCCTCGGCCGGTACGCGAAAAGGCGTACGCGGTCAGCAGCTCCCTGTCCTGGGCGGCGACGGCGCTGCGGTTCTGGTCGGCGCGGGTGGCGGCGTTCAACCGGCGGGTCGACCAGATCCGGGCCGGCCTGGACGGCGGTCGGCAGGCCATCGCGACGGCGACCGGGCCGGACGGCGAACCGGCCGACGACGCCGACAAGGCGCAGGCTCTGCAGGCGTTGGAGGCGCGGGCCAGAAACCTGTGGTGGCTCGCCTACAACGCGGACATCGTGGCCGGTGCCAGTACCGCCGCCGGCATGCTCGCCGACGGCCCGACCCCGGGAAACGTCGCGGCCGCCCGGTCGGTGGGGCTGATCCCACCCGGCCAGCCGTGGAACCCGCTGGGACCGGTGCAGACCTCGCTCAACGGCTTCGACCCGTTCGAGATCCCGTTCCCGTTGGTACCGCTGACCGACTGCCCGCTCGACGACGACGATCTGCGCCGGATGGTCGACGGCGCCACGGACGGCGCCGCCCTGGCCAACGCGATGCAGCTGCCGTTCAAGGAGGGTCTGCTGCAGATGCTGGGCGGCGAGGTCGGCGACGTCGGCGTCGACGCGGCCAACGACAACCTCGGCACGTGTACCACGCCGATCGATCTGCCCCAGCCGCCGCCTCCACCGCCTCCGCCGCCGCCGAAGCCGGGCTTCTTCGAGGACCTGTGGAACGACGTCGAGCAGACCGCCGAGGACTTCGTCGATCAGCTACCCGACCCGACCAACCCGGACACCTGGCCGCGGCCGTTCCCCGACGCCCCGCCACTGCCGCCACCGATGCCGATCCCGGCGCCCTGAGCGGCCTGCTCCGCTGGTGCCAGCGCGGTCTGCACGAGCTGCGACGAACCCCCGCGGCCCGCGTAGACCGCGCGGCCCACCGGCAGTCGCTGCGCGGCCACCCCGTTGACCAGCCGCCCTTCCATGCGGTCGCCGGAGAAGACGAAACCGGGGGCACTCACGTCGTTGAGCTGCTGGATGACCGGGTCGGCCAGCGCCCGGGCCAGCCCGCCGGTGCGGCGCGCCAGCACCAGATGCAGCCCGAGATCCCGGCCCTGTGGGAGGTAGTCGAGCAACGGCAGCAACGGGTTCCCCGACGACGTGGCGACGAGGTCGTAGTCGTCCACGACGAACACCACCTCCAGGCCCTGCCACCAGGTACGGGTACGCAGTTGCTCGGCCGTCACGTCCGGGCCGGGCAACCGCTGCCGCAGCGACTCGGCGATCTCCATGGCCACCGCGGCGGTCTGTTGCGGTCCGGTGCAGTACGCGAGCAGGTAGTCCTGCGGTACCACGTCCAGGAGCGATCGGCGGTAGTCCACGACGACGATCCCGAGGCGTTCCGGCGGGCGCAGCGCCCGGTAGCCGTCGAGCAGCAGCCGCAGCAGGTTCGTCTTTCCGGTCTCGCCGTCCCCGTACACCAGCAGGTGCGGATCCGAGCCCTCGAGGTCCACACCGACCGGCCGCAGGTCGCGCTCTGAGATGCCCACCGGTACGCCGGTACCGGCCGGATCCACCGGCGGTAGCTCGCTCGCGGGGAACATGGCCGGCAGCACCTGTACGGTCGGCACGGCGCCGTCCGGCCATCGCTCGCCGATCAGCTCGAGCGCGTCGACGCCCGTGATCGCGGCCTGGAAGAACAGCGGACCGTCTACGAGTCCGCGGCCAGGCGTACCTATCGCGATCTGCTGCATCGCCTTGCGATCGAACTGCGAGTCGAACGGGTCGTTGAGGCGCAGCTCCAAGCGCCCGCCGAAGGCCGACTGCATGCGCATGCGGATCTGCATGGTCTGGGCAACGGTCAGCACGAAGTGCACGCCGTAGTTCAGTCCCCGCGCCGCGGCGTCGCCGAGGGTGAATTCCATCGTCTCGAACTCGTCGCGGAAACTGCTCCAACCATCGACCACGAAGAATATGTCGCCCGGTACCTCAGGGGAGACCAGACCGGCCGCCCGGGCGGCGCGCAGCGCGGCGACGGAACCGAGGCCGTGCTCGCGGAACAGCGCCTCCCTGCTCTCCAGCAGGGTGAGGATCTCGGTGACGATCCGGCGGGTGCGGTCGACGTCGGCCCGGCTCGTCACGCCGGCCACGTGCGGCAGCGCCTCGAGCGGGACCAGGCCGCCGCCGCCGAAGTCGATGCAGTAGAACACGACCTCGCCGGGCGCGTACCGCAACGACAGCGACATGATCAGCGTACGCAGCAGCGTGCTCTTGCCCGACTGTGGCGCTCCGACGATCACCAGGTTCCCGCCGCCACCGGCGAAGTCCCACTCCAGTGGGAACTGCCGCTGCCGACCGGGTTCGTCGACGAGGCCGAGGATCGCGGTCAGCGAGCCGGCGGGCGCCCGTACCGCGAGGTCCTGCACCCGGTCCAGCGCCAGCGACTCCGGCAACGGGTCGATCCAGACCGGTCGCGCGCGTTCGGCATCCACAGTGCACAGTCGATCCACGACGACCTCCAGCACGGTCCGCTCCCCCGCCTTGGCCATTGCCTGCCGTGGGTTGGGTGTGCCGTCGGGCTCGGCCGCCAGCCAGGAACCCAGCCCGTTGAGCGACAGGTACGGCACGACCGGTACGACGGAGGCCGCGGCGGCCTGCGGTGGCTGGTACGCCGCCGACACCAGCGCCGCCTTGAACCTCTCGAACACCGTGGTATCGACCTTGAGGTAGCCCGATCCCGGCTCGGGCGGCAGGTGGTACGCGTCCGCCGAGCCGATCACCTCCTGGCTCTCCGCCGCGCTGAACGTCCGCAGCCCGATCCGGTACGACAGGTGCGACTCCAAGCCGCGGATCTTCCCGCTGTCCAACCGTTGCGTGGCCAGCAGCAGGTGTACGCCGATCGACCGCCCGATCCGGCCGATCGCCACGAACAGGTCGACGAAGTCCGGCTTCGCGGTCAGCAGCTCGCTGAACTCGTCGACGATGACCAGCAGGTGTGGCAGCGGTTCGAGCGGCTGGCCTGCATCGCGCAGTTGCTCGTACGCCCCGACGTTGGGCAGGTTGCCCGCGAGCTTCAGGATCTCCTGCCGTCGCTGCATCTCACCGAACAGCGCATCGCGCATGCGGTCGACAAGTGTCAGGTCGTCCTGCAGGTTGGTGATCGTACCGGCCACGTGCGGCAGGGCGGCCAGACCGGCGAAGGTCGCGCCACCTTTGAAGTCGACGAGCAGCAACGCGAGTCGCTCCGGTGGGTGGCTGATCACCAGAGACGAGACGAGGGTACGCAGCATCTCCGACTTGCCGGATCCGGTGGCACCGACGATGAGTCCGTGCGGACCCATGCCGCCGTGCGCGGACTCCTTGAGGTCGAGCAGGACCGGTCGACCGTCCGCGCCCACGCCGATCGGTACCCGCAGGAACTCGCGGAGCGGCCGGGCCCGCCACGTCCGTACCGGATCGATGCCGGCCGGGTCCGGTACGCCCAGGATCTCCGGCAGCCCCACCGTCGCGGCCAGCCGGTCGTCGGACTGCTCGGGCAGCATCCGCAGCGGCGCGAGCTGACGGGCCAGTACCGGCAACAGGCCATCTGGTACGTCGTCGACCCGCAGTGCCTGCTCTTCAGCCAGCGCGGTACCGTCCGTGGCCACCGCGATCCGTGCGTCGACCCGTTCCGGCTCCTCTCGCCGGTGCGCCAGCAGCAGGATCACGTGGATCCCGAGGTCGGCCAGTGTCGCCACCGCATCGGGTGTGGGTAGGCCGAGCACGCTCTGCAGGTGCTCGCCGTCGACGAGGACCACCAGGCGACGCTCGGCCACCGCCCGCTGTCCCCGCCGGCGCTGCCACGCGTCGAGCCGCGCGTCCAGGTCGGCGGCCAGCAACTCGACCACCGCCGGCACGCTGGACGCCACGAGCCGGGCCGGCAGGTCGCCGTCGAGCAGCGTGCGGTGCTGGGTGTGCGGCAGCCACTTCGCCCAGTCCCAGTCGGGCGCGTGCTGGTCGGCCCGGACCACGGCGAGCTGGACGTCCTCGGGCGAGTGGAACGTCACCAGCTGGGCCACGAGAGCGCGGGCCAACCGGCGGCCCTGCGCCCGGTCACCCAGCAGGCTGAGTACGCCGATGTCCCGCAGGTCGACGCAGACAGGTTGGTCGTGCAGCAAGGTGTACCGGTGCCGCAGTTGCCGCACCGCCTCCAGGCAGACCGGATCGAACTCGTTGAGCGGTCCCTCGTCGGCGCTCAGTTCGAGCCGGGTGGCGATCGGCTGGTCGCCGACACCTGCGCGCAGCACGAGAAAGTCGCTGTCGCCGGTACGCCGTTCCCACCGCCGGGCGTGCAGGCGGGAGATGTCCAGCAGGCGATCGGGTGCCGGGTGCCGCCACGCCCCGTCCGCCTTCTGCCGGGCGATGGTCGCCCGCAGCCGCCGTCGCAGCTCCTCGATGTAGTCCAGGTACCGCTCGCGGGCCTCCCGCTGCTGCCGGCGCGGCGTGCCCCGCTGGCCGATCACCATGACGACCGCGAACCCGACGATGCCGACGAAGAACAGCAGGCCGACCATTGCGATGAGGGGACGATCCTGTGCGGTTACCACCATCGTCAGAGCGCTCGCGCCGGCCATCATCGGCATCAGGATGATTCCGGCGCTCGTCGCCGGTGGGGGCATCGACTGTTGCCGTGGCGGATCGGCCAGTTGCACGTGCTCCCGGGATACTGGTGGCGGCGCCAAACGCGCGGGCCGTCGAACCAGGATCGTCCCCACTCGCCACATTGTCGGCCGCCGAAGCGGCGCGTCCTGCGAGGTCGGACAGTCTCGCTCAGACTCGGACGCCATGCAGCGCTTAGGGTCGAGGTGTGCCGACCGGCTACAGCAAGGTGACGGTGGTCAATGGGACGCGCCGGGTGGACCTGGCTCTGCCGACCGCGTTGCCCGTAGCCGATGTCGTACCCCAACTGCTGCGGTTCTGCTCACCGGACGAACTCCCCGAGCGGCCAGCCGCGTGGACCCTCGGGCGCCTCGGCGGTCCGAACATCAACCTCGGGCACAGCCTGGCCGACGCCGGAGTACTGGACGGCGAACTGCTGGAACTGCGTTCGATCGAGTCCGCGGCGGAACCGGCCTATGTGGAGGATGTGCGCGACGCCGTCGAGGACGTGGTGGACGATGCCGGGGGGCAGTGGGGCTCGCGTACCACGCGAGGCTTCGTGCTCGGCCTGGCCGCGATCGGCGCCGCCGCGGTGGCGCTGCTGCCATCCGCCCGCACGCCGCACGACGCGGGTACGGTGGCTGCCGCGGTACTGCTGGCCCTGGTTGGTGTTGCCGGTGGCTGGTGGGGTGCGGACCGCACGCATCCCGCGGCGGCCCAGGCAGCCATTGCCACCGGATGCCTCTGGGGTGCGGTCGCCGGCTGGCTGGCGGGAATGTCGGCAGATCTGACGCCGTGGCCGGCGATCGCGTTGGGCGCGGCGGCCGCGTTGGCGATAGCGGTCGCCGCCCGGGTAGCGACTCCACTCGCTACCCCGCACCTGGCCGCGTTGGCGGTGTCGACCGGAGCGATTGTGGTCGCCGCCGTGGTCGCGAACTGGGACCCGACCGCGGTCGCCCGGGTGCTCGGCGTCCTCGCGGTGCTCGCCGTGGGTGCGCTGCCCCGCGCCGCGGTCTCCGCGGGCGGCCTGGCCGCGGCCGACTATCAGGTACGCAAGGCGGCTCTGATGACGCGGCAGGAACTCGCCGAGCGGGTCAGGCTCGGCACCGGGCTGCTGGTGGGCGCGATCGTGGCCACCGCGGCGGTCGGCGCGCTGGCCGGCGTGCGGCTGGCGTATGCCGAACCGGTGTGGGATCGCCTTCTGGCATTGGCCATCGGTGTCGGTCTGCTGCTGCGGTCGCGGGTCTTCTCCCGGATCCGGCACATGGTCCCGTTGCGGCTGGCGGGTGCCGTCGTGCTCGCGGCGCACGCGGTCCGGATCGCGTCGCTGAACGGGATCCGGCCGTGGTTCGTCGTCCTGGTCGCCGTGTCGGCTGCGGCGCTGGTGGCCCTGAGCGCGGTACCGCTGTCCGACATCGGCCGAGCCCGCGTCAAGCGCATCCTGAACTGGACGGAGAGCATCGTCGTGATCGCGATGATCGCCTTGTGCGCCGCGGGTTTGGGGCTGTACGCCATGGTGTCGGATCTCGCGAGTTAGGGGGGTGGCGGTGCAACCCGACGGCGCGGAGCCTACCTCGACGCCCGCCCCGCACGAGGCCGCGGCCGAACTGGCCCGGATGGGGATCGATCCGTCCACTGTGGGGCTTCCATCGAATCCACAGTGGACACTCTCGTCTCCGGTGCGCCACGCGGTGTGGCCCGCGCCGGCACGCACCGAGCATTCGATCAGCGTGCTGGGGCGACCGCTCGACCGTGCGCGACCCGGTCCCCGGTCCTGGCCGGACGCCGACGCGCGGGCCGAACAGTTACCGCGCCTGCTCCCGGACGGAATCCGCTTCCTCGTCCCGGCTGGATGGCGACGCCTGATCCGTACGGTGACCTTCGGCTTTCTGGCACCCGGCGCGGCGTCCACAATGGAGCGCGAGCGCCAGTTGGTCGCCCAGGTCCGCGCCCGGCAGCGTGGCCCGCGCACGATCCTGTTCGTCGCGGGCAAGGGCGGTGTGGGTACGACGACCACCGCGATCGGGGTGGCGAGCACGCTCGCCGCGCTGCGCACCGACACCACCGCGCTGCTGGATGCCAGGTACGGCACGGGTTCGCTCGGCCGCCGGGTCGCCGGTATCCCCGCACCCAACACCCTCGACCTGTCCGAGGGCGGCACGGTCGTACCGCTCGCGGCGGGCGGCCTGCGACTCGTGGACGCGCCGCCGTGGCACTCGCCGATCGGCCGGGACAAGTTGGTGGTGGTGCTCGAAGCCATGCGAACCGAGTACTCCTTCGTCGCCGTCGACATCGGCAACGACGCGGGCGAGGCCACTCCCGCCATGCTCGCCCGAGCGGACCAGATGGTCGTCGTCGCATCGGCGAGCAAGGATGCCGTCGAAGCCACCCGCGTGGCGCTGGGCCGCATCCACCAGGTGGATCCGTACCGGGTGGGTACCGTCGTTGTCGCGCTGGTCAGCCTCAACCCACACGGCGACCGTACGGTGATCCGCAACCTGCGCGCCCAACTCGGGCTCGAGCGTGGCCGTATCGTCTTCGTACCGTTCGACCCGGGCCTCGCCACCGGCGACCGGTTCGTTCCGGATCAGCTGCACACGACGACCCGCGAGGCGTACCTGCGGCTCGCTGGCATGGTCGCGCAGGTTCCGTCGTGACGATTCCACCGAACGCGGAGAAGTACCTCCTCGAAGCGGATCACCTCCGCCGGCAACAGCTCAGTTCGGCGCTCCTGCACGGATCCGACCGGACCTGGCGCGAACGCCGGCGCAGCTGGCCCGCCGCGGTCGGCGGGATCATCGCGATCGTCGTCATCGTGGCGGTCGTCGCGATCGTTGGCGCGTACCAGCGGCAGCAGCGGATCGCCGACGAGAAGGCAGCCCCGGCTCCGCTTCACAACCATGCCCAGGCGCGGAGTGGGGGAGCCTCGTCCCACACCTGGTCGATCAGCGTGTCCAGCTGACTGGAGCACCGCCATCGGACCCCTGACAGATGCGGTGGCCGCACAGCGCGAACGCGTGATCACCGACACGATCTTCGGCCTGCTGTCCGCCGGTGCCACCGAGTCGCAGCTCGCCCGTGAACTGTCGCGGATCGGAGTGGAGAACCGGACCCAGCCCGCCGACCCGGCCGGGACAGAGCCAATGTCTACTCCGGCCATCATCAATGTCGCCCGACCGCAGTTCCTGTACGACACGTGTATACGCCGTTGGTCGATCTATGCCCGCTGGGACTTCACCAACATCGGAGCGCTGGGATCCGAGCTCGGGTTCACTCCGTGGTGCGGCGAATGCGATCTCGGCGGCGATGACGCGTTCGGTATCACCCTGAGCCGGAACGTGCGGTCGGTCACTGGCTACTCGGTGGGGACGTGGGGAATTTTTTCACGCTATCCGCTGAGCTATGACCGGATGTTCTCGGTCGACGCGAACGTCGACGGCGTCGGGTTCCGCGGGCAGGACATGTACTGCAAAGAGAACGCGTTCACCACCTGCGGAAGCGGTGACTACAGCTTCTATCACGGCGCGTTGACGTACACCATCGGCGACATCGGCTGCGGGGTCATCCAGGCATTCTCGAAGTACGGGCATTCCTGGACGAGTTCGGAACTCACCGGCCTCAGCGTCGGACCATGGAGCATCGGCTTCCAATGGTCCAACTCCTCGCGCTCTTGGGAGAGGGGCAGCTTGCCGTCTAGCGAGGTAACACCCTGCTGACTACACCCCCGACGGCGGGTCCTGCCCAACACGGGACCCGCCGACGTCCTCCCGGTCTCACATTGAGACCAGCTGTGGCCGGTGACCGTAGTTACGCTCCTCGACGGGACGTCCGATCTCGATCTGAGGAGTGACGGCTGTGCATATCGGCGTGAACCTCGGGTTCGGCAGGCTGCACGAGAACCTGACCGACGAGCAGATGTTTCTCCACGAGCTCGAGCTGGCCGAGCTCAGCGAGCGCCTCGGGTACGACTCGCTGTGGGCGGTCGAGCACCATTTCACCGACTACTCGATGTGCCCGGACCCGATGACGGTACTGGCCTATGTCGCCGGTCGCACGCAACGCATCCGGCTAGGCACCGCCGCGATCATCCTGCCGTGGAACCAGCCGGTACGGGTGGCCGAGCGCATGGTCATGCTCGACATCATGTCCGGCGGGCGGGTGCTGTTGGGCCTGGGCCGCGGCCTGTCCCGCCGGGAGTACCTGCCTTTCGGCATCCCGCTCGACGAGACCCGCGAACGCTTCGACGAGGCGGCGAACCTTGTCGTGCAAGCGCTCGAAGCCGGGTACGCCGAAGGGAACGGACGGTTCTACCCGGTACCCCGCACGCCGCTGCGGCCAGAGCCGCGGGCCTCGTTCCGGGATCGGCTGTACTGCGTCGCCGGCTCCCCCGACTCGATCGTCTCGGCGGTCGCGCTCGGGGCACGGCTGATGTCGTTCATCACCCGGCCGGTGCGTGACCTGATGCCGACCTTCGACAGCTACCGCAACCAGTACCAGGAGAAGCACGGCGTACCGGCACCGCCGATCCAGCTGAACGTGAACATGTACTGCCACGAGGACGCCGACGTCGCGAAGGAACGGTTCTCGCGGTACGTCAACCGGTTCTTCATGAAGAACGTGGAGCACTACGAGATGGCGGGCAGCCACTTCGCCGACATCAAGGGGTACGAGCGCTACGCGACATTGTCGCAGGCCCTCCGCGACGCTGGCCTGGAGAACGCCGCGGCCGCCTACGTCGCGTCGGCGCTGGGCGGTACGCCGAGCCAGATCCTGGAGCAGGTCAGCGTTGTCCAGGAGGTGATGGGTTCCTTCGACCTCGTCCTCGTGCCGTCGTTCGGCGGTATGCCGTACGAGGAGGCTCAGCACAGTCTCGAGCTGTTCGCCGCCGAGGTCATGCCCGCGGTCCGCAAGATGGCCGAGCCCGCGCCGGCCGCCATCTGAGCCATGGTCAAGCTGAACGTGCCGGCGTCACCGGCCACGGTCGAGCACAACACCCCGATCACCATGCGCGATGGCACGGTCTTGCGCGCCGACGTGTACCGGCCGGCCGACGGTGGCCCGTCCCCGGTGCTGCTCGTGCGCAACCCGTACGGCGAGGCGATGGTACGGACGACACCGGTCCTCCCGGCGCTCGATGCCGGCTTCGCGGTCGTGCTTCAGCACTGCCGCGGTACCGGTACGTCCGACGGCGAGTTCGTCCTCTTCGACAACGAGAGCGCCGACGGCATCGACACCATCGAATGGTGCGCATCGCAGCCGTGGTGCACCGGCGAGGTGGTCACGTATGGCGCCTCGTACCTGGGCATGGTGCAGATGCACGCCGCGGTGCAGACGCCGCGCCCGCTGCGGGGCATGGTGTGCTCGGTGACGCCAGCCGACTACCACGGCACCTGGGCGTACCGGCAGGGTGCGTTCACCCTCGGCCAGATGCTGGGCTGGCACACCATGAAGTCGTTGCAGACGCTCGGTTACCGGGCGGCGGCCGGCGAGGACGTGTCCGCGGAGCGGGCCGCGCTGGGCCGACATCTCGCCGACCCGGTGGCGGGTCTGCGCCGCCTTCCGCTGCGGGACGCGCCCGTGGCGCAGGTGTTTCCGGGCTGGCGGATGTGGCTCGACCACGAGGAGCGCGACGACGTCTGGGAAGCGAGAAGCTTCGCCGACCACCGGCATCGGATCACGACACCCGTGTTCCACGTGGGCGGGTGGTTCGACCTGTTCCTGCCCGGGACCATCGACAACTTCGTCACGCTGTCCAGCCACGCCGCGACCGAGCACGCGCGGCGCAACCAGCGCCTGCTGATCGGCCCGTGGACGCATACCGACCAGACCGGTACCGCCGGCGAAGTCCACTTTGGACCTCTCGCCTCGGCGGTGGCCGGCCAGGTGGAGACTACGGTGCTGCGCTTCCTGCAGGGGGTGGTCCGGGACGGCGAGCCGGCGGACGCCGCACCCGTCCGGCTGTTCGTGATGGGCGACAACGTCTGGCGCGACGAGCACGAGTGGCCGCTGGCCCGCACCGAGTGGACCCGCTACTACCTGCACGCCGACGGCTCGCTGTCGTCGACCGCACCGGCCGGTGACGAACCGCCATTGCCGTACACGTTCGACCCGGCCGACCCCGTGCCCACGGTCGGCGGTAGCAGCATGTTCTCCGGCGGGCCGGACGGCGGTGTCTCGTGGATGCCCGGCCCCCGCGACCAGCGGGCGGTCGAGGCCCGAGCGGACGTCCTGTCCTTCACCAGCGCGGTGCTCGCCGAGGACCTCGAGGTCACCGGCCCGGTCACGGTGACGCTGTACGCCGCCACGTCCGCCGTCGACACAGACTTCACCGCGAAGCTCGTCGATGTCTGGCCGGATGGCCGCGCGCTCGGCGTGGTCGATGGGATCGTGCGGGCACGGTACCGGGACGGCACCGGGCGCGCCGCACCGATCGAACCTGGTGACGTGTACGAGTACACCATCGACCTCGTCGCGACGAGCCAGGTGTTCAAGGCCGGCCACCGGCTGCGTGTGGACGTGTCGAGCTCGAACTTCCCGTGCTACGACCGCAACCCGGGCAACGGCGCACGAACTGCGTCCGCCACCGAGGACGACTTCGTCGTCGCGCACCAGACGGTGTACTGCGACGGAAGCCACCCGAGCCACATCACCTTGCCTGTCATACCCAGACCGTGACCCGTACGCCGGACGACTCGGACCACTACCGCTACGTCATGAGCCATTACCCGACGGGCGTCACGCTGGTGACCGCCCGCGAGCCGGACGGTACCGCCCTCGGGATGGTCGTGGGCAGCTTCACCTCGGTCTCGTTGCGCCCGCCTCTGGTCGCGTTCCTGCCCAGCCGGCGGTCCACCACCTGGCCACGCATCCGTGTGGTGGGGCGGTTCTGCGCGAACATCCTCGGCGCCGGCCAGGACGACGTCTGCCGGGCGTTCGTAGGCAAGGTGGCGGACCGCTTCGAACGGTACGAGTGGCGTGCGGCCGGTTCCGGCAGCCCCCTCCTGTGCCGGGCCACCGCGTGGGTGGACTGCGAAGTCGCGTCGGTGGTCGACGCCGGTGACCATCACATCGTGCTGGCGCGGGTCCGCGAACTAGGCGTGGGCGAGCCGGCTGGGCTACCGCTGATCTTCCTCCACGGTCGGTACCTCTCCCCGCGGCGGCTGCCCACGCCCTGACCGTACCGTGAACGCCTCGGCGATAGCCTCGTGGCGCCAGCGAACCGGCTCCAACCACTCCGGGTGCGTGCGCCCCGACTCGGCTATGTCCACGTTGGACAGTCCACTGGCGACCGTACCGCCCACGACCGTGCTCGGCAAGCCTCGACGCTCGCTAGGTCCGACACGTCCGTGTGTACCGCGAACGCGCCGATCTCGGCGGCCGTCTCATGCATCGGCTCGTCCTCGATGTCGGCGACGACGACGCGGGCGCCAGCGGCCGTCAGCTGCTCGGCGATCCCGCGGCCGATGCCCGAGGCGCCGCCGGTCACGACCGCCACCTTGCCCTCGAGATGCACCAGCATCGCTATCGTCTATCATCCACTCGGCGAATGTCGTACGCGCGCAGCCGCCGGTACAGGGTGGCCCGCGAAATGCCCAGACTCCACGCCGCCTGTTCCCGGTTCCAGTCCGCCTCGCGCAGCGCCGCGACCAGTGCCTGCCGTTCGATTCGCTCCATACGGGACAGTCGGTGGCCGCACCCGGCATCGCGGAACTCGGCCGGCAGGTCGACCAACCCGACGACGCTGCCGGCACTGGTCATCAGGGCTGTGGAGACCACCTGCCGGAGCTGGCGTACGTTGCCCGGCCAGTCACCGGCGACGAGCGCCGCCATGGCCTCGGAGCTGACCCTGGGGACGTGTTCGGACGGGTGTACCTGCGCGGCGATGTCGGCGACCAGCGCGGGCAGCTCGTCGCGCCGGTCGCGGAGGGGTGGCACCTCCAGGACCACCGGAAGCTGCTCGGCCAGGGCGGTGAGGTCACCGGGCCCAGCGGTCGCGTACAGGTACGCCTGCGCATGGCTCATCGCCGTGCGGGTCGGCTCGACCAGCGGCCTGGTTATCTCGTCGAGGTGCCGCAGCAGCACGGCTGTGCCCGGCGTCCGCAGCGCCGCTTCGAGCTCGCCGAACCACTCCGCCGAATACCGCTCGCTGTCCCGAGCGTCGAACTCGGTCAACGGGGTGCCGTTGTGGACCGCCCGGGCGAGCATCGCCTTACCGGTACCCCGTTCGCCCTTGACCAACAGCGACAGGCGGGCGGCGCGCGCCCGCGCCGCGGCCGCGAGCAGCCGCGGCCATGCCGTGGGCTGCGGACCGGATGGCGCGGCATCGCAGGCCCGCGCGAGCGCCAGGGTGGCGACGACCGCCGGCGGGCGGCGCGATCCCAGGTACGGCACGCACCGTGCGACGACGGTCAGCCCGTCCGAGAGGGTCAGCTCGACGGTACGGTCGCGGCCATCGGCCACGGCGTCGGTCAGCTGGCGCCGCAGTAGTTCCTGGTCGCCGGCGCCCACGAGCGCCTGCGCGGCCGCGTTGGCCACGAACAGGTCGTCGCCCACCGCCACCACGGCTCGCGCGGCCCGGTGGCCAGTGCGCAGGAACTCGTCCAGCAGGCCACGTTTGTCGGTGGACCAGGTCTCCAGCAACCGACCCTCGACCGCCCGGACCATCTCGGTGACGAGCGGGAGCAATGCCGGGCTGGTGTGCAGGTACCGGCTGACCACGCAGATCCAGCCTGCCGGCCGGTGGGAGGCGGGGTCCCGTACCGGGGCGCCCGCGGTCGTGATGCGGACGGTGTCGTGCCGGAAGTGCTCGCTCCCCGCGACCAGGACCGGCCGTTGCTGCTCGATCGCGGTACCCAGCCCGTTGGTGCCGACCGCATCCTCGCTGAACCGGGAGCCGGGCAGCGCACCGCGAGCGTCGAGTTCGGCGTCGAGCGACGGATTGGTCACGGCACGGGACACGAGCCGGCCTTCACTGTCGGTCACCAGCACCCAGGCGTCCACCCCAGCGAGTTGGTCGACGAGGCGGTCGATGACCGGACGCGCCGCCCAGTTGAGGCGCCGGTGCGGCCCGCAGCGCTCGTCGCGGGGCAGGTCGACAGCGCCGGGGTCCACGCCGCTCAGCAGCGAGCGCTGCCAGGACAGCAGGATCTCCGGGCGTACCTCCCGGTACCCGGCCGGGTCCCGGTCCAGCCCGCCGGAGGCGAGAAACCGATCCTTGGCCCGCATCGTGCGACGCCACGCCTCCGGCCCAACCGGGACCACCGCGGTACCGGTGCCAGTCCGCTGACCTGCCATGTCGGACTCCTCGGGTCACGTAGACGGTCCCTCGTACGCTATCGAGTAGCGAGCGGAGGTTGGAATGGCATCGGATGGGGACCGCCGGGAGTCGCCTCTGGTGTCGCTGATACGGCAGACCGCTCAGCGCGCGAAAGACTGTGGCTTCTTCTTCGATTTCGATGGCACCCTATCGCCCATTGTCGATAATCCCGCGGCCGCTGTCCCTGCTCCGGGGACCCTCGCGGGGCTCACCCGGCTTGCGGCTCGGGTCAAGCGTGTGTCGATCGTGTCCTCGCGTCCGGTGAGCATGCTCGCTCCGATCTTCCAGGCGCTTCCTGTGCGCCTGTTTGGTCTGTATGGGTTGGAGTCCGCCGACGAGGCGGGCCGCCGTGCCACCGAACCTGCCGCGGAGGAGTGGATCCCAGTGATCGAGGCCGTTATGGCTCGCGCTCGGGCCGAACTCCCATCGGGGGTTGCCGTCGAGGACAAACGGCTCTCGGTGGCCCTGCACTACCGCCACGCGGTTGGTCTGCGGCAGGTCGTCGAGGACTGGGGTGCGGCTCGGGCGGACGAGTTTGGTCTCCGGCCACAGTCTGGGCGGATGGTGCTGGAGCTATTGCCACCCATACGACGGGACAAGGGTGACGTGGTCCAGCAGGAAACGCAGGATCTCCGGGCCGCCTGGTTCTTCGGCGACGACCTCAGCGACCTGGCCGCATTCCAGGCGTTGGACGCGCGCTGCGACGTGGATCCCGACTTTCTCGCGGTACGGGCAGCGGTAACCAATGACGAGACGGGCCACCCTGTGCGGGCGCGCGCGGACATCACTGTGCCGTCGTCCGAGGATCTGCCCACACTTCTCGAGCAAGTGATCGAAGGGATCGACGCCGTTATGTCGAGTCGGTCGGCCACATCGGCCTGACTTCCTCGGCTCTGAAGTTAGGGTCGCCAATCAATTCGCGATCATAGGTCTGTAACTGATAGAGGAGGGCGAAGTCTCCCTGACTCGGCAGGGTCCGCCAGTTCGTCAGCTTCTCAACCGCCTTCACCGTTGCGGCGGTGGAGTTACCGGCACATACGAAGATCGTGGCCCGACGCTCTCCTATCCGGACGCCAGAGATCTTTTGAACAATGAAGTATTCGGTGTACCGAATGCGATCGCCGGCCTCCCCCGGCTCCCGAGCCTCCCTGCGGGGGTAAGCCTCCACGACATAGCCGGTGCCACCGCCACGCTGGTGGCCGTGCCGGACGACGATCCCGCGCTCGTAGTCGCCGCACCCAATGGGGACCCGGTAGAACTTGAATTCCGCGTGCGTGTCGACCGTCCGGAGGACGTAGTCCGACAGGACGTTGTACACCGGCGCCCCGACGAGGACGAACGTGCCGCCGGTGCCGAAGACCTTGTGCGCCGCCGCGTGTATCCAGTGTTCTGGCGGTATCTCGCCACCGGTGCCGTCCTTGTCGTGATCCGGAGGCATCGACGCGTCCGCGGGCCGGGCGGGACTGAGGCTGATGTCGCAGCGCAACGGAGGACTCAACTCGCGCCGCCAGAAGTGCGCGCCGATCATCTCGACGAACGCAGACAGCGGCCGTGCCTGGATCTCATTGGCCAGACCCAGCGCCGCACGATACTCGCCTTCGGTGATCGCCGGCCCATTGAATCCGCGGAGCACCGCGGTGATACCGCGCGCTCCCTCCGGGTTGACATACAAACAGGAGAGCTTGATCTGGACCGTACCGGTGCGGCCACCAAGATCGAAAAACGCCCGAACGGGTCGGCGCCACCAGCGTGGATAGACGACAAAGGCGATTGCGAGCGACAGTACGATAAGGGCGCCACCCACAATCGCCTCGGCAATCAGTTCCTGGCCGAGCTGGCCCACAGCGTCCACCTCTCCCGACGCCTGGCAGAAAATGCAATGATAACGATGTGGGTCAAGATGGCCGTAGCTGAGAGCGGGGGCTAGTGCCAGCCGGTAAACACCATCTTGTCAAGAAACCATTCAACTTCCGTGATGACCTGCCCGAGTACGCGGGCAGAATTGGCCAGCGGTCCCGGGACCAGCAGGTCGTGGTCTCCGTCGGGCACCTCGTAGACATAGGGACTCAGCGATCGGGCGAGCGCAGGTTCCCAACCACCCACCTGGTCGGCTGTGCCGCCGATCAGGAGTTGAGGTTGGGAGGCGCGCCGGAGAGAGTTGACCACGAACCGCTCGTTCAGCAGCGGTGTCAACCAGATGCCCGGGAGCTGCCGGCCGATAGCGGCGGCAAGCGGTGCGGCGAGGGTACCCAAGGACTTTCCGACGACCAGGGTGCGGTGGCCGGTGGTGCAGAGCACCGCACCGACCTGTTGGGCGACCCACAACGATGAAGCGTCGTCAGGTGGTGACCACGTGATGCGCTTGACGATCACTTCCCGGCGGTGCAGTGCGGCACCGATATAGCTCAACAATGGTGCGTCAACCCGGTACGTTCGCCCGGGTATCGATCACACCGTGCCGGTCGGAGAGTGCACGCGTCCACAATCGACACTCCGGTGCTCATTGGTCACCCTGATCGGCGCTGCCGTCAGGTGAATCATGGTCAGGCGGCCTCGATAGTCAGTTGTACCTCGTCGCCGAGAGCGGCGCCGGCGGCCTTCAGCGAGGCCTTACTGACGCCGACACACAGGCCGCCGCCGGCGACGAGCATGGTGCTGCCGGTGAACGGAGAGGCGTTGAGCGTGCCGGTGACACGCGTCTGCCGGCGGCCGCCGAGGTCGGCGACCAGGGCTGCGGGTACGTCGACGACGGCCAGCCCGCCTGGCTTGTCCTCGCGCCACCGGCGTACCCGTCCGCTGAAGGCCACCATGGCGTCAGCTTCGCATGCCGCGGGCTGCTGCTGCGGGAAGTGCTTGGCTTCTCCGCCGCCGCTGCCCACCCTGCTCGCCGCGCGATAGGGGCCGTGCAGCCGGGCCGTCGTGCCAGGATGCCGGGTATGGCGTACGACGAAGGGCTGGCAACCCGGTTGCGGGACCTGATCGGTGCCGAGGCGGGCCTGGCCGAGAAGAAGATGTTCGGCGGGCTGGCGATGCTGCTACACGGCAACATGGCCGTCGGTGTGCACGGCGAGTCGCTGATCGTACGGACCGACCCTGGCGAGCAGGAGCAGCTGCTGGCCGAGCCGGGCGCCCGGGTATTCGATCTGACCGGGCGGCCGATGAAGGGCTGGCTGCTGGTCGACCCGGCCGGCTGCGCCGAGGACGAGGATCTGCGCCGGTGGGTCGAGCGAGGCATCGCCTACGCCAAGATCCTGCCGCCCAAATAGGGCACGGCCGGGTGCGCGATGATGGCCGGTATGGCCGTCGACGTCACCACCGAAATCGTCATCGCGCGCCCGTGCGAGCAGGTTGCCGCCTACGCCGGTGACCCGTCCAACGCGCCCGAGTGGTACGCCAACATCACCTCGGTGCGGTGGCAGACCCCGCCGCCAGTGGGCATGGGGTCACGGGTGGACTTCGTGGCCAGGTTCCTCGGCCGCACCCTGGCCTACACGTACGAGGTCGTCGAGTACGGCCCGCACCGGCTGGTCATGCGGACAGCCCAGGGTCCGTTCCCGATGGAGACCACCTACACCTGGCAGCCCGAGGGCGAGTCGAGTACCCGGATGACGCTGCGCAACCGCGGAGAGCCGGCCGGCTTCGCCAAGATCACCGGACCGGTGATGGCGGCGGCGATGCGCCGCGCCAACACCAAGGACCTCGCTCGGCTCAAGCAGCTGCTGGAGTCGTCATAGGCAGCCCGAACCTGTCGAACAGCGCCGGGCCGCGAGCGCCACATAACCGGTGCCCGGGGCGGGGCTCGAACCCGCACGCCTTTCGGCAGCCGCTTTTAAGGCAGCCGTGTCTGCCGATTCCACCACCCGGGCAGTGTTCCTACGGTATACCGGTAACCCGGTGACCGGACCGGGGCGCATCGTAGTCAGAGTCAGCAGATAAGGTCAGGCCCGTGAGCGCGAGTGAGACCGCGGCTCCGCCAGCCGCCGGCCACGCGCCGCGCGAGTCAGCGGGCCGCTCGAAGGTCTGGACGACGGTAGCGAGCGCGCTGCGCCGGCCGTACGCACCCGACGTGGCCATGTGCCTGTTCTTCGTGGCGGTCGGCCTCTGGCTCACCCATGGCCTGTGGCCGAGCCCCACCACCCGGGTGCTCGCGCTCAACCCCGAGGACCAGACGCTCGTCGAGTGGTTCCTGGCCTACGACTCCCGGATCCTGCTCGGGGACTTCTCGCTCATCAGCCACCGGCTCAACGCGCCGGACGGCATCAACATGCTGACCAACGCCACCACGATGACGCTGGGCTTCCTCCTCGCACCGGTCACCCTGCTGTTCGGCGCGCCGACGAGCTTCGCCGTGGCGGTCGGCGGCAACCTGGCCGCGACGGCGATCGGCTGGTACTTCCTCTACTCGCGCGGGCTCGGCTTCGGCCGCACGGCGTCGGCGGTGGGCGCGTTCTTCTGCGGGTTCGCGCCGGCGATGCTGTCCCAGTCCAACAGCCACCTGCACATGACGGCACAGTGGCTGGTCCCGCCGATCGTCTGGTACGTCATCCGGATGGCCCGGGCGGCCGACCCGACGAAGCCGGACCACCGGAAGGTGATCACCTCGGCCGTCGCGCTCGCCGCGCTGGTCACCGTCCAGGTCTTCCTCGGCGAGGAGGTGCTGTTCCTCACCGCGGTGACCCTGGCGCTGTTCACGATCGGGTACGCCCTGGCGCAACCCAAGAAGGCCTGGCGGCTGGCCCCGCGCTTCGCGGGCGGCATGGTCCTCGCGGTCGGCCTGGCCACGGTCGTCCTCGCATACCCGCTGTCGGTTCAGTTTGGCGGTCCGCAGAGCGTGCCGAACGGGCCGTTCAGTGCGGCGTACTTCTCCACTGACGTCGCGAGCTTCCCCGCGTTCTCGCCGCTGTCGGTCGCCGGCACGGACCCGTTGCCGCTGCCGGGCAGCGGCGCCCGGCCCCAGCTGACTACCGGCGCGGCGGAGTACAACACGTTCCTCGGCTGGCCACTGCTGCTCGTCGTGCTGGGCTGCGTCGTCTGGCTGCGCCGGCACCCGATGATGTGGGCATGTGTCCTGGCCGGTGCCGTGATGGCGTGGTTGTCGCTCGGGCCGACCATCGTCGTGAACGGCGAGCGAACCGGGCAACGCGGGCTGTACTCGCTGATCGAGGGTCTGCCGGTCATCGACGGCGCGCTCCCGCTGCGCTTCGCGGTGGCGCTCGTACCGTTGATCGCCACGCTCCTCGCGCTGGCCCTCGATCGAGCCGCACGCGAGGGCGTCGGATCGGCGTGGCTCGTCGTACCGGTGGCCGTGGGCGCCGCCCTCGTCCCCATCGCCCCGAAGCCACTGCCCACTGTGGAGCGTGCGCCGGTGCCGCAGTTCATCAGCCAGGGCCACTGGCGGGACTGCGTCGAGCCGGGCGGCGTACTGGTACCGGTGCCGTTGCCAACGCCGTTGAGGCCGGAGGCGATGCGTTGGGCGACCGCGACGAACGCGTCGTTCGGCGTACCGGAAGGATTCTTCATCGCCCCCTACGGCCGCGCACGCAAGCCCGGCGGGCGACCGACCGCGTCGATCGGCACCTTCTCCCAGCCGACCTCGCGCCTGCTGGCCGACGTGAGCCGCACGGGCGAGCTGCCGGGCATCGGCCCGTTTCAACAGGCGCAGGCCCGGAAGGATCTCGCCTTTTGGGACGCCTCGTGCGTGGTTCTCGTCTCGGGCGCCGCGAACGAGGGTCAGCTGCTGATCGCGCTCGAGGCCCTGCTCGGCCCGGCGGAGCGGGTGGCCGACGCCTGGATCTGGAAGATCAGACCCGCGGGGTGAACTCCGTGAACGTCTCCCGAGGCTCGTGCAACTGGCCGAGGGAGACCACCTCTCGGCGGAGGAAGAGCGCCAGCGTCCAGTCGATGACCACCCGGATCTTGCGGTTCAGCGACGGTATCCGCAGCAGGTGGTAGGTCCGGTGCAGGAACCACGCCGGGAACCCTCGGATCTTGATGCCGTACACCTGGGCCACGCCCTTGTGCAGACCGAGGCTGGCCACCGAGCCGGCGTGCCTGTGCCGGTAGTCCCGTAGCCCTTGCCCGCGCAGCTCGGCCCGGAGGTTGTCGGCGAGCAGCACCGCCTGCCGCACGGCGTGCTGGGCGCTCGGCGAGGTCAGCGCACCGGGCTCGGGCGAGGTGAGGTCCGGCACCGCCGCACAGTCCCCCGCGCTCCACGCGCCCTCGACAACCTGTCCATTGTGGACAAGCTGCAGGGTGGGCAGGCACGTGAGCCGGCCCCGGTCGTCGCGCGGGAAGTCGGTCTGGGCGAGCATTGGGTGCGCCTTGACGCCGGCCGTCCACACGATGGTGTCGGCCGGGAACTCGTCGCCGTCGGACAGCTTCACCACACCGTCCACACAGGACTCGAGCCGGGTGCCGAGCCGGATGTCCAGCTTGCGGCGCAGCAACTGGCGCACGGTGTACGCGCCCATGTCCGGGTCGACCTCGGGCAGGATCCGCTGGGTCGCCTCGACGAGCACCCAGTGCATCTCGTCCTGGCTCAACTCCGGGTAGTACCGCAGCGCGTCGCGGGCCATGTCCTCCATCTCGGCGAGCGCCTCGATGCCGGCGTACCCACCGCCGACGAACACGAACGTCAGCGCGGCGCGGCGGGACTCCAGGTCGGTGGTGGTAGCCGCGACGTCGAGCCGCTCCAGCACGTGATTGCGGAGGTAGATGGCCTCCCCGATCGTCTTGAAGCCGATCGCGTTCTCGCGCAGGCCCGGAATCGGCAGGCTCCGGGAGACGCTGCCGGGCGCGATGACGATGTGGTCGTACTCGACCTCCCGCGCCGGCCCGACGATGGGCTGGACCGTGGCGACCCGGCGGGCGTGCTCGACCCGGACGACCTCGCCGGCGAGGATGTGGCAGCGCCGCAAGGCCCGCCGCAACGGCACGACGGTATGCCGCGGCGAAATGCTGCCGGCCGCCGCCTCCGGCAGGAACGGCTGGTACGTCATGTGCGGCTGCGGGTCGACGACCAGCACCTCGGCGTCCCGCGAGCGCATCTTGCGGGACAGCCGCAGTGCGGCGTAGAACCCGACGTGCCCGGCTCCGACCACGAGGATCCGCTTGGCGCTCACGTCTACGACGGTACGGACTAGTCGGCGCGGCGCAGTTGGCGGGCCAGCAGGAACGTGACGCCGATCGCTGTGGCGAACCCGACCAACGTCGCGACCAGGATCGACCGGCCCTGTAGTACCGCACCGATGACGAGCAGGTAGACCGCGAGGATCGCGGTGCCGGCCAGCACCAGACCGGCGCGGGCGAACCAGCGCAGCAGGACCACGGCGGAGACGATCGCGTCGTACGGCAGCTGAGCGGCGAGCGCGGCCGCGGTGTGCACGAGGTACAGGCTCCCGGCCAGGGCCACGAGCCGCCAGAGCGTAACCGGTTCGCCGTACATCGCCGGCGAGATCACCCAGCCGGCCGAGATGATGACCAGGACGGGGGTGACGATCAGGCTGCGCGGCGCCAGCGCGGGCAGGATCGCCAGACCGATCAGGATCAGGCCGTACCAGTGCAGCATCAGGACCATCGGGTACGCCAACAGCATCGCGACGATACCGGCCGCCCACACGGCTCCCCGGACGAGCAGCGGCCCGGGCGTCGTACGGGCCAGCATCGCCCGCCACCGGCGGAACCGGCTCGACAGCCCTTCCTGCATCTCGCGCAGCTCGTGCATGATCATCGGACAATCACCCTCGGCGCCGCCGCCAACCGCGACACGTCCCGCAGTACCTGGTCGAGGCTGCCGGTACCGGCCCAGGCCACCACCGGCACCCCGTGCTCCTTCAGTGCACCGATCATGTTCTCCCGCTCGAGCTGCCACAGCCGGTACGACACCTCGCCCCACACGCCACGCTCCGGCGGCGGCAGGCCCGGCGGCAGGGTGTCCACGGCCACCACGAACCGCCCGGCGCGGGAGAGGCGGGCGAGCATCGCGGGCGTACGTTGCTCGATCAGCGGGGTGAGCACGACGACGAGCGCGTTGGACGACAGCATGTGCGGCCCGTAGAAGTAGCTGCCCGGCTCGTTGGCGCTCGGCGATGCCTTGACCTCGAGCAGCCACTCGAGAATCGTCAGGTACTGCCGGCGGCCACTGGCCGGGCGCAGCCGTCTCGCCCGGAACCCGTACTCCAGCAGCGAGACCCGGTCACCGCGCTGCAGGTAGTGCTCCGAGATCGCGGCGCTGGCCCGTACCGTCGTATCCAGTACCGAGGCGGCGCCGTGCACGCCGCCCGACTGGCCCGCCTCGGTCAGCACGTCGAGCAGCAGTACGACCTCGGCGTCCCGGTCGGACAGCGTGGCCGCCACGTGCAGTTGCCGGGTCCGTAGCGAGACCCGCCAGTCGATGCGCCGCAGTCGGTCGCCCGGCGCGAACATCCGTACCCCCGCCAGCTCTCCGCCCTGGCCCGGCCGGCGCGACCGGTGCCCGCCGACGAGCCCGGCGGCCCGGGGCATGGCCTCGGCCGCGCGGAACGGCTCGGTGACCGGATAGACCTTCAGTCCCTGGGCCGGGAGCCGGGTGGGCAGGCTGCGCAGCAGCCCGTCGCACGCGACCGCCTGCGCCTCGACCGGCCCGACGGCGTGCCGCCCCCAGCGCAGCGCTTCGCCGTGCAGCGGGACGTCGGCGATGTCGCCCGCCGATACCGCCGCGACGTACGGCCGGTCGCCGTGCTTGACATCCAGCCAGCGGCCGAAGTCGCAGCGCACGACGACGAGGTCGTACGTGACGACGTCGCGGTTGCCGACGCTGATCGTGGGGTTCAGCTCACCACCCTCGGCGAGGAACTGTTCCGGTACCGCGACCCCCACCACCGGGCGCTCGAGGGGCGGACGGCGCAGGGCGAGCACGGTACCCAACGCGAACGGCACCGCCAGTACCACCAGGTCGACCCGGCCGAACGCGACCGCCGCGAGCAGCAGCAGGCCGGTGAGGATGACCGCGCGCCCCAGCGCCCGGGTCGGTACCCACGACGGCCCGTCGGCCGCCGCCGTCGAATCCCGCGGGCCACCCCGGCGAGGCACGGCATCCCGCAGTACGGGCGTGAGCAGAGACACCGGTCAGCCCCGCGGCGGCGCGGTGTACCGGTACACGTCCGGCGCCGGCTCACCGGTGTCCTGGCGAGGGTTCGGCGCGGCGTGGGCCGGCGATTGCCCTCCGGCGTACGTCGGCATCGCCCCGCTGGCCGGGGCTGGGGTCTTCTCCAGCACCTCGTTGACGACGTAGCTCGGGTCGGTCCGGCGCAGCCACATCTCCGGCCGCAGCGTGATGCGGTGCGCGAGCGCCGGAACGGCTACCGCCTTGATGTCCTCCGGGATCACGTAGTCCCGGCCGGCGAGGACCGCCCGGGCGCGGGAGAGCAGCAGCAAAGCCAGCGAGCCGCGGGGCGATGCACCGACCATCACCTGCGCGTGTCCGCGAGTGGCCGCGGTGACGGCCACGATGTACTGGCCGATCGAGTCCTCCACCGCTACGTCCTCGCACGCGGCCTGCATCGCGATCAGCGTGGCCGGGTCGACCACCGGGTCCAATGTGGACTCCTCCTGCCGGCGGGCCATGCGCCGGCGGAGTATCGTCAGCTCCTCGTCGCGCTGCGGGTACCCGAACGAGACCCGCAACAGGAAGCGGTCCAGCTGGGCCTCGGGCAACGGATACGTGCCTTCGTACTCGATCGGGTTCGCCGTCGCGAGAACGTGGAACGGCGCTTCGAGCCGGTACGTGGTGCCCTCCACCGAGACCTGCTTCTCCTGCATCGCCTCCAGCAGGGCGGCCTGGGTCTTCGGCGGCGTCCGGTTGATTTCGTCGGCGAGCAACAGGTTCGTGAAGACCGGTCCGGCCCGGAACGTGAAGTCGTGGTTGCGCTGGTCGTAGATGAACGATCCGGTGACGTCGGCGGGCAACAGGTCGGGCGTGAACTGCAGCCGGCGGAACTCCAGCCCGAGTGCCTGCGCGAACGACCGCGCGGTCAGGGTCTTGCCGAGACCGGGCAGGTCCTCCAGGAGTACGTGTCCTCCGGCGAGGATGCCCGCCAGTACCAGCTCGAGCGCGTCCCGCTTGCCGACGACCACCGTGCCTACGGAGTCGAGCACGGCCCGGCCCAGCCGGCCCACCTCGTACGCCGGCAGCCCCGCTCGGTTATTCACAATGCCTCCATGCGCTGGACGACCGCCGCCATCTGTTTCGGCGTCGGGGATCGGGTGACGGGGGTGGCTAGGAATGTCCACAGTGGATCGCCGAGTAACGCTCGGGCGCGGTCCGGATCGCTGGTGCGGGTCAGGCCGTGGCGCTGGCGCAGCCGCTCGTCGACCAGCTCGCCGAGCACCGGCCGGATCTGTGAGTCGAACCGTTTGGCGTCCCGCTGGGTCCAGCTCAAGCGGTTGTCCCAGGACGAGGTAGCGGAATAGAGCCCGTCGACGGCCGGCCACAGCAGGCCGCTCTCGGAGTAGTCCGCGGATGAGCTGCGCGGCGGCTCCCCGAGGTACTGCGGCGGGGCGACCTCTCGTACCACGCGGGCGAGCGCGAACAGCGCCAGTACGGCGGCCGTCAGAGCCAGGTACGGCAGGCCGAACCCGCCGAGCCGGGCGATGCCCCAGATCAGTCCGGCGATGAGGGCCGACTGCGCGGCGCTCTTGGCGAACCACCGGCCGGCGGTACTCGTCCGCCGCTCGCGTGGCAGTTCGTCCTCTACCGGCTGCAGCAGGTCGTCGAGGCTGGCCATGCCCTCACGGTGGCTCACGCCATGACACCATTCGCTCGCCGCGCGCCGCCCGATGGCGCCGCCTTCCTTCGGCGCCACGCAACGGCTTGCGGCCGGCGCGTCGCCTCAGTCCAGCCGCCGCCGGCGGCGCTGTGCTCGCTCACGCGCTGACTCCCGCCGTCAGTTCCCGGCGCAGGTGCCGCAACGCCGTCTGGGCCTGTATGCGCATGTGCTCCTCGACCGGATGCGTAGCGTACCGGGCTTCCCGGTAGATCTCGGCGAACTCGTCCAGCACCCGCCGGTCCACCCGGTGCCCGTGCAGGAGGCGGAGCACCAGATCGGTCGACGTGTCGCCGGGCTGGCGCGGCGTACCAGCGTCGGCCGCCGCACGCTCCAACCGTACCCAGCAGGCGATGACCGCACGTCGCGGGTCGCGGTCGGCGTCGGACAGTTCCTCGATTCCCGCGTCCAGCGCCGCGACCACGTCCTCCCGCTGCGCCGCCGTCTCGGTGCCCGACCGCTCGACCGGCAGCTGCCCGGACCGGATGCTGATCACGTTCTTCAGCAGCATCCACAGCAGCGGCAGGACGATGGCCGCCACCAGCAGGACGCAGAGCAGCAGCGCAACGGTCGTGACCCAACTCGGCAGGCTGGCCTGTTGGGCCGGCACGGATCCCGTCGGCTCGACGGACAGGCTGGGCGGTGGCCCGCCGGCGGGGAACGTGGGCGTGGGGGCGGGCGGGGGCTGCAGCGGGATCCGGCTTACCTCGGTCGACGACATCGCGGCCGCCACACCGGCGAAGGCGAGTAGCGCCCCGACGGCCACGAGCGGCCACCAGCGTTGCCAGGTGGCGGGCAGTCTCAGCCCATTCGTGCGCATGTGTCTCCGCTGTCCCCGTATGCGTGCCCTGGATCTAGCTTGGCCAGCGCCCTGGCCTGGGCGAGTACCTCGTCCAGCATTGCCGGGGTGAGCCGTCCGGTAAACGTATTCTGCTGGCTCACGTGGTACGACCCCAGTAGGACCGGCACATCTCTGCCGACCCGAGCGGTGGCGCCGTGCCCGAACGCGGGCCGAGGGGTCGGCGGCGACACGCCGTACACCGGTCGCAGCGCCGCCCACCACGCCGCCCACGCGAAGCTGCCGAGCGCCACCACGACCCGCAGCGTCGGGCGCAGCAGGGTCAGCTCGCGGTGCAACCAGGGCGCGCATGTGTCGCGCTCCTCCGGCGTCGGCTTGTTCGCCGGGGGCGCGCACCGCACGGCCGCGAAGATCCGCACGCCACGCAGCTCCAGGCCGTCGTCCCGCGACACGCTCGTCGGCTGGTTGGCCAGGCCGGCGCGGTACAGCGCCGCGAAGAGCACATCTCCCGACCGATCGCCGGTGAAGATCCGCCCGGTCCGGTTGCCGCCGTGGGCCGCGGGCGCCAGGCCGAGTACGCCGATCCGCGCGTCCGCCGGCCCGAATCCGGGTACCGGACGCCCCCAGTACTCCCAGTCCCGGAACGCCGCCCGTTTCGTCGCCGCGACCTCCTCGCGCCAGGCGACCAGCCGCGGACAGGCCCGGCACTCGGCGACGGCCCGGTCGAGGGCGGCCAGGTCGCGCGCCGCGGCCGCCCTCCGCGCGGTGTCGCGTTCAGCCAAGGTGAGTACGGAAGTGTTCCAGCGTGCGGGCCCAGGCACCGGCGGACGCGTCCGCGTGGTGGACGTCCGCCCGCTCGTCGTTGAAGAACGCGTGCTGGGTGCCGGGGTAGTCGAACAGGATGCACTCGCCGCCGGCGCCCTCGATGGCCTGCTTGGCCTGCTGGATACCGGGTGCGGCCGACGTCCCGTCGCCCTCCGAGCAGTGGATCATCGCGCTCTTGCCGGCGTAGTTCGCCCACTGCGGAGACATCCGCTCCCACGGCACGGCCGGGTAGAAGCCGACGGTGGCGACGATCCGGTCGGATAGCGTGGCCGACCACAGGGCAAGGCTCCCGCCCATGCAGAAACCGACGGCACCGATCTTGCCGGTAACCTCCGACCGGCCGGCGAGATAGTTCGCCGCCCCGGAGATATCCTTCGCCGCCTGGTCCATCGCCAGACCCATCATCAGCTTGCCGGCCTCGTCCGGCTCGGTCGTGTCCACGCCGTGGTACAGATCAGGCGCCAACGCCACGAAGCCTTCCGCGGCGAACCGGTCGGCCAGGTCCTTGATGTGCGGTACCAGCCCCCACCATTCCTGGATCACGATCACCGCGGGCCCGTTGCCCTCCGGCAGTGCCAGGTATCCCTCGCTGGTCCCTCCGTTGCTGGGGTAACTCACCATCTCGCCCATGAGCAGTCAGTCCTCCGGGTGGTCGCGGGTGGGCCGTTCGTTTATCGGGCAAAGCAAATCATGCCCGCGTGGCGAGGGAAAGTCGGAGGCCGCGGCGGCGCGCCCGCAGGTGCAAACGGTCGCCATCCGTTCGTACTCCGACGGATGGCGACCGATCCCGATTCGAAAGCGTAGTCCGGCGTTACGGAGTCGTGCTCGGGGTCACCGCAGGCCAGGCAATGAGACACAAGATGTAACCGGTGCCGCCCTCACGGCCGGACCAGAATTCCGCCTCCGCATTGTTGAAGCCCGCGTCCGTGCAGATCTTCAAGTCACCGGCGTCGTCCGCGTTGAATTCCGCCTCCGTCTTGTTGTCGACTCGTCCGACGACCTTGAATTTCGCGTCCGTCGAGTTGCAGTCGACCACTCGGGCGTTGTTGGCCTCGACCGTCTCGCCCTCGGGAGGACTTTCCAGGTCGGCGATGCAGTCGCCGGCCTTGGCGTCCGATGTGCTGTCGCCGAACAGCGAGCTCAGTCCACCGCCGATCGCGGCTTTGACACCGACCGCGACACAGAGCGCCACGATGATGCCGAGGACGCTGAAGATGATCTTCTTCGCCCCACCGGACTTCTTCACCGGGGGCGGTGGCGCTACCGGCGGGCCACCGTACGGGGCAGGGGGCGGGCCGCCGAACTCGGGCGGCTGGGGCGGGCCGCCGTACTGCGGCTGCTGCGGCACACCGTACTGGCCCGGCGGCGGTGGCGGGCTTCCGTACTGAGGCGCGGGCGGGCCGCCGTACGGGTCACCGTACTGCGGCGAGCCGTACTGCGGCGAATTCGGGTCTGACACGTGGATTCCTCCCCGTTGTACGTCTGGAGTAAGCGCAGGCCACCGTACTGGCTAGCGGCCGGACGCGCTACCCCTCGGACGTCAACCCAACGACCGACGTCAACTCAACGACCAGGCGATCCCGTCCAGGATGTCGTGCTCCGAGGCGATGACCGACTCGGCACCGGTCTTCTCCATGATCACCCGTAGCACGAGCGCGCCGGCCCCGATCACATCGGCCCGACCCGGATGCATGACCGGTAGTGCCAGCCGCTCGGCGTGGGTCATGCCGAGCAGCTCGTCGGTCACCCTGGCCACGTCCGCGTACGACGCCCGGGCGTGGTGGATGCGCTCGGGGTCGTACCGGGACAGGCCAAGCACGAGTCCGACAACTGTCGTGACGGATCCGGCGAGCCCGATGAGCGTGGTCGCCTCCCGTCCCGGTACCAGGTCCAGCGCCCGGTCCACGGCCCCGGCGATGTCGGCCGTGGCCTCCGCGACCTGCGCCGCGGTCGGCGGGTCGCCGGGTAGGTGCCGCTCGGTCATCCGGACGCACCCGATGTCCACCGAGATCGCGGCGTCCACAGTGGAGGTTCCGGTGACGAACTCGGTCGAGCCACCCCCGATGTCGACGACGAGGTACGGCGGTTCCGCCGACGGAGGTAGCCCACGTACGGCGCCGGTGAAGGACAGCCGCGCCTCCTCGTCCCCGCTGACCACCTCCGGTGCCACCCCGAGGGTCGCCGTCACCATCGCGTGGAAGTCCTCCGCGTTGGCGGCGTCCCGGGTGGCCGAGGTGGCGACCATGCGTACCCGGTCCACCGCCAGCCGGTCGATCGACGCGGCGTAGTCGGCCAGGGTCAGTCGCGTGCGCTCGATGGCGGCCGGGTTGAGCCGGCCGGTACGGTCCACGCCCTCCCCGAGGCGGACAATCTCCATCCGCCGCACGACGTCCCGCAACGGACCGCCATCGACGGGCAGATCGGCGACGAGCAGGCGGATCGAGTTGGTGCCACAGTCGACGGCGGCTACCCGCATCACGACGGACCGTTCAGGAGCAACAACATCCGGGTGTTCCCCAGCGTGTTCGGCTTGACCCGTTCGAGGCCGAGGAACTCGGCCACACCCTCGTCGTACGAGCGCAGCAACTGCTCGTACACGTCCGGTGGCACGGGTGCCCCGTCGATCTCGCTGAAACCGAACGAGCGGAAGAAGTCCACCTCGAACGTCAGCACGAACACCCGCCGTACGCCGAGCTCCCGGGCTGTCGCGAGCAGCTCCGAGACGAGCCGGTGGCCGATCTTCTTGCCACGGTGGGTGGGGTCCACCGCAACCGTGCGTACCTCCGCCAGGTCCTCCCACATCACGTGCAGGGCGCCGCAGCCCACGATCGTGCCCTGCCAGTCGGCCACCCAGAACTCCGGCAGGTCCTCGTAGAGCGTGACTGTGGCCTTCGAGAGCAGTACCCGCTGGTCCGCGTAGAGGTCGATGAGCCGGCGGATGCCGCGGACATCGGCCGTACGGGCCCGGCGGATAGCGACCTCCATGCGCGCAGGATACGTGTCGCACGGATGACACACCCTTGCGGTATCCGGCGACCGCCGGCACATTCGGCGGCATGACCCGCGCTCCCCGCCGTGTCCTCACCGTCGTCGTCGCGCTCGTGCTGGGCGTAGTCGGCCTCGGCTGTGGCTTCGTGAACCAGGCCAAGAACGTCATCGACACCGCCGCGATCCTCGGTGACTTCGCCGACCGGCTGGGCAGGTCGGCGACGCTGACCTACACGGCCGAGTACCAGGTGACCGGCGGCGAGAAGGTGACGCTGGCCCAGGACCCGCCGAATGTCGCGTTCGTGAGCAAGACCGGCCGGTTCATCCTTACCGCGAACCACATGATCATGTGTGACACGGCCGGCGGTCAGACGACGTGCCAGCGAGCGCCGAACCAAGCTACGCAGACCGAAGCGCCGACCGATGCCGCTACTGCCGGACTCGTCGCCGGCGTGGCCGGACCGGGATTCGTGACGCCGGAACTGGCGCTCGGCATGGTGGCCGCCGCCGCCCTCGCGCCAGGGGCCAAAGTGGACAGTTCAGAGCGGAACTTCGCCGGCGAGCGTTCGCTGTGCGCCGACGTGACCGGGTTGGAGAACGCCTCGCAGGGTTCCGACTCGTTGAAGGACTTCTCGGTATGCGTGACCGAGCTCGGCATCCTGGCCTCGTTCAGCGGCACGCTGGCCAGCGGTCAGCGGGGCTCGATCGAGCTGACGAGCTACCGCGACTCCGTCGAAGCAAACGCGTTCGCCGCCCCCGAAGGCGCCAAAGTCACGGACGTTGCGACTCTCGAGAAGTGACGCACGGTCCATCTGTCCACCACGCGCCGATCTCTTCGCGTACCTCGTCCCCGAGCGGGTTCACCCCTGGCCCGGCGGCCAGCGCGTGCGCCAGGTGAACGTGCAGGCACTTGACGCGATCCGGCATGCCGCCCGCGGACACGCCGGCGATCTCCGGCACTTCCTCGATCTCCGAGCGCCGTGCGAGGTAGTCGGCGTGCGCCGCGGCATACGCCGAGGCCAACGACGGCGACGCCGCCAGCCGCGCTTCCATCTCGCGCATCCGACCGGCCGACTCCAGCCGGCTGCAGGCGGCCACGGCCCGCGGACAGGTCAGGTAGTACAGCGTCGGGAACGGTGTGCCGTCGGGCAGTCGCGGCGCGGTCTCCACCACGTCCGGCAAGCCGCACGGACACCGGTGCGCGACCCTTCGCATCCCCCGAGGCGCGCGCCCCAGCTGCAAAGCGACGGCCGCGTCGTCGGCCAAGCTCACTTATTCGCCTCGCCGATGCTCGACCAGAGCTTGCCGTACCACGGAACCGGGTCGGGCGCGGGTGGCGGGACGCCGGCATCGCGCGCCGCACCCTGCGGATCGAAGATCACAATGTAGGTCCGATCGCCCCGCTCGACGAGGTGGAACCGCTTGCGGGCCTGCGCCTTGACGTACTCCGGGTCGTCCCACTTGGCCCGCTGCTCCGCGAGCGCGCCGATCCGGTCGCGCTGGGCAGCCTGAGCGGCCTCCAGCCGGGTAATCTCCGCCTCCTGGGCGAGGTAGACGCGGATCGGGTACGCGTACGCCAGCAACAGCCCCACGAGGGCGAGCCCGAGCACGGCCGCCCGCCCGGTGATGCGCCGGGGTTGGACGGCGACGGTCCGGGTCGCCGCGCCCGCCATCGCGGCGCGGCGTGCCCCCGCTGGCCGGGTCGCGGACCTGGCCGGCGCCGGTGCCGGCCGCGAAGCCGACCGCGTCGACGTGGCGGTCCGCGTCGACGTCGATGTCGACGCGCGAGTCGTGGTGGCGGTGGGTCGGTTCCCCCGCCCCGGTCCACTGGCCGTACGCGTCATCACCCTCCCCCTTCCCGAGCGACCGCCCGCGGGGACGGCCGACCCGAGTCGAGGTCAGGCTAACCGGGGAAAGGCCGTACGCCCGGCATACCGCGCCGCATCGCCCAGTTCTTCTTCGATGCGCAGGAGCTGGTTGTACTTCGCAACCCGCTCCGAACGCGCCGGCGCGCCGGTCTTGAGCTGGCCGCAACCGCACGCCACGGCCAGATCCGCGATGGTCGTGTCCTCGGTCTCGCCGGAGCGGTGGCTCATCATCGTGCGGAAGCCGGCCCGGTGCGCCAACTCGACGGCATCGAACGTGTCGGTCAGCGAACCGATCTGGTTCACCTTGACGAGTACGGCGTTGGCCGTGCTCTCCGCGATCCCCCGCGCGATGCGGGACGGGTTCGTCACGAACAGGTCGTCGCCGACGAGCTGGATCCGCCCACCGAGCTGGCCGGTCAGCGCCGTCCAGCCCGCCCAGTCGTCTTCGGCCAGCGGGTCCTCGATGGACACGATCGGGTACTCCTCGACGAGCTTTCCGTAGTAGGTGGCCATCTCGTCGGCGGACTTCGTCGACCCCTCGAAGACGTACCCGCCGTCGCGGAAGAACTCGGTCGCGGCCACGTCCAGCGCCAGCACGATGTCGGCGCCGAGCCGGTACCCGGCAGCCGTGACGGCCTCGGCGATCAGGTCGAGCGCGGCGGCGTTCGTCGGCAGGTCGGGCGCGAAACCACCCTCGTCACCGAGCCCGGTCGACAGGCCCTTCTGCTTGAGTACCGCCTTCAGCGCGTGGTACACCTCCGCGCCGGCGCGCAGCGCCTCCCGGAAGGTGGGCGCGCCAACCGGCGCCACCATGAACTCCTGGATGTCCACATTGGAGTCCGCGTGCGCGCCACCGTTGAGAATGTTCATCATCGGTACCGGCAGCAGATGCGCATTGGGCCCGCCGAGGTACCGGAAGAGTGAAAGCTCCGCCGAGGATGCCGCGGCCTTGGCGACGGCGAGCGACACGCCGAGAATGGCGTTGGCCCCGAGGTTCGACTTGTCGGGCGTGCCGTCGAGGTCGGCCATCGTCTGGTCGATCAGTCGCTGGTCGCTCGCCTCGAGCCCGAGCAGCTCGACCGCGATGCGTTCGGTGACGTTCTCGACGGCCCTGGTCACGCCCTTGCCGCCGTACCGCGCCGCGTCGCCGTCGCGCAGTTCCACCGCCTCGAACGCGCCGGTGGAAGCGCCGGACGGAACGGCCGCGCGGGACGTCGACCCGTCGTCCAGGCCGATCTCCACTTCGACCGTCGGGTTGCCCCGGGAATCAAGGATTTCGCGAGCGACGATTGCCTCGATGGTTGCCATGCAAGGGAGCCTAGACGAGGCTTGTCGCCATGCGTTCACGAGTCACCGCGGTCCTGGTCCTCGCCGTCCTTGCGGCGTCCAGCGGCTGCGACGCGCTCGACAACGCACGACGCGCGGGAAGTCAGGGGCAGCTCTTCACCGATCTGGCCGCGCGGCTGGGCCGGGGCAGCGAGCTGACGTACACCGCTGAGTACCAGCTCGATGGCGGGCGATCGGCCACCGTCGCGATAGCTCCGGGTCGGGCCGCCTATACGTTCGTGGGCGGGAAGATCAGCGTGACCACGGACACGTTCATGAACTGCCGCCGGGCGGGCGCGGCGACCACGTGCACGCTCACCTCGGTTCCGACGGCGGCGCCCGGCCAGCTGGTGGCGTACTCACTCGGTGCCGATCTGCAGGCGACCATCGTCGCGAGCGGCTTCGTCCCGCCGTCCGTGGTGGCCGGCCTGTTGTCGGCGGCCGCGCTCGACCCCGACGCGACGGTCCGCCAACACGACTCGACCATCGCCGGCCAGCACGCGACCTGCGTCGAGGTCGGCCAGGTCGACAACGCGGTCGCGTCGGCGTACGACGTGTGCGTCACGACCGACGGGGTCCTCGGCAGCTTCTCCGGCACGGTGCTCGACAAGGCCGTGGAGGTGAGCCTCACGGACTACCGCGACGATGTGCCGGATGGTGCCTTCGCGCCGCCGCCCGGCGCGACAACCGTCGACCTGCGCGTATCCCGACAATGACCCGGTTCTTGCCGGGCGCGAGCGCCGCCGCACCGCCGCGGCCGGACGACGTCTGCCTGGCCGTGGCGGAACGCCGGCTCGTCGTCGCGGTCGGCCCCGACGGCGCGTGGCGCTTCCCGACGGTCGGAGAAATCGGGGGTACGCCGGAAGCCGTGCCCCTGGGCACCCTCGACGGCGTGCCGGTGTGGGGTACAAACGTACCGTCCACAGTGGACGCACCATACGAGACCCATAGCTGGCCTTCGGTGGCCGCCCGGCTCGCCGAGCCGCTCGCCGCACTGGCCGGTCGTGCTCTGCAGGTGATGACCTGGCGGCGCACCCACCGGTACTGCGGCGCCTGCGCGCAGGAGTTGGCGGACGTGCCCGACGAGCACGCTCGCCGGTGCGCCGACTGTGAGCTGTTCGTACCGATGCAGCTGTCCCCCGCCGTGCTGACCCTGGTCCGTCGGGGCACCGACGAGATCCTGCTGGTACGCCACACGTACGGCCCGACCGCGCTGTGGGCGCTCGTGGCCGGCTTCGTGGAGGCGGGCGAGTCGCTGGAGGAGGCGGTCCACCGGGAGGTAGCCGAGGAGGTCGGGCTGGCGATCGATGGTGTCACGTATGTCGCCAGCCAACCCTGGGCGATGTCCGGCCCCGGCGTCCTGCTGGCCGGCTTCACGGCGAGTTGTACCGACGCCGCAGCGGAGCCCACTGTGGACGGTCGGGAACTGGCCGAGGCAGCCTGGTTCCGGCTCGACGCGCTGCCGGAGTCGTTGCCGCCGAAGTTCTCGCTATCCCGTTGGCTGATCGATGCCGACGAGCGTGCGTACGTGTCGGGGCGCCGGTGACCCGTGCGCGAGCATGCGGTCGTGCCAGACCCGCAGCGGCGTACCGGCCGGCCGCGCCCGACCCACCTCGGACACCTCGACCCAGCCGACGAAGTACGTCGACAGCTGGGTGGCGGTCAGCAGCGCACGGCGCCATTTGCCGGCCGCCTCGCCCTCCTCCTGGAAACCCCGTTGCGTCATCAGGGCCATCGCGTCGGCCTCGGTCATGTCCTCGCAGTGCACGAGCTGGTCGAGGATCGCGTTGATGCTCGACCGCAGCTGCATCTTCAGCTGCTGCATGCGCACCGGCAGGCCACCGAAGCCGTGCTCGACCATGACCTCCTCGGCGTACACCGCCCAACCCTCCACGAACGGGCTGGAGTAGCCGATCGCCCGCGCCCGGGTCGAGCCGCGGTACCGGCGGGAGTGCGCCAGCTGCAGGTAGTGCCCCGGCATCGCCTCGTGCACGGTCAGGTTGCGGACCAGGTGGTTGTTGTACTCGCGGTAGAACGACTCGACCCGGTCCGCCGGCCAGCCCGCCGGAGTCGGTGAGATGCAGTAGAACGTCGGTACGTCGGCGGTCTCCAAAGGCCCGGGTGGGTCGCAGTACGCCACGCCGACCCCACGGGCGAACTCCGGCATCTCCTGGATGACGCACGGATCGTCCACAAGGGACACGAGGTCGTACTCGCGGACGAACGAGGTCGTCTCGTCGAAGGCGATCTTGGCCGTGTCCACAATGGACGTGTTGTCGGGGTGCTCCTCGGCGAGCCGGTCGAGTGCGGCCCGCACGGTGGCGTCGGTAGCCGGACCGCCCACCAGCTCGGCGGCCGCCTCCCGCAACTGCTCGCTTACCCGCTCGAGGTTCGCCCAGGCCCGGTCGAGCACCTCGGAGGCTGACAGCTCGGTATCCAGCGCGTACCACAACTGCGCGTCCCAGAGCCGGCGACCCAGCCGCGGTTCCCGACCGTCGCTCTCGGCGTCGAGCCGCCCGCGCAGCCAACCGACGAAGTCGTCGAGCGCCGCGGCAGCGGCCTCGGCGGCCGGATTCACCATGGGCTCCAGCGATGGCGCCTCGGCCAGCAACGCCGGCATCTCGTCACGGATCAGCGCGGCGGTACCGCCGAACTGCCCGATCGCGGTCTCCAGGTGCACGCGCGGGCAGTCGCGCAGCGTACCGCGGGCGATGGCGAGCACATCCGGTATGCCGCCCAGCCGCTTGGCGAGGTGCGTCAACCGCTCGGCCGCCGGCGCGAACGGCCGGGCCAGCAGCGCGTAGATCAGGTCACCCGGGTTGTGCCACAGGGGATCCCACTCGTGCCGGCGTACCTCCGTCAGCCCGAAGATCCGCCCCTCCACGAGGTTGAGCAGCGCGGCCTGGTCGACCCGCTCCTCGGCGTCCAGCAGCCCGATGTCCACTTCGGACAGCGCACGGGCGGCGTCCCGCAGCATGCTCACCTCGGCCACCACACCGTCCGGTGACAGGTCCGACAGCCGGTCGTCGAACCGGTGGTCACCGGCGTACGAGGCCGTACGCGGTTCCGCCTCGAGGATGGCGTCGACGATGCGCTCGGCGAGCGTGGCGAAGTCCTGGCTCATGATTCTGCTGAACCTACCTGGTCCCCTCGGCCGCGCGCACGCGGTTCAGGTAGTCGAGCACCGTGCGGCGCAACGCCGCCTCGGCGTCCAGGCCATGCGCTCGCGCTTCGGACACGAGGGCGAACAGCCGCGCGCCCAGTGGGTCCTCCGCTGGCAGTGGCACCTCGAGGCCGGCTCGCTGGACTCGGGCGAGCGCCTTGTCGGCGAGAGCCAGCGCGGGCTGGGCAAGCGCGATACCGTCCACAATGGACTCACGGGCCTTCTCAGCCCGCTTGATCCGCTCCCAGTTCGCGGTGATCTCGTCGAGGTCGGCCACTGACTCGCCGGCGAACACGTGCGGGTTGCGCCGGACCATCTTGTCGACCAGGTCGCCTGCCACGTCGTCGACGGACCACCGCTCCTCTTCGGGCAGCTCCTCGGCCAACCGGGCGTGCAGCACGATCTGCAACAGCACGTCGCCCAGTTCCTCGCGCAGCGCTCCGAGGTCACCGGCCTCGATCGAGTCGTACGCCTCGTACGCCTCCTCGAGCAGGAACCGGGCCAGCGTGCGGTGCGTCTGCGCTCGCTTCCACGGGTCCCCACCGGGAGACACGAGCCGGTCCATCACCGCGACCGCGTCGAGCAGCCGGGCGCCGGGCGGATCCCACGACCCGTACATCAGCTCGAGCTCCGCCCGGCCCGGTTCGCGCGCCAACCGCAGGCCCAGCTCCCGCGCCAGGTCCGGGTCGCCCGCCGGACCAGCCAGCCAGACGACGGTCCCGTGGGCCGCCACCGCGTCGAGCAACACGTCCGCGGACGGCTCGGCCACCACGGTCAGCGCCGCGCCCGTCGCCCTCAGCGCCGCGGTCTGCCCGCTCTCCGCGCCGACGAACACCGGATGGGTACGGCACACGTCCCACGCCTGCGCCGTCAGCAGCCCGGCCGGCAGGCGTGGCGACGTGACGAGAAGGACAATCCGGTCGGGCAACCTAGTGACTCTGGTCCACGACGACGGGTGCGCCGGTGTCCGCGTCGAGCGGCACCGTGACGAGTGGGTACCGCTGGCCGTCCTGGCTGGTCAGCTCGAGCACGTTGAGCTCGGCCGGTGCGTACCGCGGATTGATCACCACGTTGTCCTTGCTGGCCTGGGCCGCGAGGTCGTTGCGAACCTCCGAGTACCGCGCGATCAGGCCCAGGTTGTTCGCGCCGAGGCCAGCCCTGGCCTCGTCCAGCGACGTAGGCTCGGCGAGCCCCGCCTGCACCAGCCTGTCCAGTACCAACTGCAGGTCGGCGTCGCTCGGCGAGGTGGCTGTCTTCTGCCCGACCAGCGCCTCGACGTGCGCCACGTACTCCGAGAACACCTTGATGTATTCGGTGTCCGCCGGTATGCCGAACTGCTGCGAGAGGAACGTCCTGAGCTGGCTGATCGTCTCGGCGTCGGGCTCGACGCCTTTGGCGGCGGCGGTGGCCATCGCCAGATCCCGCCCGACCAGCGCGCTCAGCACCTGCTGCCGGCTCACCGGGGCTGCCGGCTGCGGCTGCGCCCCCGGAGACGGAGTGGCATCGGGCGACGGCGAGAGCGACCGCGCGGTCCGTACCTGGTCGTAGATCCTCTCGACCTCTTCGGTCTTGTAACTGTGATCGCCCACGTACGCCGCAACGGTCGGTTCCGATCGGCAGCCGGCCAGACCGGCGACGGCCAGCACGCCCAGAGCCGCGGCGGTGGCGAGGCGGCGCGTGATCACGATCGATCCTCCGTATTGACCGGGGCAGCGACGTTGGATCGTACCCAGTCCACGATGGACTGTGTGGTCGCACCCGGTGTGAAGATCTTCGCGACGCCCAGCCGTTCCAGCTCGGGGAGGTCGGCGCCCGGGATGATGCCGCCGCCGAAGACCACGACGTCTTCGGCGCCGCGCTCGCGCAGCAGCTCGATGACGCGCCGGAAGAGGGTCATGTGCGCGCCGGACAGGACGGACAGGCCCACCGCGTCGGCGTCCTCCTGGATCGCGGTCTCCACGATCTGCTCCGGCGTCTGGTGCAGACCGGTGTAGATGACCTCCATGCCGGCATCGCGCAGCGCCCGGGCGACGACCTTGGCACCCCGGTCGTGGCCGTCCAGACCGGGCTTCGCGACGACGACCCGGGTACGAGAGCTCATGAACGCACGTTAGCCGGTGTGGACAGTGCGGCGGAAACCAATCCGACACATCGATGTAACCGATCGTGATGAATCACGGTTAACGACCCCGCTGGCAAAAGGTCACGAACTCGGGCACTCCCGAACGCGCGACGCACAACGCGTCCGGGAATTTGGCCGATTGCCTTGTGGGGCGGATAACGAGTTGGCTACGGTGATCCCCGCAGTTGTCATCCGACTCACCCCTGGATGGCAACCACAGTCTTTGACTACGGAGTGTGTGCGTGCAACACCGGCCGCCGACCGGGCGCTATCGAGGACGTCGTCGGGTCGTCACACCCCCACGTGGGCGGTACGCGGCTGTCGTCACCACGGCGGTCGTCGGAGCCGGTGTCGTGGCGCTCGCGGCCGGCGCGAAGGTGCCCGACGTCAAGCAGCAGGGCCAGACGGTCTACGAGTTCGACGCGTCGACGTACGACAGTCGCGCGGTAGACGCCGAGCGGGCCACGCGTGACAGCCGCAACACCCTGACGACGTCGATCGGGCAGGCCAAGCCCGACGCCTGGCTGCTGCCCACGCACGACTACAACTTCACCTCGCCGTTCGGCCAGCGCTGGGGCCGCCTGCACGCCGGTGTCGACCTCGCCCGCCCCGAGGGGACGCCGTACTACGCGGCGCACGCCGGTGTCGTGACCCGCTCCTCGTGGTACGGCGGGTACGGGTACGCCGTCGTCATCGACCACGGCAACGGCATCGAGACGATCTACGGCCACTCGTCGAAGCTGATCGCGCGGGAGGGACAGCGCGTCGAGGTCGGCACCCTGCTCGGCCTGATCGGTAACACGGGTCACTCTTTCGGCCCGCACCTGCACTTCGAGGTGCACATCAACGGCGAGCCGGTCGACCCGGTGACCTTCATGCGCGCCCGCGGGTGCGACATCCCTCGACAATTCGAGGCAATCTACAGTTAAGCCGCAGCCCTGCCACGCTCCGAAACCGCCCGCACACTGCCTGTCCGGGCGGTTTTTCTAACCCCGGTTCGCCGAAAAGTGTCCTGCGCCACTGCGGCAAACGAGACGGCGGCCACATCGAGGCCGTCCTGACTTACTGGTCAGTAGCTAACTAATCGGGCATATCAGCCCGTGCCCGACGTGTCCCCGCACACCCTCCGGGCCTCCTGCGGTCACGCCCCGTACCGGCCACCGACAACATTGACGGGCCGTGTCAACGAGGACTACGGAGGTCATCTAGTGCAGGACAGCAAGCCGAACACGTACCG
>DASRII010000085.1:0-3676 GCA_035650075.1 Micromonosporaceae bacterium | reverse complement strand
TGGCGTACGCGCCGCGCAGGGACCGGACATCTACCGGTTCGCTCTGGTGAGCCGCCCGGACGACAGCCTGAACCCGCGGTTTCACCCCGATCTGGCGTTCTTCGAACTGCTGCCGTTCGCCCGCGACAGCCTGTCCACCCTGGCACGGCGCTGGTTCGAGCACGCCGGTCTGGCCGAACCCGACCGGCAGGCGCAGCGCTTCCTCGACGGTGTTGCCACCGCACGCCTCGACGAGCTGGCGAGCAACCCGCTGATGGCCACGATGCTGTGCCAACTGCATATCGCCGCGCCGGACGACATCCTGCCCAACAGCCGGACCTCGATCTACGAGTCGTTCACCCGCCTGCTCAACGACCGCCGGTTCCGCGACTCCAGCGGCGGGATTCGCCAGCAGGTCACCGCGACGCTGGCCCGGTACGGTGCGGCCGCGGAAAAGGCCGGCGAGCGCCTCGTGGCCATGTCTGATGAGCTGATCCGGCGGCTCGCGTTCGTCCGCATGCGCGGCGTGCCGGGCGCGGCGGTCGACCTCCTGGCGGAGTGGACGAAGCAGACCCAGCCGCCCCATGTCCCGCTGGCGCACTGGCGCTCGCTGCTCGGGGAGATCCTGCGCCGTAGCGGCACCCTGGTCGAACGGGCCGACGACTTCCGGTTCATCCACCAGACCATCGAGGAGTTCCACGCCGCCCAGTACGTGGTGGCGGACCCGACCCGCAGCGACGCCGCATTGCGGGTCGTCTTCACCAATTTCCGGCGTGCCTCTACGGCGGCCGGCCGCGAGGCGTTGACCGTCCGCCTGTCGTACACCCGCTTTCTCATTGGCTTCTGGCAGGACCGGGCCGACCTTTACCCCGCACTGCGCCGACTGGCGCGCACCGGCGTGAACGCCGGACGGCTCATCGACGCGCTCGTCTCCGACGGCGTACCGCTGGAGCCCGGCGTCGTGGTGGCGGCGGTCGGCGGGCTTCGCCGGCTGGCTCGGCGACGCCGGACCACCGAGGCTGATCGCCGCGCCGCTGTCGAGCTCGTCGCCCGCCTGGACGGCGCCGCCGGCGTCGACCTGCTGGCGTGGCTGGCCGGGCGCCGCTGGCTCGACCACAGCGGGCGCCGCTGGACCATCGCGGCTCTCGCCGCCCGCGTCGGTCCCGGTCGTTCCGAGTCGTACGACCGGGCAGCGCTGCATGTCCTGGCCAGCCAGCCGGACCCCCGGTGGCGGGACCTGCTGGGCGTACTCGCCGATGACCGGACGCTGGACGGCGTGGACCGGCGGTGGGCAGCGGAAGCGCTGGCCGATGCCGGTGACCCGCGGGGCGCCGCGCTGCTGGCCAACCTCGTCCGGGACCGTACCGCGCTGCGGTTCGACCGGGAACTCGCCGCCCGGACGCTGGGCGAGGCCGGCGATCCGCACGGCGTCGCGGACGCCTTCTGGCGTACCGCGGCTAACGAGGGGCCGCGCCTGCGGGAGCTGCTCGCGGCGTGGGCGCCCTACGCGCCGTACCGGCTGCGCCGCGCGGAGCTGGCGCGACAGGCGCAACAGATCGCCGAGGCGCTCGACCCGCTCCTTATCACGCATCGCTCCGTCCATCCCGACGCCGACGTCCGGCTCCTGGTGCGCGCGTACGACTTCGCCCAGCGACTCCACGCCGACGAGTACCGCCGGTCCGGCGAGCCGTACGTCACCCATCCGGTCGCCGTTGCGCAGATCCTCGCCGAACTGGGCATGGACACTGCCACGTTGGTCGCTGCGCTACTTCACGACACCGGCTACACCGCCGACATGATCCGGGACGCGTTCGGCACGGAGATCGCATCGCTCGTTCAGGGCCTGACAGCACTCGACGATCTCGACGGCGCCGACACCGAACCCGATCAGCTCATCGCCCGGTCCAGCGATCTGCGTGCGCTGGTCCTCAAGCTGGCGGACCGGCTGCAGAACCTGCAGACGATCCGCTTCCTGCCACCCCCCCGCCAGGAGGAGAAGGCACGGGAGACCCTGGAGATCTTCGCCCCGCTGGCACACCGCCTGGGGATGACCCTGGTGCGGTGGGAGTTGGAGGACCGGGCGTTCCACACGCTGTTCCCGAAACGTAGCGTGGAGATCGAACGGATGCTGAGCGAGGACGCGCCGCAGCGGGACCTGCTGGAACGCCAGGTTACCCAGCGCGTCGCGGTCGACCTCAGAGGAGCCAAGATCAAGGCGGAGGTCACCAGCCGGCCCGTCCGGCCCTACGCGGTGTACCGGCAGATGGCCGAGCATGGGCGCGCGTTCGTCGAGGCCACGGCGGCGATGAGCGGGTACGTGCTGGTCGACTCGGTCCGCGACTGCTACGCGGCTCTCGGGGTGCTCCAGGCACTATGGCAACCGGTGCCCGGCCGGTTCAAGGACTACATCACGATGCCGAAGCGCAACGGGTACCACGCGCTGCACACGACCCTGATCGGACCCACCGGCAGGCCGGTCGACCTGCGGATCCGCACGTACGCCATGCACAGGACAGCGACGTACGGCATCACCGCGCACTGGCGGTACGACCACAACGTCAAGAGTGTCCCGACCGCCCGCCCGGCGACCGTCGAGGGGATGCTCGCACCGCAGCTGCCGGACCGGCCGCGGAACTGCTCGCCATGCTGCGCCCCGATCGGCCCGCCGACGAGATCCACGTCTACACACCCGAGGGCGATGCCGTCGGCCTGCCGGCCGGCTCGACACCGGTCGACGTCGCATACACCGTGCACACCGACATCGGACACAAGTGCATCGGAGCCACGGTCAACGGCAAACTCGTCCCGCTCGAGTCGACGCTGTCCGACGGCGACCTGTGCGAGGTCTTCACCGCCCGGTCCGACACGGCCGGCCCCAACCGCGACTGGCTGGGCTTCGTCCGGACCTCGCGGGCGGCGGCGAAGATCCGGGCGTACTTTGATGGCGCCGACGACGAGACATTCGGCGACTCCGGGCTGCTCCGCCTCAACCTGGCCCGCGCCGGCTTCCAGGCACTCGCGGCAGCCGTCGGCGACGAGGCCGACCGCGTGGTGCCGCCCGACACGCTCGCCTTGCTCGCCGATCGGCTGGGTGACCCCGATGCGGTGGCACTACTCGCCGCGATCGCCACCGGCGACGTCGCCGCGCACAGGTACGCCGCTCAACTGATCGCCGTCGTTGACACCGGTTGATACCACCGGCACGGTAAGGGACGTAGCGGCGATCCCTGGCGCAGGACGATGCAGGACCCGGCCCAAACCCTCCAGCAATGGAACTCCGGCCCAGCCGAAGGCACCATCAACCCTTCACGTCCAGCGTAGTCTGCTGCCACAGGTGCCTCAGGTTGGTGGACGCTGTCGCGAGCCCGCAGCCCGCGACCCCGGCGGGTCTGGGATGCGGGTCCCCTCATCCGGGGCTTGATCTTGGTTACCGGACATGCCGCCCTGGGCGCGCTGGTAACGCACGGTATGTATGGCTGCCTTCCTTGCTCCTGTCCTGCATGTCGGCATCACTGGTGGTGACCAGCTCCTCTTGCGCGCGGCGGTGTCTGTCTAGCTGGGCCGCTACCGCGGCGAGACTAGAATGCACACCGAGGCTGATCTGCGCGTGTTGCTACGCTGGTGCACCGACCAGGACCTCGATCCGCTGGCCGCCGTCGGGGTGGACATCGAGCGGTACGTGCGCTGGCTGCAGGAC
>DASRII010000084.1:0-8456 GCA_035650075.1 Micromonosporaceae bacterium | reverse complement strand
GCGCTGGTGTACGGCGAGCTGGTTCACGGCCACCTGGGCGACGGCGCGGACGTGCTGGTCCGCGTGCACTCCGAGTGCCTCACCGGGGACGTCTTCGGCTCCAAGCGCTGCGACTGCGGCCCGCAGCTGCACGCGGCGCTGCGCCGGGTCGCCCAGGAGGGGCGGGGCGTGGTGCTCTACGTCCGCGGGCACGAGGGCCGGGGGATCGGGCTGCTGCACAAGCTGCAGGCGTACCAGCTGCAGGACCTCGGGCGGGACACGGTCGACGCGAACCTCGAGCTCGGCCTGCCGGCCGACGCCCGCGACTACGGCACGGGTTCGCAGATCCTGTCCGACCTCGGCGTCCGCACGATGCGGCTGCTCACCAACAACCCGGCGAAGCGGGCCGCGCTCGAGGGCTACGGCCTGCGGGTGCTGGGCCGCGAGCCGCTGCCGGTACGCCCGCACCCGGAGAACGTCCGGTACCTGCGTACCAAGCGGGACCGGATGGGACACCTGCTGGAGGAGCTCGAAGAGGGGCTGGCGTAACAATGGCGGCGTTCGGCGAGCCCGAGGTGTCCACTGTGGACGCCAAAGGTCTGGTACTCGGCGTCGTCGCCACCCGGTGGCACAGCGAGCTGACCGAGCAGATGCTCGACCGGGCCGTGGCCGCCGCCTCGGCCTGCGATGTGACCGAGGTGGTCACCGCCCGCGTCGCGGGCTCGGTCGAGCTGCCGGTCGTGGCACAGGCGCTGGCTCGCCGCTGCGACGCGGTCGTCGCGCTGGGGGTCGTGATCCGCGGCGAGACGGCGCACTTCGACTACGTCTGCCGGGCGGTCACCGACGGGCTGACCCGGGTCGCGCTGGACCAGGCCACGCCGGTCGCGCACGGCGTGTTGACCGTCGACACGCTGGAGCAGGCGCACCAGCGGGCCGGCTTCGCCGACTCGGCCGAGGACAAGGGCTGGAGCGCCGCGGTCGCCGCCCTCGACGCGGCGCTCGCCATCCGCTCGGTTAGTGAGTGACGTGCTCTCCTCGGAAGTTTGTCCCTGTCAGATGAGGTACGCGCCGCCTTCCGTGCCGGATGTCACCCGAACGCCCGTGGGCGGCCGGGCCGGTCGCGCGGTAAACCAGTAAGACGGGTTGCGCGTCGTACGCGTGTGACACCCGGACTGGTCACGGGAGAGCTGGCGGGGAGGGCATTGGTCTACACGCCTTCCTCGGACGTGACCTCCGCGGCGTGGGACGCCAACGAGGCGGTCACGCACCTGTTCAATGCCCACTACCGCTCGCTGGTCCGGCTCGCCGTCTTGCTGCTGCACGACCAGGGCGCGGCCGAGGAGGTGGCGCAGGACGCGTTCGTGGCCCTGCACACCCGCTGGCGCCGGCTCAGGGAGGCCGACAAGGGTCTGGCCTACCTGCGCGCCTGCGTGGTCAACAAGTCGCGGTCCGCGCTGCGGCACCGGGTCGTCGTCGACCGGCATGCCCGCTCGGTACGGCCGAGGCCCGACGAGCCGAGCGCGGAGGCGGGCGCGCTCGGCGCGCTCGACCGGGTGGCGGTCGTGGCAGCGCTACAGGCGCTACCGGCCCGGCAACGCGAGGCGCTCGTCCTGCGGTACTACCTCGACCTGTCGGAGGCGGAGATCGCCGAGACGATGGGGGTCAGTCGGGGCGCGGTGAAGAGTCACACCTCCCGGGGCATGGCCGCACTGCGGGCCGCCCTCGGCACGCGGGACGAGGAGGTGACCCCATGAACGAGGACGATCTCCGCCGGGTGCTGGAAATGGAGGCGTCCGAGGTCGAGGTCTCGCCGCACGCGCTGGGCACCATCCGGCAGCGGATCGAGTCCCGGCGTACCCGGTGGGTGCCGCGGGGACGCGGGCTGTTCGCGCTCGGTACGGGTGGTCTCGTCGCGGTGGCTACCGTCGTCACCGTCTTCGCCGGCGTCGGCAGCTGCGCACCTCTGCTCGGCCAGCCCGAGCCGCCGGCCGCCTCGACGCAGGGGGTCCCGGTACCGAGCGCTTCGGCGCCGACCACCGCCGGTCCCAGTGCCAGCGTCAGCGCCGGGCCTACGAGCCAGGTCGAGGCGACCGTGTACGTCTACTACCTCGCCGACGACAGCTCAGCGTCGGGGCAGGATCAGGCGAAGCTGTACCGCGAGTCCCACACGATGCCGGCCGGCGACGGCTCTCCCGCGGCGCGGGCGAGGGCCGGGCTGACCCGGATGTTCGACGGGGGCACCGCGTTCGACTCGGACTACTCGAGCGCCTGGCCCGCTACCGTGCGGGTGCGCGGCGTGCGGGTCGACGGCGACGTGGTGGTCGTGGACCTGACCGACCTGGCCCAGAATCCGGCCGGGGACGCCGGGCAGGCCGTGCAGCAGCTGATCTGGACGGCTACCGCCAACACGACGCTGGACAAGGTGCGGATCCTCGTCGACGGCGCTCCGGTCGACGAGCTGTGGGGCGTACCCGTCCGGGGTGACCTGCGCCGCAAGCCGGCCGCGGAGGTCCAGGGTCTGGTGTGGTTGATCAGCCCGCAGGAGGGCGACACGGTCGGCAGGACGTTCGAGGTGCACGTGTACGGCTCGGTCTTCGAAGCCACGATCGCGATCCGGGTCCGGCAGGGCAGCCGCATCGTGCAGGAGACGTCGGTGACCGTCAACGCCGGCGCGCCCGCCTTCGGGGAAGGCCGGATCACGCTGACCCTGCCGCCGGGCTCGTACACGCTCGAGGCGTACGAGGCGTCAGCGCGGGACGGCAGCGTCCAGCACCTGGACGACCACCAGATCACCGTACGGTGACCGATCCCTGTCAGAATCAGTTCTCGTGAAGACGTTCGACGACCTGTTCGCGGAGCTGTCCGCGAAGGCGGCGGCGGGTACCCCGGGCTCCGGCACGGTGGCCTTGCTCGACCGGGGTGTCCACGCGGTCGGCAAGAAGGTCGTCGAGGAGGCGGCCGAGGCGTGGATGGCGGCCGAGCACGAGGGTCCGGAGCGGGCCGCCGAGGAGATCGCGCAACTGCTGTACCACGCCCAGGTACTCATGCTCGCCACCGGCATCGGGTTGCCGGACGTCTACCGGCACCTGTGAGGGGACAATGCTGCGCATCGCCATACCCAGCAAGGGGACGCTGTCCGCGCCCGCGGCGCAGATGCTGCGGGAGGCCGGCTACCGCCAGCGCACCGACGAACGGGATCTGGTCTGCCGCGACGCCGACAACGACGTCGAGTTCTTCTACCTGCGCCCCCGGGACATCGCGACCTACGTCGGCTCCGGCGACCTCGACCTCGGCATCACCGGCCGGGACCTGCTCGTCGACGCCGGCAGCCCGGCCGACGAGCTGCTCGACCTCGGGTTCGGGGGAGCCACGTTCCGCTTCGCCGCCCGGCCGGAGACCGTGGCCGGCGTCGACGAGCTGGAGGGGCGGCGCATCGCCACGTCGTACCCCGGCGTGGTAGCCCGGCATCTGGCGGCCAAGGGCGTGAAGGCGGACGTGATCCGGCTCGACGGCGCGGTGGAGAACGCGGTACGGCTGGGCGTCGCCGACGTGATCGCCGACGTCGTGTCGACCGGCTCGACGCTGCGGCAGGCCGGACTGACGATGGTCGGCGAGCCGATCCTCGAGTCGAGTGCCGTGCTCATCGCGCGGGTGGGCGCACCGGAGAACGGCGCGGTGGCACAGCTCGTCCGGCGCTTGCAAGGGGTCCTGGTCGCCCGGCGGTACGTGATGCTCGCCTACGACGTGCGCGCCGACCAGCTCGAGACGGCCTGTGCGCTGACCCCCGGCATCGAGGGGCCGACGATCTCACCGCTGCACCGCGAGGGCTGGGTAGCCGTCCAGGCGATGGTCCTGCGGGTCGAGGTACACCGGATCATGGACGAGCTGTACGACCTCGGCGCCCGCGCGATCCTGGTGACCGACATCCACGCGTGCCGGCTCTAGCGGCTCCAACGCAAAAGAGGCGGACAGGCCGGCGAAGGGGGGATGCACGATCCAGCCGACCTGCCCGCAACCTGCTGGAACAGGATTGCCGCAAACATAGAACGCGGCCATAAGCTGATGCTGACTTGCCACTAACTCGGTGCTGACTCGGCTGGACGGGGCACATGCGGTTTCGCGTACTCGGACCGTTGCGGGTGTGGGACGGCACCGGATGGGTGGCGATCCGCGCTGGTCAGGAGCGGATCGTGCTCGCGGTGCTGCTGGCCGGGGCCGGCCGGGTCGTGTCCGCCGAGCGGCTGATCGACGAGATCTGGGGCCAGCGACCGCCGCGAACAGCGGTGAACACGGTCCAGGTGTACGTACGGCGGCTGCGCCGCGCGCTCGGCGGTGCCAGCGGCAGCCCGCTGGTGACCCGCGACCGCGGGTACGAGCTGGTCGTCGGCGAGGGAGAGCTGGACGCGGCGGTGTTCGAGCGGCTGGTGGCCGCGGGCCGGCGGGCACTGGCCGAGGGGCGGCTGGACGCCGCGGTGGCCGACCTGTCCGACGCGCTCACGCTCTGGCAGGGACCGCCGCTGGCCGACGTACCCGCCTCGCCGACCGTGGCGGCGGAGGTGGGCCGGCTGACCCACACCCGGCTGGGTGCGCTGGAGGACCGGCTGGGCGCACAGCTCGAGCAGGGCCGGCACGGCGAGGTGATCACCGATCTGCAGCGCCTAGTGGAGGAGCATCCGCTGCGGGAACGGCTCCGCGTGCACCTCATGCTGGCGCTGTACCGGTCCGGCCGGCGGGCCGAGGCGCTGGAGGCGTACCGGCTCGCCCGCGAGGCGATGAGGGCGCGGCTCAGCCTCGAACCAGGTCCGCAGCTGCGGCGACTGCACCAGGCGGTCCTCACCGACGACCCCGAACTGACCCTGGCCGGCCGGCCGGATCCGCAGACCGAGGGGCGACCGGTACCGGCCCAGCTGCCACCCGGCGTAGCGGACTTCACCGGCCGCGAGCCGCAGCTGCGCCAGCTCGACGAGCTGCTGTCCAAGGTGGACACCGGCGCGCTGGTCATCGCGGCCGTGGCCGGTACCGCCGGAGTCGGCAAGACCGCGCTGGCCGTGCACTGGGCGCACCGGGTACGCGAGCGGTTCCCGGACGGCCAGCTGTACGTGAACCTGCGCGGCCACTCGTCCGGCCCGCCGCTGCGTCCGCTCGACGTGCTCGCCGGGTTCCTGTCCGTGCTGGGGGTGCCGGCCGACGAGGTACCGTCCGATGTGGATACAGCGGCCGCGCTGTACCGCAGCCTGCTGGCCGGTCGCCGGCTGCTCGTACTGCTCGACGACGCCGGCCACCCCGACCAGGTCCGGCCGCTGCTGCCGGGCGGCCGGGGCTGCCTGGTGCTGGTGACCAGTCGCGACCGGCTGGGCGGGCTCGTCGCCCGGGATGGCGCCGCGCGGCTCGAGCTCGAGGTGCTCAGCGACGGCGAGGCCGGTACGCTGCTCGCTCGGCTGCTGGGTGCCGAGCGGGTCGGGTCCGAGCCGGGGGCGGTCGCCGAGCTGGCTGGGCTGTGCGGGTACCTCCCGCTGGCGTTGCGGATCGCGGCGGCGAACCTGGCCGGCCGGCCGGGCACCACGATCGCCGGGTACGCCGCCGCGCTGGCCAAGGGCGACCGGCTGGGCGGCCTGCAGGTGGATGGCGATTCGCAGACCGCGGTCCGGGTCGCGTTCGACCACTCGTACGCCGCGCTGCCTGCCGACGCCCGGCGCGCCTGGCGGCTGCTCGGCCTACCACCCGGGCCGGATGTCACCGCGGAGGCGCTGGCGGCCCTGGGCGGTACTCCGATCGACGAGGCGACCCGGCTGCTCGACCAGCTCGCCGGCGCCCATCTCGTCGACGACCAGCGCGCCGGCCGGTACACCTGCCACGACCTGCTGCGCCGGTACGCCGCCGACCTGGCCGGCACGGAGGACCTGCCCGCCGCGCGGGAGACCGCGCTCGACCGCCTCTACGCGTACTACCTGCGGCGCGTCGACGCGGCCGCGGACCTGCTCTACCCGACGATCCTGCGGATCGCCCCGTCGACCGCCACCGAAACCGAGCGGTTCGGAGATCCCGTGAAGGCGACGGCCTGGCTGGACGACGAGCGCACCAACCTCGTGAGCGCCGTCCGGCACACCGCGCTCCACGGGCCGCATCGGGTCGCCTGGCTGCTCGCCGACGGGCTGCGCGGGTACTTCCTGATGGGCATGCATTACCGGGACTGGTCGGCCGTTGCCGAGGCCGGGTCGGCCGCCGCGGACTCGGCCGGTGACCTGCGCGGGCAGGCGGCGGCGCAGATCAGCCTCGGCCTGTACCACCTGACGCGCAACCACCCGGACCCCGCGCTGCGCCACTACGCCGAGGCGCTCGCCTGCGCCCGGCGCGCCGGCTGGGCCGAGGGGGAGTCCGCCACGCTGGCCCACATCGGCGGGCAGCACTGGTCGGCGGGTCGGCTCGGCGAGGCCGCCGAGCACTACACCGAGGCGTTGGCGATCGACCGGAGGTCGGGCCACCTCCGCGGTCAGGCGAACAAGCTCGGCAACCTGGGCCAGGTGTCGCACGCCCAGGGCAGGCTGTCCCTCGCCGCCGACCAGCACGGGCAGGCGTTGGCGGTGTACCGGGAGCTGGGGTCGGGACTCGGCGTCGGCCGGGCGACGGCGGAGCTGGGCTGGGTCTACCACGCGCAGGGTCGGCTCGACGAGGCACGGGCCGCCCTCACCGAGGCGCTCACGTTGCACCAGGAGGTCGGCGATCGCGCCGTCGAGGCGTACACGATGTGTGCCCTGGCGAATGTGCACCGCGACGCGGGACGGTACGACGCGGCCCGGCATCTCGCGGAGGCCGCGCTGTCCTTCGGCCGCGAGACCGGTGACCGGACGCTCGAGTGCACCGCGCTGGTCACCGTGGCTTCGATCGACCAGGCGCTCGGCGACCACCGGTCCGCCGTCGACGGCTTCCGCCGCGCGCTCGACATGGCCCGGGACATCGGCGCCGGCCAGGACGAGCTCGCCGCGCTGCTCGGCGCGGCCGACGCGCACGCGGCCGCCGGCAATTTCGACGACGCCTCCGCGTTGGCCCGGCAGGCCCTCACGCGGGCCCGCGAGGCGGGATACCGGGTCATCGAGGGCAACGCGCTGGTCACCCTGGCGGCGGTCTGCTCGGGTCTGGGCTGCCCCGACCGGGCGCTGGACCACGCCACCGCGGCGGTGGCCATCCACGCCGAGACCGGACACCGGCACGGCCAGGCCCGCGCCCACCTCGCGGCCGCCGAGGTCGCGGGCGACGACGAGGCCGACACCCATCGGGCGCAGGCCCGCGCGCTGTTCGGCGAGATGGGGGTACCGGAGGACCGCCGCGTCGGCGCGCGGGAGCTGAGCTGGCAGACTCTCTAGCTGTGGTACGGGTAAGGCCGCGGAAGGTGCGCGTGGTCGCGTGGGTGGCGGCGGCAGCGGTCGTGGCGCTCTTCGCGGTCGTGGCCACCGCGCTGCGGGGGCCGACGGGCGCGGGGACGGCGGTTTTCCAGCCGGGTGACCAGGCCGCGATGATCGGGCTCGGGATCCTGATCGGCGCCGGCATTCTCATGATCGGCCGACCGCTCGTGGTAGCGGACGCGCAGCGGATCCGCATTCGCAACGTGATCGGCGGCTACGACCTGCCGTGGCAGGTGGTGCGCGCGGTCAAGTTCCAGCGCGGCGCCGCCTGGGCGAGCCTCGAGCTGGTCAACGACGACGTGGTCGCGGTGATGGCGATCCAACGGGTCGACGGGGAGCACGCGCTGACCGCCGTCCGCGCCCTGCGTGCGCTGCTAGCCGAGTCCGTCTCACCCACCTCTCCCAGTTGACCCCTCCCACCCCCTCCCGCCCCCTCCTGCGTTGATCATGAAGTTACTTGGTGGCTCGACGGCGTGTCACGCAACCAACTTCATGATCAACGGGGGCGGCGGCGCCTAGTCGCGGGCCGGCGGCGTGACCTGGTACGCTAATTCGGTCGACCACTCCGTCACGTCCTGTGATGGTGCCAAGCGGAGCGCCTGCTCCCACCCGAGTTGCCTCGAGCGGCCGGGTCCGGTCGGGGGCGCGGCGCGCTTTCGACCGGTCGAGTGGGCCCTGGCATACGCCGGGGCCTTCTGTTTTGGCTGGCTCGACGACACCGCCGCGCACGGTGCGCGGAGGATCGCCACGAGGAGGCCCCATCAGCGTCGAACCACGCGTGAACGAACAGATCCGGGCACGTGAGGTCCGACTGGTCGGCCCTGAGGGTGAGCAGGTGGGCATCGTCCCGCTGGAGCGCGCCCTGCAGCTGGCCGCGGACGTCGACCTGGACCTGGTCGAGGTAGCGCCCATGGCGCGCCCGCCGGTGTGCAAGCTCATGGACTACGGCAAGTACAAGTACGAGAGCGCACTGAAGGCGCGGGAAGCCCGGCGCAACCAGCAACAGACCAACATCAAGGAGATGAAGCTCCGGCCGAAGATCGACTCGCACGACTACGAGACCAAGAAGGGTCACGT
>DASRII010000083.1:0-9907 GCA_035650075.1 Micromonosporaceae bacterium | reverse complement strand
GTTGGTGCCGGACTGGTCGACGACGAACTCGACCTCCTGCTTCTTCTGCCGCACCGCCACCTGGTCCACGGTGGTCAGCGCCGGCACGCCGGCAGCGCCACCGAGGTCGGTGTACGAGGCGCTGACGACGCCGAACACGTTGCCGCCGTGCGAGACGTCCTCGGCGTACGTGGGCAGCACGCCCTGACAGCCGTGGACGGTCTCTTCGGCATGGCCGTGCTCGTCGTGTCCGAGGACGAACGTCACCTCGACCCGGCTGCAGTCGACCGCACCGTCCTCCGGATCGGTCACCGTCACCGAGAACGGGATCGACTCGCCGAAGGCGAACAGGCCGCCCTCGACCGGCGCGTCGACCGAGACGGTCGGAGCGGTGTTCCCGACGGTGATCGTCGTGTTCGCCGACGCCGACTGCCCGCTCGAGTCGTACACGGTCAGCCGCGCCGTGTACTGGCCCGGCGTCGTGTACGTGTACTGCGGATCGGCGTCGACCGAGTCGACTGTTCCGTCGCCGTTGAGGTCCCACTCGAACCGGATCGAGTCACCCGGGTCCGGGTCACGCGAGCCGTTGCTCGAGAACTCCACGGTCAGCGGCGCCGACCCACTCGTTGGCGTGGCCGACAGCACCGGGATCGGAGCCCGCTGGCCCTTGACGTAGTCCCAGCGGTACAGCCCGGCGTCGTTGTTGATGTTGAAGAACCCGTCGCCGTACGCCAGCAGGTAGAAGTGCCCACTGCCGTCGAACTGCAGGTCCATCGGGTTGTCGCACTCGAACGGCCGGTTGGTCTGCGGAACCCTGGTGGGTGTCAGCGGACCACAGTCCAGCAGGTTGTTGATCTTGAACACCCTGCCCTGCGAGTCGAACCGGATCTCCCGAATCATGTCGCGGGTGAACTCGCCGAAGAAGACCGAGCCGTCGTAGTACGGCGGCAGCTTCGTCGGATCGGGGTTGTCCGGGTCGTACTCGTACTTGTCGGCGCCGTGCGGCCCGACCCCACCGGTGCCGAGCTCCGGGAACAGCCGCGGACACTGGGTCGTGCCGGAGCCGTTGTAGTAGGCGAAGCAGGGCGTGCCGAGTGGGTTGTCGGCCCGGTTCTCCGGCGTGAAGGAGTACCAGATCTCCGGGTTGGTGACCGGAGGCGTCTGCACCCGGCCCGGCTCCACGGTCGGCCCGCCCTCGAGGTTCCACCGCGACGTGTTGTCCGGCCCCTTCGCCGGGTTGTCGCACTCGTACGTCTGCGGCGTGCTGTCGAGCGGCTGGCTGGTGTTGAAGTTCCACCGGTAGTACGGCAGGTCCTGCCGGTAGCACAGCGGCCAGCCGTAGTTGGCCGGCTCCCGGATGATCTCCACTCGCCCGGTTCCGGCCGGACCGCGGAAGTTCTGCGGCGTCTGCGAGTCGGGCGAGTAGTCGGTGACGTAGGCGACGTCGTTGCTGTCGACCTGGATCCGGAACGGGTTGCGGAAGCCCATCGCGTAGATCTCCGGACGGGTCTTGTCCGCTCCGACCGGGAAGAGGTTGCCGTCCGGCACCGTGTACGCGCCGCCGAACTGGTTCTCCTCACCCGATCCGATGTCGCCGTCGTCGACCGAGATGCGCAGGACCTTCCCGCGCAGGTCGTTGGTGTTCAGCGACGAGCGACGAGCGTCGACGAACGGGGCGTTGAACTGCCCGTCGGCGGTCATCATGTCGTTGTGCGGGCTGAAGCCGCCGGAGTTGCCACCGCCGGCCGGTGTGTCGTCTCCGGTCACCATCCACAGGTTGTTGTGCGTGTCGAAGTCGATGTCACCCGCGACGTGACAGCACGCGCCGCGGTTGACCGGCACCCGCATGATCTGCTGCTCCGACCCCAAGTCGAGATGGGCCGGATCGGATGCTGTGGCGTCGACCAGCTTGAACCGGGACAGCTGGAAGTAGCCGACCCAGGGGTCCCACACCGCCGGGTTGGCACCAGTGGTCGGCGCGTTGGCCGCCGGCGTCGTCTGCGTGACGACCTCACCCGTGGAGAGCTTGACGTCCTCCACGGTGGGCGGTGCGTAGTACAGGTAGATCCAGCGGTTGGTCGCGAAGTCGTTGTCGATCGCCGGGCCGTACATGCCGTCCTCGCTGTTGGTGTAGACCGGGATCTGCGCGAGGACCGTGGTCGTGTTCGTCTCCGGGTCGTGGAGGCGGACGCCGCCGCGACGGTCGGTCTGGATGACCCGCCCGTCCGGCAGGGTGTCGAACCCGATGGGTTCGCTGATGTTCGGCGGCAGGGCGACGGCGGTCTGCTGGTAGTTCGCGAGCACGGTCGCGCCGCAGTCGCTGAAGACCGGGTCGGCCTGGCCCGCGGCCCAGCCGATCGCTCCGGCCAGATGCGAACGCAGCTCAGACTCGCCGAAGCTCGCCGCGGTGTTGCCGAGCGAGCTGTAGAACGACCGCCCGCCGCGCCAGTCCTTGCACCAGGTCACCGGGTGGTCGGCACCCATCGTGCCGCCCTCGATGCCCTCGAGCCGGCCGCCCCACGGCTGGAGCTCGAACGATCCGAGGTCGTCGACGTGCTCCACGACCGTCGCGAGCACGTGACTCTCGCCGCGTACGTTGCGGGCGAAGTTGTACCAGGCGTCGGTGCGCGTCCAGTACTCCGGCAGGTCCTTGGAGGCGTCGTGGACCCGGTCGGCCACCTTGATCGTTCCCGGCTGGACGTCGGTCCGGCCGGTTGCACGGGTGCCGACCAGGTCGGTGTAGAACTGCCAGTCCGGCTCGAGCTCGACGGCCGAGCCGATGCCGACGAACCCGCCGCCGTCGGCGAAGTACGCCTCGAAGGCGTTCTGCTGGGCGTCGGTGAGCACATCGCCCGCGGTGTTGAGGAAGACCACGGTGCGGTACTGCTTCAGGTGCTCCTGGTCGAACTTCCTCGGATCGTCGGTGACCTGCACCGTGAACCGGTGCTCCTGGCCGATCTCTCGGATCGCCGCGACGCCGGCCGCGGTGGCCGGATTCGGTCCGTCGGCGGACTTGGTGAAGACGAGCACGCGATACTGCATGCCCTCGTTGTCGTCGGGTGCGGCCGCTGCCGTGGTCGAGAGCGGTCCGACGGCCGCCAGTCCACCGGCGGCGAGACCTACTCCGGCGACCGCAGCCTGCAGGCGTCTGCGCAGCCGGTTGCTACCTTGTCTCATAGGAGTCCTCTTTCTGGGGAGTTCCTGCTCACGGCTCCGGTCGCGTTCGAGGCCAATCGACATCGCGATCGGAGCCGTCGCCTTTGCTGAGGGATCAGCCGCGCAGGTTGTTCATGTTGGACGCGCTGAACTCGGTGAACCGCAGCGACCGGCCGGGGTCGGCCGATCCGCCGGGAGCGTTGTCCTGCTCGTAGTTCGGGTTGTGGTAACCCTTCGCACCCTGGCCGGAGAAGAACGTCTCGAAGTCGATGTCACTGCTCGCGTCGCCGAACGGCACGAAGTTGTAGCCGTTGCCGACACCGGGCGGATCGAGCGTCCGGTCGCCGTCCTTGGCGTGGTAGAGCGGATAGCGCTGGGTCTGCCGCGCCACCGTCGCCAGCGGGTCGAAGATGTCCTCGACGCGGGCGCCGTTCTCGTCGTAACGCCACCGCCACTGATGCTGCGCCACGTGCGCCCAGTAGATGTCCATCTCGATCTGGACCAGGCCCGGGTCGGTGTTGTCGAGGTAGTGCTGCATCAGGCGCTTGCCGGACTCGGCGCGCACCTGCGTCGGCGCGATCGGGGCCCCGGTCACGCGGTCCTCGGTGACGGTCACCATCGGCCCGTCCTGGAGGAAGTTGTACGCCGGCGAGTGGTTGTGCGTGTACATGTGGATGCCGAACTCGTTGACGCTGATCTGGTTGAGCGCGGTCCACTTCTCGCAGGCGATCGTCCACGGCTCGATGTTGCGGTTGTTGGCGCTGGTCGGGTCGTTGCCGGTGCCCATGAACGGCGTGCCGAGGATCGTGGCGAACTCCAGCTCCGTACGCAGGCGCAGCTCGTCGGCCGCCGACATGGTGCCGCCCGCGCTGTTCGGGCCGAACCAGGTGTTGGGGATGAAGCCGTGGTTGCCGATCGCCTCGAGGCCGAACTCGTCGAGGAAGCCACGGATCCGGCCGGCGTACTCGAGGTAGGCGGCGCGGCCGGCGGCGTTGCCGTCGTTCGGATAGCCCGCGTTGCCACCCGGGTTGTTGGCGTTCTGCCCGTAGCCGGCGAACTCCACCTGCTTGATGCCGACGTTGGCGAAGAACTCGAAGAGCTCACGCCATCCGCCCGGCAGCGGGACGAGCGGGCCGAGGTCGGTGGGGTCCTGGGGGAAGTTATCGCCGCCCAGGTAGCCCATGGTCGGGCTGCCGCTGGCGATCCCGAGCCGCCCGGGGACGTCGCGCTGGGTGAACGTGATGGTCCCGACCTTGCCGGCCGGGATCAGCCGGCCGTTCGGCGCGGCCGCGGCCGCCGCCCCGGTGAGCGGGGCGATGCCGCCGGCCGCGGCACCGAGCGTGAGGCCGGCGGTGGTGCCGAGGAACCGACGGCGGCTCAGGGCCCCCCGGACTGGGTTGGATTTGGGTGCACGCATCGTGCTCCTCCTAGAGACTGGCCGCGCCGAGTGGCGCAGGTGGCGGACGCGAGAAGAGCCGGCGTCGCGCTGAGCCCGAGTGAGCACGCCTTGCGGACGAATGTTTTTCCGAGAGGTAACGAAACTATCGCCATAGCCAGCCCCTCCGGTGGTGCTGATCCCTAAAGTTACGGGCTAATTACAGCTAGTAGCAATAGTTGTGAACGAACTTTCGAAAGTAATTTTCGAAACGGAGTCGGTGGCTCCGGTCGGTCGCCGCCTGGACGGTGACCACCCCAAACGCCGGTCGGCGCGAACCTGGCTGGTTCGCGCCGACCGGACGCTGGAGCTAGAGCTCGCGCACCCGGACGTTGCGGAACTCGGTGACGTCGCCGCCACCGTGGTTCTGCAGTCCGATGAAGCCCTCGGTGAACTGCCGCAGATCGGTCGGCGGATCACCGGCCCGGTCCGGCTGCTGGCCGGGGGTGTTGTCGAACTCGTTGATCACCACGCCGTTGCGGATGATCGTGTAGTGCTGGCCCACGACCCGGATCTCGTAGTCGTTCCAGACACCCTTCGGCGTCGGGCGGGCCTGTTCGAGGTTGTTCTCCTTGAACAGGTAGACCGACCCGGTCTTGCGGGGCTCGCCGGTGGTGCCGTCGTAGATCTGGATCTCGTGGCCGCAGTTGATGGCCACCCAGGCCGGCGAGTTGACCGCAGCGCCGATGCGCCCGCATTCGGGCCGCTCGCTGACCGGTGTCCGCGGATCGGGGAACCGCACGAACACACCGCTGTTGGAGCGCCCGCTGCCCGGAGCGACGTCGCGGAACTCCAACTGGAGCGAGAAGTTCGCGAACGGCCGCTCCTTGTACCAGAGCATGCCGAGACCGCCGACGGTACGCATCGTGCCGTCTGGCTGCAGCGCGAACTCACCGCCCGGTGCCTGCGTCCAGCCCTCCATCGACTCGGCCGTCCCGTCGAACAACGGGATGTAGCCGGGCTCACCGGACGGGGAGCCGATGTCGGTGTTCGCCGCTGCGCTGACCAGCCGGCCGACCTCGCGACCGGAGATGTGGCCGGCCGCCTGCATCCGCTCGGCAAGACCTGAAACGGTGTCGACGAACGCGCCGTGTGTCGGGTAGTCGCGCTCGTCGTCGATCAGGTCGTTGATCGTGCAGCCGCCACCGAGCGCATGGTTGGTCACGCCGGTGTCGGTGTCACGGAACCAGACCGTGTCGCGGGTGTCGGGCTCGGTGCAACTCACGTCGACCTCGACCTGGGTCGAGGCCTTCTCGCCGTCGGCGTAGGTCACCGTCAGCGTCGCGGTGTGGCTGCCGCCGGTGACGTAGGTGTGCCGCGGGTTCGCCGCCGACGAAGTGGTGCCGTCGCCGAAGTCCCACTCGTACGCCATGCCACCGGACTTCTCACCGGTAAAGGCGATCGTCATCGGCGTGTTGTTGACGGCCACCGACGACGCGGTGGGACCCGGAGTCGGCGGACCACCGTCGTAGACGACCCGGATCAGCTTCTGGTTCTGATTCAGGCTGAAGAAGCCGCCGCCGTAGTCGCCCATGTAGAGGGCGCCGTCCGGCCCGAACCGTGAGGTCATCATCCAGCTCTGCAGGTTGGCGCTGCCGCCGGGGATGATCTCGCGCAGGCTCTCGGCGAACACCGGGGGCTGGGCCTCGTCGATGCCATCGGGGTCGACGGTGAGCGCGACCCGGTTGTTCGGGTTGCACTCGTCACCGAGGAACCACTTGTCCTCCCAGTACGACGGCCATGCGACGCCACTGTTCGGCTGCGTGATCAGCGACCGGTGATAGACCGGGCCGGTCATGATCGCCTGGCAGCCGCCCCGCAGGTACGGCTGGGTGAACGTGGTGTCCTCATTGTCGTACGTCGGGATCCCACTGCCGTCGGAGCGCTCCGGGAACACCGGACCGCCACCCTGTGGCGAGTACCAGATCATGTTGTCGCGCGCCGGCGGCAGGTCCACCAGGCCGGTGTTGCGTGGCGAGTTGTTCTGCAGGTTGTCGCAGTCGTACCAGCCGGTGAGGATGCTCGCATCCTCGTTGCTCCGGTCGCGGTACGGCTGGCCGTTGCCCATGCAGTAGGGCCAGCCCTGGTTGCCGGCCGAGTTGATGATGGTGGCGGTCTCGTACTTCGCCGGCCCCAGCTCCGGGCTCGGGCTGCCGGCGTCCGGGCCGACCCAGGCTGCGTGCAGCAGATCGGTCGTCGGGTCGACGAAGAGCGTCGAGATGTTGCGCACGCCCATCACGTAGATCTCCGGCCGGGTCTTGTCGCCCGGATCCTCGGACTCGGGGAACAGGTTGCCGTCGGGGATCGTGTAGGTGCCGTCGGGCTCGGGATGGATCCGCAGGATCTTGCCGTCCAGGTCGTTGGTGTTTCCCGCCGTACGGCGGGCGTCCTGGTAGGAGTAGCCCCCGAACTCCTGGGTCCAGTTGTTGCCCGAGTAGCCGTTGGAGCCGCCGGAGGAGTTGGAGTCGCCGACACCGATGTAGAGGTTGCCGTCGGAGTCGAAGTCCATCCCGCCACCGGCGTGGCAGCAGAAGTGCACCTGGATCTCCCACTTGAGCAGGTCGACCCGGCTGTTCATGTCGATCGAGTTGGTCTGCTTGTCGTAGGTGAACCGTGAGATCGTCCGCTCGCCGGTGTGCCGGGTGCGGTCGACCGACGCCTGCGGCATCCAGTACAGGTAGATCCAGCCGTTCTGCAGGAACTCCGGGTCGAGCGCGATGCCGACCAGGCCGTCCTCGGCCTTGACCGACTCGTCGCCGCTGCCGCGGTTACCGAAGGTCGGCAGCGTTGCGAGCAACTTGGGCTGCTTGGTGTCGGGGTCCCATCGGTGCACGGTGCCGCAGCCGAGACCGACGTTCGGGTTGTCCCACGAAGCGATCGGGCCGGACGGGCAGGCCGACTTACCGATGTAGAACACCGAGCCGTCAGCCGCGACGTCCAGGCCGTGGATCTCGCCGATGTCGTTGAGATCGAACGGCGCGGGACCTTGAGTGACGAGTCGCTCGATCCGGTAGTTCGACGCGATGGTCGCCTGGCAGTCGCCGCGGACCATGCCGGTCGTCCACTGGATGGCACCCAGCAGGTGGTCGCGGAAGTCGCCGTTGCCGTAACCGTCGGCGGTGGCGCCCATGCCGGTGTAGAACGACCGCCCGCCGTCATAGTCGCGACACCACGAGATCGGGTGGTACGCGCCGTTGGCGCCCCGGCCCGGTTCGTAGGTCGACTCGTCCACCTGCGCGACGGTGTGGACCTGGCCGACCGGGTTGGTCGCCCAGTTCAGCCACTGGTCGGACCGCGTCGTGGCGAGCGGAAGTCCGCCGTTGGCCGGGTGCTGGCGGTCGACGAAGTTGACCGTCGCCTCCTGCACCGGCGGGTCCTCGGGCGGCTCCGCGTCACCGGCGAACAGCTCCAACTCGGCGAGCTGGGTGAGCCCGGCACCGCTGTTGGCGGTGATGTCGAGCCGGTACCACTCGTACGCCGTCGTGTTCTCGAAGGAGAAGTCCCGGGTCTGGAACCGGTTCGGGAAGTTCTCGCCGCTGCGAGAGTCCAGGTCGGTCCAGGTCGAGCCGTCGTTGGATCCCTGCAGCGTCCAGTTCTGCGGATCGCGGTCCTCGGCGTCGTTGGCCGACGTCAGCGCGTACTGGTTGACCGCAGCGGCCGCCTGGAGGCGTACTGCCACCCAGCCGGTCGGGTTGAAGGTCAGCCACTTGGTGCCGATGTCGCCGTCGACCAGCTGGAACCTGGTCTCGTTCGGCGGGTTGTCGCTGCTCGCCGTGGTCGCGCTCTGGACGACCGGCTCCGGGTCGGGCAGCGCGCCGACCGGGCGGGCGCCGATCAGTCCGCTGAACCACTGGGAGCGCTCCTGCGCCCGGGCGGCGTCGTGGATACCCAGGAAGCCGCCACCGGCCTCGATGTAGCTCTCCAGCTCGCGCTCCTGGTCGTTGCTCAACTCGGCTCCCACGGCGGACAGGAACACCACGCCGCGGTACGGGCGCAGGCCCTCGGCGCTGAACACCGACGGATCGGAGGAGACGTCGACGTCGAAACCGCCGCTGCTGCCCAGCTGCTCGATCGCAGCCGCGGCGTCCAGCACCGGGTCGTCCTGCTCCTCGGCCGGACCGTGGAAGACCAGCACGTTCACGCTGGCGTCCTCCGCCGCTGCGGCCGGTTGTGACAGACCGAGTTGTCCCTGTGCCGGAATGGTCGTCAGGCCGAGCGCGAGCACCGCGCCGGCCGCCAGGGCAAGCACCTGGCGCCGTGGTCTCGAGGGCGCGCGTCCCCGTGGACGCGGCTTGGTACGTTCGAACATGGGATTCCTTTCTCGACCGCTGAGTCGTTGCGGTATGGCGGGAGTTCCTCGCTCGCTTCGGCCGCCGTGCGAGGGCAATCGGCTGCGACCGAAGCGAGCACTAAGCGCCCGCCGGGGTGAGGGTTGTGGTGAGCGACCGGGCTCGGCTGCCCGGATCGGACTCCTCCTCGAAAGGGCTGCGATCCCGAGGCGCAGGGGCGGATCCCAAAGGAGCCGGCATCGCGGTGACCACCCGAGAGTCGTGCCGCTGTGACGGACCTGGTTTTGCCGAAGAGTAGCGAAATACTGTCATCGGCTAGCACTTCCGGTGGTTTGGCGGTTTCCCTAAGTTACGACGGGAATACTGAAACTTTCAATATTTCAATATGAACTTTCGTAAGTAATTGCTAAAAGCCCTGGTTGCAGGGCTTCGACGGAGCCGGATCAGAGCTCCCGCCGGCGCGCCAACTCGACCAGGGCGCGAAGCTCGGCCGCGGCACCCGGCTCCGGCCGGGCCCGGTCCAAGGCGTCCAGCGCCCGTCCGGCCCGCCGATCGGCCTCCGCCTGCGCCCAGGCCCGACCACCGGCCTGCTCGACCAGATCGGCCATCAGCGCCGTCCCGGCTGGGCCGCTGCCGGCGGCGTACAGCAGCCGCAGCCGCTCCCCCGCGCTGGTGCCGGAGGTCAATGCGGCGGCGACCGGCAGCGTCAGCCGCCGGGCCGCCAGGTCGGCGTGGACCGGCTTCCCGGTCAGCTCCGGGTCGCCCCAGATGCCCAGCAGGTCGTCGGTGAGCTGGAACGCCACGCCGAGGTGGCGCCCGAAGTCCCGGTACGGGGCCGTCTCGCACTCCCCCGGATGCGTCACCATCGCGCCCAGCTGGCAGGCACACCCCAGCAGGGCGCCGGTCTTCGCCTCCGCGAGCGCCAGGCACCGATCCAGGTCGGCGTCCTCGGACCGGCCCTGCACCTCCAGATCGGTGCCCTGCCCGACGCACAGTTCGAGAAAGGTGGCCGCCATCGTCTCGACGCCGGCACCGAGCCGGGACAGCT